>JANYED010000117.1 GCA_025363315.1 Polaromonas sp.
CGACGCGTTGCTTGATCTCACTGACAGGTACTTTGGCGATTTTCAAGCCGTAAGCCATATTGTCAAACACGCTCATGTGCGGGTACAGCGCGTAGTTTTGAAACACCATGGCAATGTCACGCTCAGACGGCTCCAGGTCAGTGACGACTTTGCCGCCAATGCAAATTTGCCCACCCGTGACTTCCTCCAGCCCGGCCACCATGCGCAGCAGGGTGGACTTGCCGCAACCCGACGGGCCAACGATGACGATGAATTCATGGTCATTGATTTCCGCATCAATGCCGTGCAGGATTTGCACCGCGGCTTTGCCTGTGCCGTAGCGTTTGGTGATGTTTTTAAATGAAATAGAAGCCATAGAGATTTTCCGATGAAGGATTTTTCAAGCGGACATCGCGGAACCGGCTTTGCCGGGCCGCAGGTGTCGCCCCCTTGAGGGGGAGGCGCTGAAAGCGCTTCGGGGGTGTTTTCATTTCTCAGTATCGACCAGACCTTTAACAAACCATTTCTGCATCAGCACCACTACAAAAGCAGGCGGCAACATGGCCAGAATGGCGGTGGCCATGACCACGTTCCATTCGTTTTGCGAGTCCCCACCGGCAATCATGCGTTTGATGCCAATCACCACCGGGTACATGTCTTCGCTGGTGGTGGCCAGCAGTGGCCAGAGGTATTGGTTCCAGCCGTAAATGAACTGGATCACAAACAGCGCGGCCATCGATGTTTTGGACAGCGGCAGCAAAATGTCCTTGAAAAACCGCATCGGTCCCGCGCCGTCCATGCGCGCTGCTTCCACCAACTCGTCGGGTACCGTCAAAAAGAATTGGCGAAACAAGAACGTGGCGGTGGCTGACGCAATCAGCGGTATCGTCAAGCCCGCATAGCTGTTCAGCATGCCCAGGTCGGACACGACCTTGTAGGTCGGGCCAATGCGCACCTCAACAGGCAGCATCAGCGTGATGAAGATCATCCAGAAAAACAGGCCCTTGAGCGGAAAACGAAAGTAAACAATCGCAAACGCCGATAGCAGCGAGATAGAAATTTTGCCAACCGTGATGATGAGCGCTGTCATCAAACTCACCCACATCATGCGGGCTACCGGTGCGCCAGAGCCGCCGCCGTCGCTCGCGTTGCCCAGCAGCGCAGCTTTGTAGCTTGCCCAAAAGTTGCTGCCCGGCAGCAGCGGCATCGGTGCCTGCACGATTTCTTGCGCCGTGTGGGTGGAGGCGACGAAGGCCAGATACAAAGGAAATGCGACGATCAGCACGCCGATGATCATGATGGCGTGGGCAAGAATCCCTAAAGTGGCGCGACGCTCAACCATCTAGTAGTTCACTTTCTTTTCGACATACCTGAATTGCAAGACGGTCAGCGCCACCACAATGACCATCAGCACCACCGACTGCGCTGCCGAGCCGCCCAGGTCCATCGCCTTGAAGCCGTCGTAATACACCTTGTAAACCAGTATCGATGTGTCCTGCCCCGGCCCGCCGTGGGTGGTGGCATCAACAATCGCAAAGGTGTCAAAAAACGCGTACACCATGTTGATGACCAGCAGGAAGAACGTGGTCGGCGACAGCAGCGGGAACTGGATCGACCAAAAGCGCCGCCACGGGCGCGCACCGTCAATCGCGGCAGCTTCAATCAGCGACTTGGGAATGGACTGCAGCCCCGCAAGAAAAAACAGAAAGTTGTACGAGATTTGCTTCCACACCGATGCCGCCACAATCAGCGTCATCGCGTGACCACCGTCGAGCAGGTGGTTCCAGTTGATGCCAATTTGGCCCAACGCATAAGCCACCACACCCAGCGACGGTGAAAACATGAACACCCACAGCACACCCGCCACCGCTGGGGCGACGGCGTAGGGCACGACCAGAAATGTTTTGTACAGCAGACCGCCTTTGATGATGCAGTCTGCAAACACGGCCAAAACCAGCGAAATGCCAATGCCTAACACCGCAACTAATAGCGAAAAGATGGCGGTGGTTTTAAAAGAGGCCAGATAACCGGCATCATTGAACAGCGTTTTGAAGTTGGCAAAACCCACCCATTCAGTCGATGTGCCAAACGCGTCCTGCACCTGAAACGACTGCAGCACCGCTTGCGCTGCTGGCCAGAAGAAAAACACGGTAATCACCACCAGCTGCGGCATGAGCAAAGCCCATGGCAGCCAGGTTGATTTGAAGAGAACGCGTTTTTCCAAAGTTTGCCTTGCAACTATTTACTATTAATTTAGGAGCTGCTTGCACCCGAATCTATTGGGCTACAAGCATATTTGGCACCCTAAATAGGCCAAATTTGGCCTGAAAATGCCGTCATCAACCTTTGTTGGCCTTCTGAAAGCGCTCCAGCTGCTCATCGCCGCGTTTGACGATGGCGTCCAGTGCTTCTTTGGCGGTTTTCTTGCCGCTCCAGACTTGTTCCAGCTCCTCGTCCTCAATCGCCCGCACCTGCACGTAGTTGCCCAGGCGAATGCCCCGGCTCTTGTCGGTCACTTTGCGGATCATCTGCGTCACGGCCACGTCGGTGCCGGGGTTCTGTTTGTAAAAGCCAGACTTTTCAGTCAGCTGATACGAGGCGGTGGTCACTGGCAAATAGCCGGTGCGCTTGTGACTGGC
>JANYED010000124.1 GCA_025363315.1 Polaromonas sp.
GAGATTAACAATCGCCCCCGCAAGACTCTGAACGCTTACTCGCCTCTGGAGGTCTATCGCAATTTGCTGCTGAACCACCATAGCGCCCCGGCTATCATCCAATGACCTGTGTGTTGCACTTAGAGTTGAATCCAAGCAATAAATTCGGGCGCAAGCAGCTCCTAAAGTAATAGCAAATTCCCGAACCCTCAAACTCGCTCGTTGACCCAGGCTTGTACCGACTTCAACGCATCTGTTAGTTTTGACGCATCAGTGCCGCCTGCCATAGCCATATCGGCCTTGCCACCGCCTTTACCGCCAACTTGTTGAGCTACAAAATTTACCAGCTCCCCAGCCTTGACTTTGCCAATGCTGTCAGCGGTAACACCCGCAGCGATTTGCACCTTGTCGCCGTCCGCTGCTGCCAGCACAATGACAGCGGTTTTCAGCTTGTCTTTGAGCTTGTCCATCGTGTCGCGAAGGGTCTTGGCGTCAGCGCCCTCCAGCTTGGCGGCCAACACTTTGATGCCTTTGACGTCAACCGCTTGCAGCATCAATTCGTCACCTTGGCTTGAAGCGAGTTTGCCTTTGAGGGCTGCGACTTCTTTTTCTAAAGACTTGACGTGGTCTAGCACTTGATCAATACGGTTTTGCAGTTCCGTCGGGTTGGCTTTGAGTGATGCTGCTGCCGTGCCAACGGTAGCTTCGAGCGATTGCAGATAGCTAAGTGCAGCCTGGCCAGTCACGGCTTCAACCCGGCGAACGCCAGATGCCACGCCTGACTCACTGGTGATTTTGAAGACGCCGATGTCGCCGGTGCGGCCCACGTGCGTGCCGCCGCAGAGCTCTTTGCTGCTGCCAATGCTCAACACACGAACCTTGTCGCCATACTTTTCGCCAAACAGCATCATGGCGCCGGTTTTTTGGGCGGCGTCCATGTCCATCTCGCTGGCGTCAGTGGCCGCGTTGGTCAAAATTTCAGCATTGACTTTGGCTTCAATTTCACGGATTTGCGCATCCGTTACTGGAGCGTTGTGGATAAAGTCAAAACGGGTTTTGTCTGCATCGACCAGGCTGCCCTTTTGCTGCACATGGCCGCCCAGCACCTCGCGCAAGGCTTTGTGCATCAGATGCGTGGCACTGTGGTTGCGGATGGTGGCAGCGCGAACGGTGGTGTTGACTTGTGCAGTGACGGCATCACCCACCTTGAGCGTGCCCTGGCTAACGCTGCCGTGGTGGCCGAAGACATCGGCTTTGATTTTTTGCGTGTCATCAACTGCAAACACGGCCGTGCTGGAGGAAATGGAACCTTGGTCACCCACCTGCCCGCCACTTTCGGCGTAAAAAGGAGTCGTGTTCAGCACCACAATGCCGTTTTGCCCAGCATTCAAAGACTGAACCGCTGCACCATCCAGATACAGCGCGACAACTTTGGCGGGTTCTTCCAGCAGGGTGTAACCGGTAAACGCATGACCTGCGCCTGAATAGTCAAGCGCTTTGTCCATTTTGAATTTGCCAGCAGCTCTAGCCTGAGCTTTTTGCTTGTCCATCGCCAAATGGAAGCCAGGTTCATCAACACTCAAACCGCGTTCGCGGCAAACGTCTGCGGACAAGTCGAGCGGAAAGCCGTAGGTGTCGTGCAGCTTGAAGGCCACATCGCCAGGCAGCACCTTCGTATCAGCCAAAGCAGCGTCCAAAATCGTCATACCGATTTCAAGCGTCTCAAAAAACCGCTCTTCCTCGACCCGCAGCACGTCCATCACCCGCGCGCCATCGGCTTTAAGGCGCGGATACGCATCGCCCATCAGCGCGACAAGGTCAGGCACCAGCTTATGGAAAAACGGCGTCTTTTTGCCCAGCTTGTAGCCATGGCGAATGGCGCGGCGAATGATTCGGCGCTGCACATAGCCGCGCCCTTCGTTGGACGGGTTCACGCCGTCGCTGACCAAAAATGCCGTCGCACGAATGTGGTCGGCAATCACCCTCAAGCTCTTGTTGTTCAGGTCGGCCTCGCCCGTCTCGCGTGACGCAGCTTTGATGAGCGCATCAAAAATATCAATCTCATAGTTGCTGTGAACGTGTTGAAGAATGGCTGCAAGACGCTCTAACCCCATACCCGTATCAACACACGGCGCTGGCAGTTTGTTCAAGCTACCGTCGGCCTGCATGTCAAACTGCATGAACACGTGGTTCCAGATTTCAATAAAGCGGTCGCCGTCTTCACCGGGGCTGCCGGGTGGCCCGCCTGGGATGTGATCGCCGTGGTCATAAAAAATCTCGCTGCAAGGGCCGCAAGGGCCTGTATCGGCCATCATCCAGAAGTTATCTGACGCGTATTTTTTTCCTTTGTTGTCGCCAATGCGCACAATCCGGTCAGCAGGCAAACCAATCTCGTTGTGCCAGATGTCGTAGGCCTCTTGGTCGTCGATGTAGACGGTGGCCAGCAGCTTTTCAGGCGGCAATTTGTAGACCTTGGTCAGCAGCTCCCAGCCCCACAGCAACGACTCACGCTTGAAGTAATCGCCAAAACTCCAGTTGCCCAGCATTTCAAAAAACGTGTGGTGGCGCGCGGTGTAGCCGACGTTTTCCAGGTCATTGTGTTTACCGCCCGCACGCAGGCAGGCCTGCACCGATGCGGCCCGCACATAACTGCGTTTGTCGGTGCCCAAAAACACATCCTTGAACTGCACCATGCCCGAGTTGGTGAACATCAGCGTTGGGTCATTGCCCGGCACGAGCGATGAGGACGGCACCACGGCGTGGCCGCGCTCAGCGTAAAAGTCGAGGAAGGATTTGCGGATGTCGGCGACGGAGAATTTTGGTGCGGTTTTGGTAGCGGTCATACGGGCGAGTGATTTAAATAGGAGGTTTGGATTTAAGAAGATCGACTTTCACACCAGGAAATCGATTGAAGTCTTTGTCAAAAGTACCGACAGTGCCATTATTTTCAATGGCTAATGCTGCCAAATGCGCATCGTTTGAAAGATTGCCGGCAGTACCAGCCGCTATTAAAAAGCTACCCAAAAGTGCGCCGTGTTGCAATCCTGGATGGACAATTTGAGCTTTTGGGTGATGTATCCAATCGTTCATCACAGCCAAACTTTCAATAGTTGTCAATTGCTTGCGCAAAATCCTTGGCTGCGTTGACAGGCGCACGAATCCGACAAGTACCAGCCAGGCCAATCCCACGGAAGACGATGAGTTGAAAGCTGACTCAAGCCAGCGTTTAGCTGCTGTGTGATACGGGTTGTCAGCTTCTACTGAATAGAGCAGGACATTGATGTCCGGGAGCATCATCGGCCTTGCCTCATTTTTTCGATGATGTACTCGTTTTCAAGTTCTGCATTGAGTTTGTTCATGTTGGTTTCATCAATAAGAAACCCGCCTGAGTGAAACACCCGCTGCACAAACTTGGGAATCTTTTGTGGTGCGGGCTTGGCCGTCAAAGACACAAGCTTGGCCACCGGCTTGTTGTGGCGCATGATGATGACCTCTTCGCCCGCTTCAGCGCGCGCGACATATTCGCTGAAATGCGTTTTGGCATCAAATAAACCGACGGCGTGCATGGCGGCTCCTTAAAGTTGGTTGATTCAACTAGACTTTACCATTGCGCCCGCGGTTTGAGGCAAAAGACTATGCTTTGGGACTGTGCGCAAAACAGCGCTCCCTCAAATCGTTACTTAAAGACCCCGCCATGGACATGAAAACCGCAGGTTTCAATAAAACCGCACCGCTAGCCCTACTGAATGACCCCAGCCTTCTCAAAACCGACGCACTCATCAACGGCCAATGGGTAGCAGGCACAGCGAGGTTTGATGTACATGACCCATCCAACGGCAACAAGCTGGCTGACGTGGCCAATTTGGGCCCTCAAGAAGCCGAAGCCGCAATTGCCGCTGCTAACGCCGCCTGGCCTACCTGGCGCAAGAAGACAGGCAAGGAGCGCCATGCGATTTTGATGAAGTGGTTTGACCTGCTGATTGCCAATGCAGACGACTTGGGCCGCATCTTGACAGCCGAGCAAGGCAAACCATTCGCCGAGGCCAAAGGTGAGATTGTTTACGGTGCCAGCTTTGTGGAATGGTTTGCCGAAGAAGCCAAGCGCGTTAACGGCGAGACGCTGCCGCAGTTTGACAACAATCGCCGCTTGATGGTGATCAAGGAATCGATTGGCGTGTGCGCAGCCATCACGCCATGGAATTTTCCGCTGGCCATGATCACCCGCAAGGTTGCGCCCGCGCTGGCCGCAGGCTGCCCGGTGGTCATCAAACCCGCAGAACTGACACCGCTGACCGCCCTGGCTG
>JANYED010000192.1 GCA_025363315.1 Polaromonas sp.
TCTTTGATGTCGAGCCTGGCTTTCATTTCGGCCACTGGCATCGCGCCGTCGATCAGCCAGCTTCCATCGTCTCGCAGCGTAGCCCACGCATCGGTTTGCGCGCCGGGCTGAAGTTCACCCGTGATGGCTTCCAGCATGTCCAGCGGCGTCACCAGCCCCTGCACCACGCCGTATTCATCCACCACGAACACCATGCGGGTGGACTGAGCGCGAAACTGCTCCAGCAGCTCCATGCCGGTCAGGGTTTCCGGCACAAATACAGCGGGCGCGGCATGCGCTGCAACCGTGTCCTGGCCGACCGCTGAGCCTTGCCCGCTGGTGGCCAGCAGCTTGGCCAGCTTGACCACCCCCACCACATCATCGAGGCTGCCCCGGCACACCGGGTACCACGAATGCCCAGCGAGACCCGCCAGGCCCGCCTGGCTGAGCGCATCAGTCACCGTGCTGGACGCGTCCAGCCACACAATGTCCGCGCGCGGGAGCATTAACGACGTGAGCAAACGGTCGTCAAGCAAAAACACGTTTTGCACCATCTGGTGCTCGTGCTCTTCAATCAAGCCTGCGTCCACGCCCTCCTCCAAGCTGGCCGTGATTTCTTCCTCCGTCACGGCGCGGCCAGTGGTGTTTTTGATGCGCAGCAGCTTGAGTACAGCCTGGGTACTGAACGACAGCAGCTTGACAAAAGGCTTGGCCACCCGCGCTACCCACATCATGGGCTGGGACACCCAGCGCGCCACTGCTTCCGGGTACAGCTGGCCAATGCGCTTGGGCACCAGCTCACCAAAAACGATGGTGATGAAAGTGATCACCGTCACCACCAGTGCCGTGGCAGAAACTTCGGCCACGCGCGGCGCAGCCCCCAGGCCCTGCAACCAATTGGCCAGCCCGCCGCTGAAGGCGGCTTCGCCGATGATGCCGTTGAGCATGCCAATCGAGGTGATGCCGACCTGCACTGACGACAAAAACTGGGTGGGGTTGTCCAGCAGCCCCAGCGCAGCCCGTGCGCCTTTGTCACCGGCTTCGGCCATGGCGGTCAACACCGCTTTCTTGCTGGACGCCAAAGCCATTTCAGACATTGCAAACAGGCTGTTGAGCAGGGTTAAAAACGCAATCAGCAGAAAATCCATAGAGCGCAGTGGAAAATAGACAGATGTCACTGTACTTGATTGGCGATTTGCAAGGCTGCGATGAACCCTTGGCGCGGCTTTTGGAGGAAATTGATTTCTCCCCAAGCACAGACACGCTTTACTTTTTAGGCGACCTTGTCAATCGGGGTCCAGATTCACTGGCCGTGCTCCGCCGCCTGAGCGCACTGGGTCAGGCGGCGCAATGCCTGATGGGTAACCACGACCTGCATGCGCTAGGCGTGTGGCAAGGCGTGCGCCAGCAAAGCAAAAGCGATACGCTCGCACAGCTGCTGGCGGCACCTGACTGCAACGACCTGTTGCACTGGCTGCGGCACAGGCCCATGGCGATAGATGCATACGGTTGGCTGATGGTGCATGCGGGCGTGCTGCCGCAATGGACCAGCGCAAAAACGCTGGCGCTGGCAGCCGAGCTTGAGCAGCAGCTTCGCGCCCCGGAGTTCAAACAGTTTTTGGCTGCTTTGTTTGGCAACCAGCCGCGCCAATGGCACGACAGCTTGGCCGGCATCGAGCGGTGGCGCGTGGCGATCAATGCCCTGACACGCCTGAGGTTTTGTACTGCTGAAGGCGAGATGGAGTTCACCACCAAAGGTGGCGGAGCTGACGCACCGCCCGGCTATCTGCGGTGGTTTGAGATCCCGAGCCGGCAAAGCCTGGGCCAGCCGATCGCGTTCGGACACTGGTCAACCCTCAACGCCGGGCGATTCATGCATCACAACACGCTGGCGCTGGACACTGGCTGCGTCTGGGGCGGCTGCCTGACCGCGGCAAAATTGGGGCAGCAGCCTGGGCAATTTGAGCTGATTCAAATCAAATGCGAGCAGGCACAGCGGCCGGGTTAATGGGGTCTGGCGTGCTGACCGTGGCGGCATCGCACCAGGCGCGTGCCATGCTGGCGGACAGCAACAATACCGCTGATGAAAAATAAATCCACATCAAAATAACTACCAAGGAGCCCGCAGCACCGTAGGCCGACACCACCGCCGCGGTCGACAAATAAAGCGCCATCACATGCTTGCCAACCGCAAACAGCACAGCCCCGGCGGATGCGCCCATGACCAGATAACGCAGCGACGGCTTGGGGCCCGCGCTCATGCGCATCAGCGACACAAACAGCGCCACGCAAAATGCAAACGACACCAGCTCGTTAAGGCCAAAAGCGATTTTTTCAATTGGTAAATAACTGCCAGCCCAGGTGGACACCAGCCCCAGCGCAGTCGATACGCCGAGTGACACCAGCAGCAAAAAACCGAACGCCAGAATGTAGGCGATGCCGCGCAGCCGCAGTGTGGCGCTGTACCACCACTTCTGCTGAGGCAGCTCACCGCTGCCGCGCCTCCACAGACGTTCAAAAGCGTCCTGCAGCTCGGCAAATACCCCCGTGGCACCAGACAGCAGCAGAACAAACGCAACCATTGATGCAGCGATACCTTCGCTCGGTTGCTTGGCGCTGGTAATCGCTTGCCGGACCACTTGCGCGCCCTGCTCGCCAATCACGCTGCTGATTTGCCGGACCAGACTGGTTTCAATGTAATTGCGGTCAAGCCACCAACCCAAGATCGCCACCATCAAAACCAGCAGCGGCGCCAGGCTAAGGATGCCGTAAAACGACATGGCCGCGCTCATGCGCATACCGTCAGCGTCCATCCATTGCTGTACGGCTCGCCATAAAGGAAGATAAATGCGCCGCGCCATTGTCAAGAACATCCAAGGAGCTTATTGCCCAACAGGTACGGCGTAACACCAGACAGCAGCCCGGCTCATTGTCAGCCAGCGCTGACGAGTTGGGATAACAAACGGTACTACACCGCGCAGTACTTTTCCTGGATTTCGGTATTGGCCAGCAGCTCGGCCGCATTGCCCTGGTGAACAATCTGCCCCAGGTCAACGATGTAGGCACGGTCTGAAATTTTCAAAGCGCGCTCAACGTTTTGCTCCACCAGCAAAATCGTAACGCCTTTTTGCCGCATGCCGCTGAACAGCTCAAACATTTCGTCCACCAAAATCGGCATGATGCCTTCGGAAGGCTCATCCAGCAAAATCATGCGCGGCCTCGCCATCATGGCACGCGCAATCGCCAGCATTTGCTGCTCCCCGCCAGACATTGATGTGCCGTCTTGATGCAAACGCTCTTTCAGCCGCGGAAAGGTCTGCGCAATCTCATCGATCATGGCGTTCATGTCACCGCGATTTCTACTGGCGGTCAAGCCGAGTTGCAGGTTTTCCAGCACCGTCAAACTGGGCACGATGCGCCGGTCTTCAGGCACGTAGGCCAGGCCCAAGTGAAAGCGTTCATGAGTGGCAAGTGGCATCAGGTCTTGGCCATCAAACATAGCTTTGCCGCCGTGCTTGTTAACCAGCCCCATCAGCGTGCGCAGCGTGGTGGTTTTGCCGGCGCCGTTGCGGCCCATCAACGTGACGATTTCGCCCTGCCTGACTTCAAAATTCAAGCCCTGCACCACATGGCTGTGGTCGTACCAGGCGTTGAGCTGTTCGACTTTCAGCAATACGTTCGGTGTCATCAGTTCTGCCCCAAATAAACGCGCTTGACTTCGGCATTGCTGCGAATGTCTTCCGGGCTTCCTTCGGCCAACAACT
>JANYED010000217.1 GCA_025363315.1 Polaromonas sp.
GTGCGTGCGTTATCGCTGGGTCACCATCGGCAGCACGGTGCTGATTTTTGCACTCGGCATTGTCGGCATGGGCAGGGTGCAGCAGCAGTTCTTTCCTGACTCAAGCCGGCCTGAAATCATGCTGGACATCTGGTTTCCTGAAGGCACATCCTTTACCGCTAACGAAGCGACGGCCAAGCGGGTAGAGGCGCGTCTGCTGAAGCAAGAGGGCGTGACATCTGTCACCACCTGGGTGGGCTCGGGCGTACCCCGGTTTTATTTGCCGCTTGATCAGGTCTTTGCGCAAACCAATGTGTCGCAACTCATTGTGTTGCCCAAGGACTTGAAGGTGCGAGAGTCGCTGCGCATCAAGCTGCCTGCGCTGCTGGCGCAGGAGTTTCCCGAAGTGCGTGGCCGCGTCAAGCTCCTGCCTAACGGCCCACCTGTGCCGTACCCGGTGCAGTTCCGTGTGGTGGGCAGTGACCCGCTGGTGCTGCGTGAGCGGGCTGACGAAGTCAAGGCAATCTTTCGTGAAAGCCTGAACACCCGCGGCGTGAACGACAACTGGAACGAATCGGTCAAGGTGCTGCGGCTGGAAGTTGACCAATCCAAAGCTCGCGCTCTGGGCGTGACGAGCCAGTCGATCGCGCAGGCATCGCGCACAATTTTGTCGGGCACACCTGTTGGGCAGTTTCGCGAGGCAGACAAATTGATCGACATTGTGCTGCGTCAGCCGTTAGATGAACGCAACGCCATCACTGACATTGCCAACGCTTATTTGCCCACGACATCGGGCAAGTCGATACCGCTGACGCAAATTGCCAAGCCCGTATTTGCCTGGGAACCGGGTGTAATGTGGCGCGAAAACCGTGACTACGCCATCACTGTGCAAAGCGATATTGTTGAAGGCCTGCAAGGCGCTACCGTCACAAATGAGTTGCTGCCCAAATTGAAAGCGCTGGAAGAAAAATGGAGGGCGCAAGGCTTATCCGCCTACCGGGTGCAAGTAGCGGGAGCTGTAGAGGAAAGCAGTAAGGGCTCAGCGTCGATCGCGGCGGGCATCCCGATCATGCTGTTCTTGACCTTCACGTTGCTGATGCTGCAACTGCAAAGCTTTAGCCGCGCCATGCTTGTGTTTTTAACCGGGCCTTTGGGTATCGCAGGTGTGGCAGGGGCATTGCTGTTGTTGGGTCGGCCGTTCGGCTTTGTTGCCTTGCTGGGTGTGATCGCCCTGATGGGCATGATCCAGCGAAATTCTGTGATTTTGATTGACCAGATCGAGCACGAGCGCGCTCGCGGTGTAGCCGCCTGGGACGCGATTGTTGAATCCGCCGTGCGGCGCGCCCGGCCGATCGTGCTGACGGCTGCGGCGGCGGTGTTGGCCATGATCCCGCTGTCGCGCAGCGTGTTTTGGGGGCCGATGGCTGTCGCTATCATGGGCGGCTTGATTGTGGCGACGGCGCTGACATTGCTGGCGTTGCCTGCTATGTATGCCGCATGGTTTCGCGTAAAACGCGAAACACCGGTGTTAAATTGATCCGCCCAGCGGGCTAGCGCGCAAGCGCTAGACACGTGTGGTTTCGCATCAAACGCGAGCCAGCCTTGGTTACAGGCTAAAATCAAGAGTTGACCTAATTTTGAACGGCTGGACGCTTGCATTCAGTTGCTTCGCTTTGAGCGCGGGTGGCGAAATTGGTAGACGCACCAGGTTTAGGTCCTGACGGTAGCAATACTGTGCGGGTTCGAGTCCCGCCCCGCGCACCACCTTGAAATTTTGTGTGACATTTGGAAATTAGAAAGAGCATCATGGCTGTGACCGTTGAAACCTTAGAAAAGCTGGAACGCAAAATCACACTGAGCCTGCCGGTCGGCGTGATTCAAAATGAAGTCGACGCGCGTTTGAAAAAGCTCGCCCGTACCGTGAAGATGGATGGCTTTCGTCCTGGCAAAGTACCGATGAATGTGGTTAGCCAGCGCTACGGCTACTCCGTTCACTACGAAGTGATGAACGACAAGGTTGGCCAGGCGTTTTCGAGCGCGGCCAACGAAGCCAAGCTGCGTGTTGCCGGCCAGCCGCGCATCAGCGAAAAGGAAGGCGCTCCCGAAGGCGAAATGACGTTTGACGCGATTTTTGAGGTCTACCCAGACGTCAAAATCGGCGATTTGACAACAGCTGAGATTGAAAAAGTCAGTGCCGATGTCAGCGACGCCGCCATCGACAAAACCCTGGACATCTTACGCAAGCAGCGCCGCACATTCTCGCAGCGCGCCATGGACGCAGCAGCCCAGGACAGCGACCGCGCAACGATTGATTTCGAGGGCAAAATCGACGGCGAAACCTTCGCTGGCGGCAAGGCTGAAGACTTTCAGTTTTTGATCGGCGATGGCCAGATGCTCAAAGAGTTTGAAGAAGCTGTGCGTGGCATGAAAATTGGTGAAAGCAAAACCTTCCCTTTGAGCTTTCCGGCGGACTACCACGGCAAAGACGTCGCTGGAAAGCAGGCCGATTTCATGGTCACGGTTAAAAAACTCGAAGCTGCGCATTTGCCTGAAGTCAATGAAGCATTGGCCAAGTCGCTCGGCATTGCTGATGCTACGGTTGAAGGCTTGCGTTCTGACATCAAAAAGAATCTTGAGCGTGAAGTCAAGTTCCGTTTGCTGGCCCGCAACAAGAATGCAGTCATGGATGCTTTGGTTGCCAAAGCCGAACTGGACTTGCCCAATTCAAGCGTGCAGGCTGAACTTGACCGCATGATTGAGTCTGCCCGGGCTGACCTCAAACAGCGCGGCGTAAAGGATGCTGACAAAGCCCCTATTCCTGACGACATCTTTCGCCCGCAAGCTGAAAAGCGCGTGCGCCTTGGTCTGGTCGTGGCCGAGCTGGTGCGCACGAACAACCTTCAAGCCAAGCCAGAACAACTCAAAGCCCACATTGAAGAGCTGGCCGCCAGCTATGAAAAGCCGCAAGACGTGGTCAAGTGGTACCTGAGCGACAACCGCCGCATGGCTGAAGTTGAAGGTGTTGTGATTGAAAATAACGTGACGGAATTTGTGATGGGACACGCGAAAGTGACTGAAAAGTCAGTGTCATTTGACGAGCTGATGGCGCAGAACTGACGGCGGGAAGCAAACGCGCGGAGTTAATGGTTTTTAAAGCGTTTTAAACTTTTAAATCAATGGGGCTGGTGTGTGGATTGAAGTCCAGCGCACCAGCCCCATTTGTTTTGGGTACAGTACCAACTATTCATTTATGGAGCGATCTTATGTATACCAACCAAGTTGATAGCACCCCCTTTGGCGCGTACGATTCATTGCAAACCGAGGCTTTGGGCTTGGTTCCTATGGTGATCGAGCAATCAGGTCGTGGCGAGCGCTCTTACGACATTTATTCGCGCCTGCTCAAGGAGCGGGTGATTTTCCTGGTTGGGCCGGTCGAGGACTACATGGCCAATCTTGTGGTCGCTCAGTTGCTTTTCCTGGAGAGCGAAAATCCGGATAAGGATATTTCTTTGTACATCAACTCTCCGGGCGGCTCGGTCAGCGCTGGCCTGGCGATTTTTGACACCATGAATTTCATCAAGCCCGACGTGTCGACGCTTTGCACCGGCATGGCAGCCAGCATGGGCTCGTTCCTGCTGAACGCTGGTGCTAAGGGTAAACGCTTTTCCCTGCCTCATTCCAGTGTCATGCTTCATCAGCCATCGGGCGGTGCCCGCGGTATGGCTGCAGATATTGAAATCTCGGCACGTGAAATTCTCAAAACCCGCGAACAGCTCAACAAAATCTACGCAGAGCGGACCGGTCAACCTATTGAAAAAATCGCTCGTGACATGGAGCGCGACTATTGGTTATCGGCAACTGAAGCCAAGGAATACGGCATCGTTGACGAAGTGATTGCCAAACGCCCATAAACCGATTTTTGCTCTCAATAAAACGGCGCTACTTGTGACAAATAGCGCCGTTTTTATTTGGTTATCATTGGTAAATCTTGTATAGCCATCCTGCAACATGCAAATAAGGCAACCCCATAATGGCCGAGAAAAAAGGCTCCTCCAGCGAAAAGACTCTGTACTGCTCGTTTTGCGGCAAAAGCCAGCATGAAGTCAAGAAACTCATTGCGGGTCCCTCTGTTTTCGTCTGCGACGAATGCATCGACCTCTGCAACGAAATCATCCGCGATGAGCTGCCTGCGGGCCTGGACGCCGGTGAAACACGGGGAGACCTGCCGACCCCACAAGATATCAAAACCACGCTTGACGGCTATGTGATTGGCCAGGAGCCGGCCAAGCGGACGCTGGCGGTGGCGGTGTACAACCACTACAAGCGATTGCGCCATAAAGAAAAAGCCAAAAAGGATGATGTTGAGCTGACCAAAAGCAATATCTTGTTGATTGGTCCCACGGGCTCTGGCAAAACGCTGCTGGCGCAAACTCTTGCTCGAACGCTGAATGTGCCATTTGTCATGGCCGACGCGACCACATTAACCGAGGCTGGTTACGTGGGCGAAGACGTTGAAAACATCATTCAAAAGCTACTGCAAAGCTGCAACTACGAGGTTGAGCGGGCACAGCAAGGCATCGTTTACATCGACGAGATCGATAAAATTTCACGCAAGTCTGACAACCCGTCGATCACTCGCGATGTTTCCGGGGAAGGCGTGCAGCAGGCGTTGTTGAAATTGATTGAGGGCACGATGGCCTCAGTGCCGCCGCAAGGCGGGCGCAAGCACCCAAACCAGGACTTCTTGCAGGTTGACACCACCAATATCTTGTTCATTTGCGGAGGCGCTTTCTCCGGCCTGGAGAAAGTCATTGAAAGCCGCACCGAGACGTCAGGCATTGGTTTTGGCGCCGCCGTCAAAAGTAAAAAAACACGCAGCCTGACCGAGTCTTTCAAAGACGTGGAGCCAGAAGACTTGATCAAATTTGGCCTGATCCCCGAGCTGGTAGGGCGCATGCCGGTGGTCGCTACCCTGGCTGAGCTGAGCGAGGACGCGCTGATGCAAATTTTGACCGAACCCAAAAACGCGGTGGTCAAGCAGTTCAGCAAACTGCTCGCAATGGAAGGCGTTGATCTGGAGATTCGGCCATCGGCCCTCAAAGCGATTGCCCGAAAGGCGCTGGCGCGCAAGACCGGCGCGCGCGGCTTGCGCTCAATTTTGGAGCAGTCGCTGATTGACACGATGTTTGACCTGCCGTCTGCCAGCAATGTGGATAAGGTAGTGGTGGACGAATCAACGATCGAAGAAAACAAGGCACCCTTACTGGTATACCGCGAGACAGCTAAAAAGGCCTGAAAGGCTCTATTCTTGAAAGTGAACGATCGGGCCCAAGCTACTACGCATCCAACTGTTATTTGAAGGTCTTTTAAGGTATACATGTCAGCAACCACTACTCTGCCTTCTACCCCTTTGGACCTGCCCCTGTTGCCGCTGCGCGATGTGGTGGTGTTCCCGCATATGGTCATTCCACTGTTCGTTGGCCGGCCTAAGAGCATCAAGGCTTTGGAGTCGGCCATGGAGTCCGAACGCCGCATCATGCTGGTGGCGCAAAAAACTGCCGCCAAGGACGAGCCGGTGGTCGAAGACATGTTTGAGGTCGGCTGTGTAGCGACTATTTTGCAGCTGCTCAAGCTACCTGACGGTACCGTCAAGGTGCTGGTCGAGGGCCAGCAACGCGCCAACGTGAACAAAATTGAAGACGGCGAGTTGCATTTCAGCGCCAACGTTACGCCTATTGAGCCGGTCGCCATTGCGGCCGACAAAACTAGCGAAATTGAAGCTCTGCGCCGCGCGGTGATGCAGCAGTTTGACCATTACGTCAAGCTGAACAAAAAAATCCCGCCTGAAATCCTCACGTCGATTTCAAGCATTGACGATGCTGGCCGGCTGGCTGACACCATAGCTGCGCACTTGCCATTGAAGCTTGATGCCAAACAGGTCATTCTTGACTTGTCGCCCGTCAAAGAGCGGCTGGAAAATCTGTATGAACAGCTTGAACGTGAAGTGGATATCTTGAATGTCGACAAAAAAATTCGTGGCCGCGTCAAGCGGCAGATGGAAAAAAACCAGCGCGATTTTTACTTGAACGAGCAGGTCAAGGCGATTCAAAAAGAGCTGGGTGACGGTGAAGATGGCGCCGACGTGGACGAGATTGAGAAAAAGATCAAAGCCGCCAAAATGCCGAAAGAGGCCAAAAAGAAAGCAGATGCCGAGTTTAAAAAACTCAAGCTCATGTCGCCCATGTCAGCTGAAGCGACGGTGGTGCGTAACTACATCGACGTGCTGACGTCGCTGCCATGGAGCAAAAAAACCAAGATCAAACATGATCTGGTCAACGCCGAAAATGTGCTGAACGAGGACCATTACGGGCTTGAGAAAGTCAAAGACCGCATCGTTGAATATCTTGCGGTTCAGCAGCGTGTCGACAAACTCAAAGCGCCGATTTTGTGCCTGGTTGGCCCACCGGGCGTTGGTAAAACTTCGCTCGGACAATCCATTGCCAAAGCTACAGGCCGCAAATACGTGCGTATGGCCCTGGGCGGCATGCGCGACGAAGCCGAGATTCGCGGCCACCGCCGCACCTATATCGGCGCGCTGCCGGGCAAGGTGCTTCAAAGCCTGTCAAAAGCAGGCACGCGCAACCCGTTGTTTTTGCTCGACGAAATCGACAAGCTTGGTACTGACTTTAGGGGCGACCCCTCCAGTGCGCTGCTGGAGGTGCTGGACCCGGAGCAAAACCACACCTTCGGCGATCACTATGTTGAGGTTGATTTTGATCTGAGCGACGTGATGTTTGTGGCCACGTCCAATTCGATGAACATTCCGCCCGCGCTGTTAGACCGGATGGAAGTCATTCGCCTGTCGGGCTATACCGAAGACGAAAAGACCAGCATTGCCATGCGTTACCTGCTGCCCAAGCAGGTCAAAAACAACGGCGTGAAAGCCGAAGAGCTGCAAGTGCAAGAGCAAGCGGTGCGCGACATCGTGCGCTACTACACGCGAGAGGCGGGCGTACGTTCGCTGGAACGTGAACTCGGCAAGATTTGCCGCAAGGTCATCAAAGGCATTCAGCTCAAAAAGATGGTAGGGCAAGTGCTGGTCACGCCAGACAACCTGAATGAATTTTTGGGTGTGCGCAAATTTGATTACGGGCGAGCTGAGAAAAACAATCAGGTTGGCCAAGTGGTTGGCCTGGCGTGGACAGAAGTCGGAGGTGACTTGCTGACGATTGAAGCAGCCATCATGCCCGGCAAGGGCTTGATCACGCGGACCGGCTCATTGGGTGACGTGATGAAAGAGTCTGTGGATGCAGCCCGCACGGTGGTGCGCAGCCGCTCGGCGATGCTGGGCATCAAAGACGATTTGTTTGAAAAGCGCGACATTCACATTCACGTGCCTGATGGCGCAACGCCCAAAGATGGCCCAAGTGCTGGTGCGGCTATGACGACAGCCTTTATTTCCGCGCTGACAGGCATTCCCGTGCGTGGTGATGTGGCGATGACGGGGGAGATCACCCTGCGCGGCGAGGTCACGGCCATTGGCGGACTCAAGGAAAAGCTACTGGCGGCTTTGCGTGGCGGTATCAAGACGGTATTAATTCCCGAAGAAAATGCAAAAGATCTGCAAGAGATCCCAGATAACGTTAAAAACGGCCTTGAAATCATTCCCGTCAAGTGGATTGACCAAGTGCTGAAGGTGGCGCTTGAGCGCATGCCGGTGCCACTGACAGATGAAGAAATGGCTTCACCCGTAGTTGCTGCGGTGGCAGCAATAGTGGTGCCGCCAGCGGATGTAACAGGCGCAGTTAAACACTGAGCAACTTTTTTGAGAGATGGCAAACTCGCGTCGAAAGTTAGCTATAATCAAAAACTTGCAATGCGGGAGTAGCTCAGTTGGTAGAGCGCAACCTTGCCAAGGTTGAGGTCGAGAGTTCGAGACTCTTCTCCCGCTCCAATTTAAAGGGCAGCACTTCAAAATGCTGTCCTTTTTCATTGGAAATTCATCAGAACAACT
>JANYED010000230.1 GCA_025363315.1 Polaromonas sp.
GCGGCCTTGAAGTCGCTGTTTAGGCTTTTTTTGCCTGTTTTTACCCATAAAATTGGGCTCTAGCCCAATGAATACGGGCGCAAGCAGCTATAAATAAAAGAGCAATTGAACATTTCCTTCATGGCATTGAAGCTATCAATACATCGATGCGAAAATGTTGCAGAAATAGGCAAAGCAGTGAGATTGTGTATTTACACTTGTTTACATTGGTAAATATTTGTATGATTATTTTCTTTAAGAAACTCATTTTCTTTTTATATTGCACATGAAAAATACTGCTTCCTGCTTCAAGCCGACAACACTTGCTGCGCTCCTTGCTCTTTGCTTTACAACCACTAGCGATCTGGCCCAGGCCCAAACCCCCGCCATCCGCCCCGATGCAGGCAGCACGCTCCAGCAGCAGGGCGTGCAACCTTTGGCTGTGCCAAGAGCTGCGCCGCAGGTATTACCGCAAACCTTCACCCCCCGGCCAGCACTTGACGCCCTGCCCTCAGTCAGCATCGCCGTCAAGTCCTTCACCTTCACAGGCAACACCGCCTTCACCACGGCTGAACTTGCCCCACTGGTGGCCGATCTGGTCGGTAAAACCGCCACCCTGGCTGAACTGAATGCCGCCGCCGCCAAGGTACGCGACTACTACCGCAGCCGGGGCTACTTTTTGGCGCAGGCCTACCTGCCTAGGCAAGACGTGACCAGCGGCTCGATTGAGATCACCGTGCTGGAAGCCTATGTTGGCAAAGTCAAAGCCACCAACAAGCCTGGCACACCTGCCACCCGCCTCAAAGAATCCTTTGCCCAAAGCGTGCTCGATGCCCACCTCAAACCTGGCGCGGTAATTACCGAGGCTACGCTGGAGCGCCCCCTGCTAATTTTGAGCGACCTGCCCGGTGTTGATGTCAAATCTGCCCTGGGCGCAGGTGCCGCAGTCGGCACAGCCGACATTGATGTCGATGTAGCCAACACGCCAATCCCGGCAGATGACCGCTTTTTGCCCCTGACCCGCGCCAGCAACGGCTTTGTCACAGGCAGTGCTGACTTTGACAACCACGGCAGCACCTTTACCGGTGCCTATCGTCTAGGCGCCAGCGTTGCAGTCAACAACGCCACCGGTTATGGCGACCAGCTAAGCATTCGCACCCAAGTCGCGTTAGAGAACAGCCGCACCAACCTGGCCCGCATTGCCTGGCAAACGCCCGTGGGCTACTACGGCACACAAGTAGGTGTGTCTTTTACCAAGCTCAACTATCTCTTGATCAAAGACTTTGCCCCCCTGCGGGCCGAAGGTGACGCATCCATTGCCAGCGCCTTTGTCAGCCACCCGCTGGTGCGCAGCCGCAACGCCAATGTCAATGCCCAACTGGGCTTTGACAGCAAACGCCTAGAAGACCGCGTTTTGAGCGTGAACAGCACCGAGACCCGTCGCATAAGCAATACTCGCCTAGCCCTGCAAGGCGACTGGCGCGACAGTCTGCTGGGTGGCGGCTTAAACACCTTTAACGTCGGTTTAACCAACGGCAAGCTCAGCATTGACCAAGCCGCTACAGCCGCCGCCGACCAAGCCGCAGGCGGTGCCAACACCCTGGGTAACTTCAGCAAGACCAATATTGACCTGCTGCGCCTGCAAACGATCACCAGCAACATCAACCTGCTGGCCAGCGTGAGCACCCAGTTTGCCAGCCGCAACCTGCCATCTGCCGAAAAGTTGAGCCTGGGCGGCCCCAACAGCGGCACCGGCGTGCGCGCCTATCCGGTTGGGGAGGCTTCAGGCGACCAAGGCTATGTCGGCACGTTTGAGGCCAGGTACACCAACCCAGCGTGGGCAATTGGGTCAGCCAGCACCATCGTTTCAGCTTTTTACGACTACGGCGGCGTGACCATCAGCAAGAACCCGCTGCCGGGTGTTAACAACAACCGCAACATCAAAGGTGCAGGTTTTGGCCTAACGCTGGGCAAAGACGGTGACTACACCATCCGCGCCTCCATGGCTTGGCGCATTGGCAACGACAAGCCCTTGTCTGATGCTGACCGCTCACCGCGTATTTGGTTGCAGGCAAACAAGGCATTTT
>JANYED010000298.1 GCA_025363315.1 Polaromonas sp.
GTCAACAGTAAATCCAAGACCTACCACTGCGAAGGAAGCAAGTTTTACGGCAAAACCAAAGTCGGTGAATACATGACCGAGGCTGACGCGAAAACGAAAGGCAATCACGCCGATCACGGCAAAGCTTGCGCTGCAAAATAAACTTAGGCTATTTCCATGTTTTGAGAGCACGCGGCATGGCAAACGCTGACTATTAACGCAGCCTAGAAACTCAGTTGTCCGCCAGTGAAGCAATGGTTTATATTGCGACCGTCTCGGAATGGTGGACAGGGAGCTTCACAGGGCAAGCTGGGCATGCGGGCGATACTTTCAGCGTCTACTTTGGCGAGACCTTCGTTGACTTTGAGGTGACCGAGCGCCTACCCGACGAAAAAGTCGTGTGGCGGTTGCTGAGGAGCAGCCTGCCCTAGCTCAAGGACCACAACGAATGGACGGGTACCGAGGTCATTTGGGAGTTGTCGCCGGCTGGAGCCAAGACGCCCATCAGTATGACGCACCGTGAACTGGTGCCCCAAGCCGAATGCTACGGGCTCAGCGAAGCGGGCTGGAACTTCTTTGTCGGTGAGATTCTGCTGGGTTTGCTCGACCATAACCTCGGCATGCCGGATCGACAGGTCCGCTGAAGGCCACAAATTAGGGCATGAACTGGCCGGGAGCGCTGGTGACTGGCTTCGTTGGCGCAGTGTCCGGGTCATGCGCCTGCTGCTCGCCGATCTCACGCATCTGTTGGATTACGTCGGCGTCACTGGTCACAGCGGTTTCGGCTGACAACGGTGCAAGAGCGTCCAATTGGTGCACCATCGCAGGCCACAAAAAATACGGAGCAGGTGATGACTGCCTGTGCCGCCACCCACGGCGCCAGCGCGCGCATCAATGCCAGCAATGGCAACGAACTAACCGGTGTAACCATGCGTGCGCGGGCCATTAGCACGGCGTAGCCAATGGGCGGTTGCAAAAAGCTCAATTGCAGGGCCAGCAGCAGGAGGACGGCCGTCTGTTGCGCGTCGCCCAGCTCGGCAATCGGCGGCGGGGCCACGATGGGGATGATGACGAAGATTATTTCGAATGCGTCGAGCACCCAAGCGCAGGCGGCTACCGCAAGCAGGACCAGCAATGCCGTGACCTTCGGAGGCAGGCTTGACCTAACAATCAGGTCGGCCAGCCAGGCATCGGTGGCGAAGGTGCGCAAGACCAGGCTGAAGGTGGTCGCGCCCACCAGAAAGGCCAGCAGGGCGCGGCTTGAAAGGCGCTACAGCTCCCGCAATGCATTAGAGCTGCGTAGCGATGCTCCTGGGTACATTTTGGCAAGGGCGGCGACAAACATCCACAAGCGACCTGTAAACACTTACGAGAACAAACCTACCCTTGCAAAGTAAGCTAGCAATTTGAGGGAGTGTGTTGATGTGGCTCGGTCCAATAGACACCAGCGAATATCTGCTGCGTTACTCTGTTGTTGCCGGGGCCTAAATATCGTTTACCTAGCGCCAACGGCGAGGCAATTTGAGCGTTTTTACATGGACTAAATCCGAATCAGCGATGCTACGAATGTAGGCGCTTTGACACGGAGTCGATAACGCTGCGCCGATGTCATCGCAGTGTCACACAGGCTGCATATGCTGGTTCTTTACGTAACCCGAAACAAGTCAATGCTGTCATCAAATTTTGTAAAGTCTCTGAGTGCTCTTGCGGCCGCGAGCGTATTTATCGCGCTACCGGCTTACCCTCAAACTTCTTTCCCAGCTGTATTGGCAGGTCATGTGATGATGCCTGCCCAGTCCTTCATGGAAACTCCCAAGGACGTGCCCTCTGATCTGCAAATAAGCGGCAAATTTACGTCTGGCACGCGGGTTGAAGCCTTGGGCACGGTTGAGGGCCTGTCTGCTGGGAGGCCAACCGGTGTTTCGCTTCCCTTCAGGGGGCAGCCGTTACAAGGCCATTCGGGTATTAAAAAAATGCCAGATGGCAGCTTTTGGATACTGACTGACAACGGCTTTGGCTCAAAGGCGAATTCACCTGATGCGATGCTGTATTTGAACCGCTATGCGATTGAATTTAAATCGGGCAGCATGGAGAAGCTGGAGACAATTTTCTTGCATGACCCGGATAAAAAAGTACCTTTCCGTATCGTTCATGAAGGCAACGGCAAACGCTACTTGACTGGCAGCGACTTTGACACCGAGAGCTTCCAGTTCGCCGGCGGTGCGCTTTGGATTGGTGACGAGTTTGGACCGTTTTTAATTAAAACCGATTTAAAAAGGCAAGGTGCTGGCGGTGTTTGACACTCTGGTCGATGGAAAAGTGGTGCGCTCGCCAGACAACCCAGCGCGGACAACGCCCGCTACGCCTGGAGGGCTAGTTGACTTTCAGGTCCGCCGTTCTAAAGGTTTTGAGGGCATGGCTGCTTCCAAGGATGGCAGCAAGCTGTATGCGCTGCTGGAAGGCGCGCTATACGACGCAGCCACTAAAACCAACGAGAACGTAGGCGGTAAAGACTACCTGCGGGTGCTGGCGTTTGATGTCAAATCTGAAAGCTGGACCGGCCGCCACTGGAAGTATGTGTTGGAGGCGAACAGCAACGCAATCGGCGACTTCAACATGATCGATAACACAACGGGCCTGATCATTGAGCGCGACAACGGCGAAGGCACATCAGACAAAGCTTGCCCCGAAGGCCAAAAACGCATCGACTGCTTTCATGACATCGCCAAGTTCAAGCGGGTCTACAAAGTTGAATTTAGTAACGCCAATGTAGGCGGCACGATGCGCAAGGTCGGCTACATCGACCTAATGAACATCGCTGATCCTGCCAAACTAGCCCGCAAGCCGCTGAACAACGGTGTGTTGACCTTTCCGTTCTTCACGATCGAAAACGTGGACGTAGTGGATGCCAGTCACATCATCGTGGGCAATGACAACAACCTGCCATTTTCAAGCAGCCGCGAGCCGAACAAGGCAGATGACAATGAGCTGATTTTGTTGGAAGTGGCTGAGTTTTTAAAGGCCAATTGAATAAGGTTGAATGCCAC
>JANYED010000344.1 GCA_025363315.1 Polaromonas sp.
GCAATTGCCCGGCTGGCGTTTGGCAGCGCGCAGCTTTAACGAGGCTGGCCAAGCCTTCGATGGCCAACTGCGGCTGGACACCCTACACGTCGATTTAGACAACACCCAACTGCACGCCACGTGGCGCCTGACGCTGGACCACACCCAAAACATCACCACCTGCGTGATTGAGCTGCACGCCCCCACAGAACAGGCCCCCACAGAACAGGCCCCTACATGAGCACAGAACCCCACATAGCCGACGCAGAGAGTGCCTTCTTTGTGCTGGCCGTCACCCCAGACATGTGCAAGGTAGGCAACACGGTCGTGGCCTTCAAGCCCATGCAAACCCTACCGCCAGAGCAAGCCCGCTTTAGCACCAGCGTGTACGCCCGAGATGAAAAAGTCTTGCTGCTCAACAGCGTCATATCGGGCGTCAAAGGCAACGCAGGCAAAGGCATCATCTCCGGCGTTGCCGTTACCAGCGGCAACGTTGAAGTCAAGCAAGGCAGCACCACCGTGCTCATTGAAGACCGCTTGACCGCCAGAGACGGTGATGAGGTCGATATGAACGTGGCGGCTTGAATGTGGCGGCATGAACACAGCAGATTAATGCCATGACCACCAGCAACAAGTGCCAAGGCACGATTCACACGGCCAAGTGCGCCACCGAGCCACCCAGCCCCCAGCTACAAGCGCTGATTGACAAAGCCAAAGACAAACGCAGCTTGTGGGACAAGACAGGCGAGTTCTTCACAGGCGCCTGGGAAAGCACCAAACGCATCGCTGAAGCGTCCTGGAACGACCCATGCAACACCGGCATAGGCGTAGCCAAAGGAGTCGGCAACCTGCCCTCAGACCTGTGGAACCTACTGGTACTGGGCAGCAAATACGCCGGGCCCATTCCACAGGCGATGCAAGCCGACGCGCTCAACTACGCAGCCCTACAGACCTACCAAAGGGGCGACACCGCCACAGCTAATGCTTTAGCAGGCCGGGCCAGCCAGATGATGCAAGCGGGTTACGCCAGTGATATCTTTGAGATCACAGGAGACGCACAAAAAGGCGGCTCAATGCTGCCAATGCTGATACCAGTAGGTGCGTTTGCCGAAGGAGCCAGTGCGGCGGCTAAAGTGGTGCGGGGCGTCAAAGAATTGGAGATAACAGCCGAAGCAGCCAAGCTCGGGGGTGCTGGCGCTGATGCAGCGAAATTGGGTGAAACGGCTAAGGCGGGGGATCTAGGGGGTGATGTGGCTCGGGTGGGCGATGAGGCTGCCAAGGCAAAAGGAAGCGACGGCATATATATAGATAAGTCACCTCCAATAAAAAAATACGCATCAAGTGATCCGCTGTTTCGTGGCGATGGTCGAAATCCGAAAGAAATATTTGATGATGGGTTTTCAGCACGAGGGGGAAACACCGATTTAGCAAAATACCAATCCGAAAACGCTTCGAGCATCTACGTCGGAACTTCAACCTCTGAAAACGTTGCAAAGAGTTTTGCAGGATATCAGGCGCCCGGCAGCTACGTTTATAAAGTTGATCCCCGTGGCCTTAATGCAGTAGACGTTAATGCTACCCTCGGAAGTCGCTCGTCGTTTGGGAACGAATTTGAGATTGCGGTTGTGGGGAAAATACCGCCTTCAAATATTATCAACGCACGGGAGCTTATGCCAAACGGATCACTAGGACCAATCATTCGGAATCCGAATTACAGGCCACCAGGCAATTAGAATCTACAAAACTTACCAAGGTAATGAGATGAGTATCCCAACACTTGCCACCATCGAAGAAGCAAAGAAAACTCCAAACGGATGGGTGTATCAAATTGATTTTTCATACTTGCACAATGACTATACACCTCCTGAGGCAATTGAAGGTGCGTGGAAAGTTAATGCAGACGGGCAGATTGAAGGTACTTTTGAACCCAATGCAAGGTATCGACCCATAGAAATATCAAGAAGAGCTTTGCCACTATACATGCGACACAAACAAAAAGATGAAGCTGGGATGTGGATCGTAGAGGTGGATCCGAGGTGTGAACATTTATTCCCCAAAGCGCCCGTTGAGGCAACTGTCGGCTATTGGCTTATTGGAGTAGATGGCTGCGTCACAAACAGTTTTCGACCTAGCTCGAAATATGAGCCCGACAAAATTCTTGAGTTGCTGAAACAACTCACATAAGCCAAGTAAATTTGGAGTTGCCTGTAACTCTAAGACTGGATTTTCTCCGACTCGTAACACGTCAATTTACGCAAAACCTGATTGCATACTATTGTGCGTTTTATACTAGATGACTGTTAGGCACACACTGTAATACAGAGGAAAAATATATATCAATATTATGGTCGTACAAGTGGAGTGGAGATTTGGGAAATCTACCGCTGCCCGGCAAATAGCATTCCGCTATTTGAGCAACCCTTGTCAGTAATACACAAAGCAAGTTGTATTCACGCTTGGACAGTCATTGATAATATTCAGGGGCTTTGGTAAGAAAACTTAACAGGTTGGTTTGACGAAGACAATCTACTCAGTGCGGAGAAAGCGAATTCTATCTTGTCTAGCTGGAACTTGCTATTAGATTAGCTGGAACACGGCTGTGCCATATAAGCAAGTCGCAGCGCCGTTCCCTGAAATCGCTCAACCGAGTTGCAAATAGCTCCCTAGTCCGCAGCTTCAGTTGCTACACAACTCAACCAGCCTGCAGCACTCTCTGTTCACGGACATGAACCAAGGCCGCAAGTTCTATGACGTAGTAATTGCCATGGCCAGTTTTGATTTAAGTCGTACCAAGCGGCCTTCAAGACCTGCACTCCGATTTCCATATCAATCTAAATTTCAAAGGCCCGATCTTTGCAAGACAAGCCGACGAATACATCGGCACATCTCTAAATCGAAGACGATTAATATCGTGATCACAGCCGCGCCAAATTACTGCAAATTATCTTTAAATGTTGCTGAACATTTCATTGAGCAGCCATTTCAAGCATCAAATAAGCCACTAGCCCAATTAATACGGGCGCAAGCAGCTGTGAAATACTTAGCGCCTTAACTTGATACTGCACGCTAGTTCACACTAGTCAACAGCACCCCCACAAGTGCCCCCGGCATCCAGACCGCCACCGTCGTGGGCCCGGCAGGCGAGGAAATCCACTGCGACGAGTTTGGCCGGGTCAAAGTGCAGTTTCACTGGGACAGGGCTGGCGCCATGGACGACAAGAG
>JANYED010000357.1 GCA_025363315.1 Polaromonas sp.
CTTTGATGATGCGGTCTGCAAATACCGCCAGCACCAGCGAAATACCAATGCCCAGCACCGCTACCAAAATGGAAAAGATAGCGGTGGTTTTGAACGATGCGAGGTAGCCTTCATCGCTGAACAGGGTTTTGAAGTTGGCAACCCCCACCCATTCAGTCGATGTGCCAAATGCATCCTGCACCTGAAACGACTGCAGCACAGCCTGCGCGGCTGGCCAAAAGAAAAAGACGGTAATCACCACCAGCTGCGGCATGAGCAGCGCCCATGGCAGCCAACTTGACTTGAATTGAACGCGTTTTTCCAAGAGTTGCCTTGAAGGTAAATGCTATAAGTACAGGAGCTGCTTGCACCCGTATCTATTGGGCTGCAAGCCTATTTGTTACCTAACGGGGCAGTTCAGCCTTTGTTGGCCTTCTGGAACCGCTCCAGCTGCTCGTCGCCGCGTTTGACGATGGCGTCCAGCGCTTCCTTGGCGGTTTTCTTGCCGCTCCAGACTTGCTCCAGCTCTTCGTCCTCAATCGCCCGCACCTGCACGTAATTGCCCAGACGAATGCCGCGGCTCTTGTCGGTCACTTTACGAATCATCTGCGTTACGGCGACGTCGGTGCCGGGGTTTTGCTTGTAAAAGCCGGAGTTTTCAGTCAGCTGGTACGAGGCAGTGGTCACCGGCAGGTAGCCGGTGCGCTTGTGGCTGGCCGACTGAACTTCAGGGCTGGAGATGTAGTTGAAAAACGCCGCCACGCCCTTGTATTCGGGCGCTTTTTTACCCGACATGACCCACAGGCTGCCCCCGCCAATCACGGTGTTTTGCGGTGCGCCTGGCACGTCCGGGTAGTAGGGCAGCGGGGCCAGGCCATAGCCAAACTTGGCGTTTTTAGCTACGTTGCCGTAAAAGCCTGACGAGGTGGTGACCATGGCACATTCGCCCGAAATGAAGCTCGCCTCGGGCACATTGCCGCGGCCTTTGTAGACGAATAGCCCTTGTTTGGCCATGTTGCCCAAGTTTTCAATGTGGCGTTGGTGCAATGGTGAATTTATCTTCATTCGGGCGTCCATGCCCTTCAAACCATTTGCTTGGCTGGCAAACTCGACGTTGTGCCAGCTCGAAAAGCTCTCCAGCTGCGTCCAGCCCTGCCAGGCCGTGGTGAATGGGCACTTGTGGCCCGATGCCTTGAGCTTGGCCGCTGCCAACGCGACTTCAGGCCAGGTTGACGGGGCTTTGTCTGTCGGCAGGCCAGCGGCCCTGAAAGCGTCCTTGTTGAAGTAAAAAACGGTTGTCGAGCTGTTGAACGGAAAGCTCAGCATCTGCCCATTCGGTGCGGTGTAGTAGCCCGCCACTGCGGACACGTAAGCGGTGGGGTCGAACTTGTAGCCGGCGTCTGTCATGACTTTAGCCACCGGCACAATCGCGCCTTTGCTGGCCATCATGGTCGCGGTGCCCACTTCAAACACCTGCAAAATATGCGGTGCGTTGCCGGCGCGAAAAGCTGCGATGGCAGCGGTCATCGACTCGTCGTAACTGCCTTTGAAGACGGGCACAATTTTGTAGTCTTTCTGGCTGGCATTGAAGTCCTTGGCCAGGTCATTGACCCATTCGCCATTAACCGCCACCATGGAATGCCACATTTGGACTTCTGTCTGGGCTTGGCTGGCCAGGGGCAGGCAGGCGGCAAGCGCAGCCAAAGCGGAAGCGGCAAAGCGGTATTTCATAAAAACTCCAGATATGTGATGAATCAAACAGCATAAAAACCGTTTGTGACAGGCCGATTTAAGCGATATGCAGCGGGTTTTACAAGCGGGGTTTCCACGAGGCCATCTGACGGGCCGCCGCAACAGGTTTCGCCCCTGCGTTAACATTAAAGGCTGCTTGGGGTATGCCCCCCAAAGCCACAGAATCCCCACGATGAACGCACCCACAAAACTTGAAGAATTGAACGTTTTTGCGCTTGACGCAAAAACGCAAGAAAACCGTATCCGCGAAATACCTTACAACTACACGTCATTTTCAGACCGTGAAGTCGTCATTCGCCTGCTGGGCAGTCGTGCGTGGGACCTGCTCAATCAGCTGCGCGGCGAGCGCCAAACTGGCCGTTCAGCCCGCATGCTGTACGAGGTACTGGGCGATGTGTGGGTGGTGCAGCGCAACCCGTATCTGCAAGACGACATGCTGGACAACCCCAAACGCCGCAAGCTGCTGGTCGATGCCTTGCAGCACCGGCTGGGCGAGGTTGAAAAGCGCCGCACACCGGGTGTGGACCCAGCGCGTGATGCCATCGTGGGTGAACTGCTGCGCGCCGCGCGTGATGCCGTGACCCGTTTTGCCACGTCATTTGAAGAGGTTTATGACTTGCGCAAATTAGCCAGCCGCACCTTAAGCAAACTGACCGAAAAAGACAACATCAAGTTCGACGGCCTGTCGCGCGTCTCGCACGTTACAGACGCGACCGACTGGCGGGTTGAATACCCGTTTGTTGTGCTCACCCCTGATACGGAAGTTGAAATGGCAGGCCTGGTCAAAGGCTGTATTGATTTGGGCTTGACCATCGTCCCGCGCGGCGGCGGCACGGGCTACACCGGCGGCGCGATTCCATTGACGTGGAAGTCAGCCGTCATCAACACCGAAAAGTTAGAGGCCATGACCGAGGTGGAAATGGTCATG
>JANYED010000360.1 GCA_025363315.1 Polaromonas sp.
ATCAAAAAAGCGTTTCGCCAAAAAGCCTCGTTTTATCACCCGGACAGAAACGCCGCTGACGATGCGGCGGCGCGGTTTCGGGCGGTGCAGCAAGCCTATGACATCTTGTCAGACGCCGACAAACGCCAAGCGTACGACGACAACCGCCGCCGTAATTTGCTGGACGACCCGCTGCAGACAGCGCAGGAAATCTGGCAAGCTTACTTCTTGCCGCAGGTTTGATTTTTCTTCTTTACCCCAAGTTAATTGGTATCTATGACTATTTCGCCTTTTTTTACCGACCTGCGTTCAGCCTACCAGGCTGAACTTGATGACCTGAGCCAGGATTCAGAAGGCAAGGATGTGCTGAAAAAGCGCCTGGCCGACAAGCGTAGCGAGATTGATTTTTTGGTCAAAATGATGGAGCTCAGCCCCGAAATGGTGGCGGTGGTTTTTCATCAGGCTTTTGCCTTCAGCAATGCTGCCGTGATGGACGACTTGCTGAGCTTTGAAGCGGACGAGTTGCCCGACTGGACGGGTTTGGCCAATGACATTCAAATCGCACCGTGGGCGCAAGGCTTGGTGGACAAGGTACTGAGTGAGCCCGGCGGTGAATGGTTTTTAACCGTGGCCGCGACGCTGGAATACATGGCGGGCAAACCAGTTGCTCATGCGGCGCAAGTAGATGACGAGGACGATGAGGAAGAGTTCGACGGCGATGCCGAGGAGCGTGCGGATGCGAAAGCCCGCAAGGAAGCAGCTGACGACTGGATGGTTGGGCAAGGTTTTGATAGAAAAGAGTAAGCAATGAACAACCTGGCACTGATTGAAAAAACCCAAACCCTGATCGCCGCTGGGGACATATCAGGCGCTGAAGGTGCGCTGGTCGAGCTCGCCGATGCTGAAGGCGACGCCGCGCTGATGGTGGTGCTGGACCAGCTGCCCGCCAAAGACGTGCTGGCTATCATTCGTGAGTACGACAACTCCAAAGAGTCCGTCATCAATTTGCTGGTCACGCCGGAACAATTCGCGCGTGCGGTGGTGATTGAAAAGCAATACAAAGACCTGACCCGCACGCACCTGCGCGGCATGGTGAACTCGATTATTTTCAGGGACGAAGCGGACCCGATTGAGTTTTTGACCGCTATTGGCGACCTGGAGGGCGGCAGTGACGCGCTGGCCGATTACTTTTCTGAAAAGTGGAGCCGCGTGGAAGCGTTTGCCCGCAGTGGCGTGTTTGACGCGATGGAAGACCACGGCGACATGCTGTCGCAAGACGAATTGCTGGCCAAGGCATACGAAAAGCCCAAGCTAGAAGAGGATGAAATTGCCGATAAGGACTGGATGCAACTGGCCTGGATATTGCGCTACGAGCTGCCTGACCTGTTCATTGAAATGCTGCTGGTGCTGCGCGCCAAGGCCAGTGCCTTTGACGCGGGCTTTGGTGAAGATGAGGCTGCCGAAGAAGATGACGGCAAGGTGGAAACGGGCGACACCGACCGGGGCAAAGCCACACCTGCCAAGCGCGACTCGGACGAAGAGTCGGCCATTTAGGCAAACGCATGAGTGCAACACTGGATTCAGGCGCAGGTCTATCGCTTTACGACGCGCGCCCGTTCTTTGAAAAAGCGCTGCAACACGGCATAAAACACAACATCATCGGTAGCGACAAGCTGGAAGCGATTGAAGCAGACGCACCCAAAGGCATGGTGCAAATTGCGCGCTACTTTGGCACTGAGTTTTTGCGCCCCGAGCTTGAAAAAGCCAAAGACCGCATTGTCAACCTGGTGAGCTTGTACCTGGAACACACCCACGGCGGTGATGTGCAGGCCGCAGCTACCGACCTGCGCGACCACTCGTTTTTGTCGCGCTCCAAGGGCGGCTCAGACATGCTCAAGGCCATGATCGCCATGCCGCAGAACAGCCACTTTGGCATGAACGAGCATGGCGGCTTTAGGGACGACCACATCCCGCAACTGGCCAAATGGTCCCTGCGCAGCCTGGCTGATTACCAAGCCGAGTTGGCCAAGCGCCAGCAGGTGGCGACCGTGATTCACGCCGCACTGTGGATGGCGGCCGAACTGGGCCTGGACGCGGACGATCTCGAAGAAGCCGGCAGAGATGCCGAAGCCGTCATTCGCACAGCACTGCTCGTCATTGCCACGCGCGGCAACAGGCTGCCTGACTGGGTTTCCTTTGACAAAATGATTGCAGGTCTTCGCAAAAAATACGCTGACAAGCCGGCGGACTTTGACCCAGGCGTGCCCAAAAATTTGCCCGCAGAATTTCACGACGTGGTCAGCGGCGCACGCCAGTCCATCTTGCGCGATGCCGCCAAAATTCTGGACCCAAAGTTGGTTACCCGCAAGCTGTTTGACCACATGCCCGCCTTCATGGGTCGTTACTTTTGGCTGGAAGACGGCTTGAGCGAGGTGGACCACCATGAGCGTTCAAACGCCACCGCCTGGGACAAGCTGACGGGTGGCAACAGCGACGACAGCTCGCTGCTGACGTTGTTCTTTTGCATAGCAGCGCATGCGGCACCCAAAACGCTCTTGAGTGAAAAAAGCGCCGCTACGCTGCTGCGCAAGGTACAAAAAGCAGGTTTCAAACCCGAAGCTGCTCAAGCCTACATCAGCGCCAACGCCCCGGCGCAGTACCACGGCGACTACCAAAAGCTGTGGGCATCGTTTGTGAGTGAGTCGAGCCATCTGTTTGGCAGCGACGCGGTCGGCGCCTTTGACGACGCACTGGCCCTTTTGCGGCGCGAGTGCAATATCAAGTAGCCTGATTGAGGGGCATGCGAAGGGCAGTTGCAGCGATGGCAAAATCGGTGCATTCTCTGGTGACGCACAGGCCATATCGCCTGCGGACTTTGGAGAACCAGCATGCCGTTGTCTAGCCCCTCCCACCTGATACGTCGCCCCATCCTGGCCGCCCTGCTTGTTAGCCTGGCCTGCGTACAAGCCGCAGTACCCGCTTTAGCTGCCACGGCCAGCACCGCGTCCAACGCGCAATCCATCATGGACGCCATGGCCAGAGCCAGCGCGGCAGTGGTAGGGATCAAAGTAACAGCTGTCAAAGAGGCGAGGTCAGCGCGCACGCTAGGTTTGAACCGCAGCGGCTCGGGCGTGGTGATCGGCAGTGACGGCCTGATTTTGACCATCGGCTATCTGATGCTGGAGGCAGAGCAGATTGAAATCACCACCTCGGCTGGCAAAACCCTGCCCGCCGTGGCGGTGGCCTATGACCAGGCAACCGGCTTTGGTCTGCTCAAGCCCCTCCTGCCGCTGCGCGGCGTGGCCCCGGTAGCGCTGGGCAGCCTGCAAGACGTGAACCCCGGCGAACCGCTGATGGCAGCCACTGGCGCCACCGCTGACGGCGACGATGGCGGGGCCAGCCTGACACAACTGGTCAGCAAACGCGCGTTTTCCGGCACGTGGGAATACCACCTGGACACCGCCCTGTTCACCAGCCCGCCTGTCAGCAACGCGAGCAAAGGTGGGGTAGGCAACCACAGCGGTGCGCCGCTGTTTAACCACAAAGGCGAGTTGATGGGCATTGGCTCACTGTTTGTCTTGGACGCGCTGGGTGACAACAAACGGAACCCCGGCAACATGTTTGTGCCGATTGATTTGCTCAAACCCATCCTGGCCGAGATGCAGCAATCAGGCAGCAGCAAGCAAAGCAACCGCCCCTGGCTGGGGTTGACGTCCAGCGATCAGGGCGGCAGCGTGCGCGTGGTGCGGGTGGCTGAAGGCAGCCCGGCAGACGATGCAGGCCTGGCGCCCGGCGTGGTGGTGCAAGCGGTAGACGGCGCGCCGGTAACCACGCTCGAGGCGTTTTATAAAAAGCTGTGGGCACACGAGGCGCAGGACGACCCGGTAAAACTCACCGTGCGGGACAGTGAGGGCGTCAAGATCATCGACATCAAGCCGCAAAACCGCATGCTGAGCCTGAAGAAGCCTGCTGGCATCTGATTTCGGGCGTTTTAGCCCGTTTAGGTATGTTTTAGGCCTGTAGCCCAAGCGATTCGGGCGCGAGCAGCTATTTATTTAGTAGCGCGCCTTCTGCGTTCGTCTGTCGAATAAAATCGTGCGTAACCTTTTGCTCACACGACGGCGTCACCCGGGTGCCGTTTTTTTATTCCCCTATGACTGATTCTGCGCTCACCTCTACAGCGGCCGCCGTTGCGACCCCCGGTCTTGACAGCCTGGCCAAGTCTTTTGAGCCTGCGGCGATTGAGGCGCACTTTGCGCCGCTGTGGGAGCAAAGCGCCATGTACGAGCCGACGCTTGACTCTGGCAAGCCTTCGTTCAGCATCCAGCTGCCACCTCCCAATGTGACGGGTACGCTGCACATGGGCCACGCGTTCAACCAGACCATCATGGACAGCTTGACGCGCTACCACCGTATGCGCGGCCACAACACGCTGTGGGTGCCGGGCACCGACCACGCAGGTATTGCCACTCAAATTGTGGTGGAGCGCAAACTGCAAGCCGCCGGCCAAACGCGCCACGACTTGGGCCGCAAAAACTTTGTGGCCAAGGTGTGGGAGTGGAAAGAAGAGTCTGGCGCGACGATTACCCAGCAAATGCGCCGCATGGGCGACTCGGTGGCCTGGAAGCACGAGTACTTCACCATGGACCCAAAGATGTCCGCCGTGGTGACATCAACCTTTGTGAAGCTGTACGAGCAAGGCCTGATTTACCGTGGCAAACGCTTGGTGAACTGGGACCCGGTTTTAAAGTCAGCGGTGAGCGACCTGGAAGTTGAAAGCGAAGAGCGGAGTAGCTTCATGTGGCACATTGAATACCCGTTTAGTGATGGCCCGCAAAAGGACGTGGACGGCAACCCGTTGCGCGGCATGCACATTGCCACCACCCGGCCAGAGACCATGCTGGCTGACGGCGCGCTGGCCGTGCACCCTGACGACGTTCGCTACCAGCACCTGATTGGCAAAATGGTCGACCTGCCACTGTGCGACCGGGCCATACCGGTGATTGCCGACACCTATGTAGACCCAGCTTTTGGCAGCGGCTGCGTGAAGATCACTGGCGCGCATGACTTTAATGACTATCAGGTGGCGCAGCGGCACAACTTGCCGCTCATCACCATCTTCACGCTGGACGCCAAGATCAACGAGAACGGCCCGGTGCAGTACCAGGGCATGGACCGATATGTGTGCCGCAAGGCCGTGCTGAAAGACCTCGAAGAACAGGGCTTTTTAGAAAAAGCCGTGCCGCATAAAAACATGGTGCCAGTGTGTGCAAGAACTGGCGCTGTGGTTGAGCCGATGCTCACGGATCAATGGTTTGTGGCGTTAAGCAAAGTTTCAGAAAGTGACCCGACGGGCAAATCCATCTCGCAAAAAGCGCGCGACGCAGTAGCGAACGGAGACGTGAAATTTGTGCCCGAGCAATGGGTCAACACCTACAACCAATGGATGAACAACATCCAGGACTGGTGCATTTCACGCCAGCTGTGGTGGGGCCACCAGATTCCGGCCTGGTATGACGAGGATGGCCACGTGTATGTTGCCGAGAATGAAACTGCTGCGCAAGCTCAAGCCGACAAGCAAGCAACGGGCAAAAAGCTGACGCGGGATGAAGACGTGCTGGACACCTGGTATTCATCTGCGCTGGTGCCTTTTTCATCTTTGGGCTGGCCCGAGAAAACTAAAGAACTCGATTTGTTTTTGCCTTCCAGCGTGCTGGTCACCGGCTACGACATCATCTTCTTCTGGGTAGCGCGGATGATCATGATGACGACGCATTTCACCGTTTCCCCGGAAAATCCTAACGGATTGGT
>JANYED010000291.1 GCA_025363315.1 Polaromonas sp.
CCACGGCTTGCCGTTGATGCGCACGGCCTCCAGCCAGTCGCGTACAAACTGTTTGTCATAGCTGGGCGGGTTTTGGCCAGCGGCAAAGGCCGCTTCGTACCCCTCAATCGGCCAGTAGCGGGACGAATCGGGCGTCAGCACTTCGTCCATCAGCGTTAATGTGCCGTTGTCGTCCAACCCAAACTCGAACTTGGTGTCGGCAATGATGATGCCTTTGGTCAGGGCAAACGCGGCGGCGGTCTGGTAAATCTCGATGCTGATGCGCTTGATTTTTTCGGCCAAGTCAGCGCCCACTATCGCCACAACCCTTTCATAGCTAATGTTTTCATCATGCTCACCCTGCGCGGCTTTTGCGGCTGGGGTAAAGATGGGTTCGGGCAGCTTGCTGGCGTTTTTCAGACCTGCTGGCAGCGGTACGCCGCACACCGATTGCGATGCCTGGTATTCGGCCCAGCCGCTGCCGGCCAAATATCCGCGCACCACGGCTTCAACCGGGATGGGTTTGAGGCGCTTGACTAGCATGGAGCGGCTCTCTACTTGTTTGACCTCAGCGGGCGTAACCACGCTTTCAGGCGCATCGCCTGTCAAATGATTCGGGCAGACACCACCCAGCTTGTCAAACCAGAACAGCGCCATCTGCGTGAGCAGTGCGCCTTTGCCGGGGATGGGCTCGCCCAGAATCACATCGAACGCGCTGATGCGGTCACTGGCCACCATCAACAGCCGGTTTTTGCCCACGGCATAGTTGTCGCGGACTTTGCCCCTGGCCAGCAGGGGCAGGGAGGTGATGGAAGAGGTGTGAACAGTGGTCATAAAGGCAGGATCAAATGAGTTTCAAGCGTTTGTCAACTGAAGCTAAATCTAAAAAATCGCGGTCAGCGTGTAGTAAAGGCATATCTGCTTCGATGGCGCAAGCGGCTATCAAGCAATCGTTAGGGCTGCGAATGGTGATACCTTGCCAGCGGCATTGGGCGTACAGTAAAGAAGCGCTTCTGGCCAGCTCAAAAGGGTCGGAACTGACATACGGCGACAGCTCATCAAGGCCGGCTTGCAATTGCATGAAATGCGGCACGCTCCTGGCACCTTGCAAGACTTCACGGCAAACCACCTCTGGCATCCAGATAGCGCTTGAATTTGAAAAAGCTTGTTGAAGCTTCAAGTCAGCGCGCGAGCCTGTCGCGCGCAAGAACTCGATCCATGCCGATGTGTCGAGAATCACGCTGTAGCCGGCACTTTGCGTTTTTGAGCGGTTTTGGGAGTGGCTGTTTTTTTGGTTTGTTTGGCCTGTTTCGTTGTGAGGTGCCGCGCATCAAGCTGCTTTTCATGCGCTAACCGAGCATCTTCAAACGTATGCCAACCCCGCCGCTCAAGCGCGGCTTGCGTTAGTCCGTAAAGGCCTCGGGGGTCATAGTCAGGGTCAATCAAACCCTTGCCGCGCAGTGCCAGCAAAGCCGAATAATCGGGCTTACGCACATAAGCTCGCAAAGCCGCCTCAACCGCAGCTTTTTTGGTCGTCACCCGCGCCAGCGTCATCGCTTGGGCAACGAGCTCGTCGTCTAAAACAATATTGGTTCGTGTGTTCATGGCTATACACCTTAGATGTGTATGCGATTATGCACGTAATCCGAAGCTCAACTCAGGCCTTCTAAGCCTTTGATGAAATTGCGTTTCGGCTTGTACTCTGCACGCAGCCTGGCCAGCCATTGGCTGCGTGCAGGCTGAGGCATGTGGGCGACCGTCTCAAGCACTAATCCAATCACCTCACGGTAGGGGTTTTGCGCCATGTGCATTTTTATATCGAACACGCGATGTAGAAGTGGCACCGCTTCCAGGCTACGGGAAGCTGGTAGCTTGCGAGCAATGGCCAGCAACAAATCGGGTTCACACACATGCGGGGGCTGCACCAGCGCCAGAGCTTCGTCGAATGCTTTGTCAGTCAACAGCCACACAACTCGCACACTCACGTTGTTGCCCTGGTTGTTCTTTGAGCTGCTTTGCCACATGCGCTGTGTCATTGTTGAGGGACGTTCAGCCTCTCGCTGCCTGGCCCAGTCAAACAACTCCGTGCGGTAGTCTGCCTGGTTTTTGCCAGCAGCGTGCGCGGCTTTTAAAAGGGTCAGGTAGTTTTCGCTTGAAGGTGATTGCTCAAGCTGCTTGCGGCGCATCGCCAGCGCTTCGTCGTCCCAGCCATCGCGTTCGTAGCAGCGCAGCAAAGCCTCTTCGCAGCGGTGGTCGTTTGGGTAGCGCTTGTGCGCGGCTTTGGCAAACTGCAATGCCTCACGCGGCTTGTTCAAAGCTTCGCAATACGCGATCAAATCACAATACTCGTGGGCCTCTTCCAGGTGGGTGCGCATCACTTCGAGTGCAGTTTGACTGTCCCCCTGGCGCTTCAAATCATCCAGGTAGCGGCTACGAAACTTGTAGCGCTGATGGTCAAAACGGCCGTAGACGGAGCCGCTGTAGACCTCGGGTTTTTGAGCAGGGCTGGATTGCGAAGTAACCCAGGCTTGCCAATCCTTGGCCACGCGCTTGCTGTAGGCCTGCTGCACCTCTGGCCCTGCGGCATCCAGAACGACGGCATCGCTCCATAAACCCCACGGGTCATCGGCCAGCAAGTTAAACCATGTGTCCACCCACTGGCCTGACGGTTGCTCGGCTTGCAACGCGCGCAGGAGGATGTCCAGTACATCGTGCATCAAATGGCCTATTTCGCCACC
>JANYED010000105.1 GCA_025363315.1 Polaromonas sp.
ACAATGTTTTCAACAGTGACTTCGCCCTCTAAAAGCAGCAGCATGTAGCCGGTGTCGCTGTCGTCACCTTCAACAATGAAAGTCGTGCCTTCAGCCAGTTTCAGGGGCGTCATGTAGCTGACAACGATCATGGCCTCATCCAGCGTGAGCTGCATCAAAGCGGTGGGCGCTATGAGCAGCCTGGCCGCGAGCTCCGCCGAGCTTGAGCCTTCAATCGCCCGCATGCGGTCTTTTTGCGACATCAGCTCGGGCGAGGTGGCTTGAGCACCTTTTTTGCCGCGAAACAATTTTTCAAACATGGTGTTTTGGGGAGTGGGTTTAGCGCCAGACGGCCGCACTGCGATAAAATGATATTAACCCAAGGAGCGTTGCAGCGAGACGGATGTTTCGTGAGGCTTGGGTTACGGGCGCGTCGACCAGACACCCGCTGCAACGACGCTCACCCAATCAGTTTGAGGTGAGTTACATGCAAGCTATGCGCACCCTGCCCGTCCCCCCGATGAAGCTGTCTGGCTTGGAGCCAGTCAACATCGGCACCGCCAATCTGTTCGTCAACATCGGCGAGCGTACCAACGTCACGGGCTCCAAAGCCTTCGCCCGCATGATTTTGAATGGCGACTTTGAGGCGGCACTGATCGTAGCGCGCCAGCAGGTTGAAAACGGCGCACAAATCATCGACATCAATATGGACGAGGCCATGCTGGACAGCGAGGTCGCGATGGTACGCTTTCTTAATTTGATAGCAAGCGAGCCAGATATCGCAAGGGTTCCCATCATGATCGACAGCTCCAAATGGAGCGTGATTGAGGCCGGGCTGCGCTGCATTCAAGGCAAGGGCATTGTCAATTCGATTTCCATGAAAGAAGGTCTAGAGCCCTTCAAACACCAGGCCAAGCTGCTCAAGCGCTATGGGGCAGCAGCGGTGGTGATGGCGTTTGACGAAAAAGGCCAGGCCGACACCTACGAGCGCAAAGTCGAGATTTGTGAGCGCGCTTACCGCGTGCTGGTCGACGAGTTGGGCTTTCCTCCCGAAGACATTATTTTTGACCCGAACATCTTTGCGATTGCCACCGGCATTGAAGAGCACAACAACTACGCGGTGGACTTTATCAATGCCACGCGCTGGATCAAGGAAAACCTCCCCGGCGCCAAGGTATCGGGAGGCGTGAGCAATGTGTCTTTCAGCTTTCGCGGCAATGACCCCGTGCGTGAAGCGATTCACACCGTGTTTCTGTACCACGCCATCAAGGCGGGCATGGACATGGGCATTGTCAACGCCGGCATGATGGGTGTGTATGACGACCTGGAGCCGATGCTGAAAGAGCGGGTTGAAGACGTGGTGCTGAACCGTAGGCCAGACGCTGGCGAGCGTCTGGTTGAAGTGGCAGAAACCGCCAAGAGCGGCGCCAAAGACGACAGCAAACGTAACGAATGGCGTAACCTGGAAGTGCGCGCGCGCTTGTCGCATGCGCTGGTGCACGGCATGAACGAGTTCATCACCGAAGATACTGAAGAGGTGTGGAAGCTGATCGAGGCGGATGGCGGCAGGCCGTTACATGTGATTGAAGGCCCGTTGATGGACGGCATGAACGTGGTGGGCGACTTGTTTGGCCAAGGCAAAATGTTTTTGCCGCAGGTGGTGAAAAGCGCCCGCGTGATGAAGCAGGCCGTGGCGCATTTGCTGCCCTACATCGAAGCTGAAAAGCTGCTGCTCGAAGCCGCAGGCGGCGACGTGAAAACCAAGGGAAAAATCATCATCGCCACTGTCAAGGGTGATGTGCATGACATTGGTAAAAACATCGTGACTGTGGTGCTGCAATGCAACAACTTTGAAGTCGTCAACATGGGCGTGATGGTGCCCTGCCACGAGATTTTGGCGCGTGCCAAGGTCGAAGGCGCAGACATTGTGGGCCTCTCCGGCTTGATCACCCCCAGCCTGGAAGAAATGCAATACGTTGCGGCTGAGATGCAAAAAGACGATCACTTTCGCATCAAGAAAATCCCGCTGCTGATTGGCGGCGCGACCTGCTCGCGCGTTCATACTGCCGTCAAAATTGCACCGCATTACGAAGGTCCCGTGGTGTATGTGCCCGACGCGTCACGCAGCGTCAGCGTAGCGCAAAGCCTTCTAAGCGACAACGCGACCAAATATATTGACGAGCTGAACAGCGACTACGCGCATGTGCGGCTGCAGCACGCCAACAAAAAACAAACGCCAATGTGGACGCTGGCCAAAGCCAGAGCCAACGCAACGGTCATGGATTGGGCAGGCTACACACCGCCAGCCCCCAAGTTCATTGGCCGGCGCGTGTTTAAGAACTTTGACCTGGCCGAGCTGGCCAGATTCATTGACTGGGGCCCGTTCTTTCAAACTTGGGACCTGGCTGGGCCGTTCCCGGCGATTTTGAAAGACGAGGTGGTGGGCACTGAGGCGGTGCGGGTGTACGCCGATGCCAAACGCATGTTGAACCGCTTGATAGAAGGCCGCTGGTTAACAGCCAGCGGTGTGATTGGTTTGTACCCCGCCAACAGCGTGGGCGACGACATTGAAATCTACACAGATGAGTCGCGCAGCGAGGTCGCCATGACTTGGCACGGCCTGCGCCAGCAGACTGAAAAAACGGCTGTCGATGGCGTGATGCGACCCAGCCGTTGCCTGTCAGACTTTGTGGCGCCCAAAGTTCTTACTCCTGAATTAATAGCTGCTCGCGCCCGAATCCATTGGCCCGCAGGCCAAAGCAGCAGTCGAAAGCCAGCTGCAAAAGACAAAATAGCAGATTACATTGCCGTTTTTGCCGTCACCGCTGGCCTGGGCGCGGAAAAGAAAGAAAAGTACTTCTCTGAAGACAATGACGACTACTCGTCCATCATGCTCAAAGCACTGGCCGACCGCCTGGCCGAGGCCTTTGCCGAGTGCATGCACCAGCGGGTGCGGCAGGACTTGTGGGGCTACGCAGCAAACGAAGCACTGGCCGTGACCGAATTGATTGGTGAGAAGTACCAGGGCATTCGCCCGGCGCCCGGTTACCCGGCCTGCCCGGACCACAGCGTCAAGCGGGACATGTTCGACCTGCTGGGCGCAGCTGATATTGGCATGGCCCTGACGGAAAGCTTAGCCATGACGCCTGCTGCCAGCGTCAGCGGCTTCATGCTCAGCCACCCGGACAGTTGCTACTTCAATGTCGGCAAGATTGGTGATGACCAGCTGCACGACCTCGCCAAGCGGCGCGGTGAGACGGCCGAACAGCTGGCCAGACTGTTGGCACCGAATTTGTAGCGTACGTTGCGGTTGGGCTGACACGCTTACAAAACGACACAGGGCTTTCACCCACCTTTACAGTGCGGTGTGTTCTTTTGACAGCGACAGGACGTTAAATAAAGGCAGCTTCAGCGCAGCCGCAAGTGATGCACACCCAAGACATCTACTTGCGACGTTTCAGCGTATTAAGGTCACCTTTGTTTCTTCAGGAGGGCATTTGTCATGACAACAGCTATCGACACCGTTCAACCCGGTCAACAAACCTCATCGACAGCCAAACCTTTGTGGGCAGCGGTGGGTATTTTGGGAGTCGCTGTGCTCGGCATGGGCGGCACGATGATTTACCAGGGCAGAACACCAGCGCCTGCTGCGCAGGTTGCGGCCATCACGCCTGAACTGGCCAAACCCATGACCGCGGCATCCATGGCCAAGACCAGCAACGGCAGCACCAGCGCTGCTGACGACATGATCGAAAAGCCAACAGCCGCGCCCGTCAAACCCGCGCCTGCACCAGCCAAAAAAGTCGTCAAACCCACGCCCCGGCCTACTCCGTCGCCAGCACCCAGCGTGGCCGGCGCAGCACCGTATTCTTACCCTGCATCAGCGCCCGTTGCGGCTCAAGTCTGCACGATTTGCGGCTCGATTGAGTCGGTCACGCCGATTGAACGCACCACCAAAGCCGACGGCCCAGGCATTGGCGCCGTGGGGGGCGGCGTGTTGGGCGCAGTGCTGGGCAATCAGGTGGGCAGGGGCAATGGCCGCACCGCAGCAACGATTTTGGGTGCCATTGGCGGTGGATTCGCGGGTAACGCAGTAGAGAAAAACATGAAAAAAGAAACCGTCTACCAGGTGGGCGTGCGTATGGAAGATGGCTCGCGCCGCACGATGGAGCTGGCACAGCCACCAGAAGTAGGCAGCCGGGTAACCGTCGAGGGCTCAACCATTCGCAGCAACGATGGCGGGGTGTACCGCGCGCCTGCACCGGTGGCGCAGCGTTCCGTTCAGCCAGCGCCTGTTTTTCAGGCACCTTGAGGCGGAGTGAGGCAAACCCGCGGCAATCTACCGCGGTTCAGTGTGCTTTAAGCGCCCGGCGGTATTGCACCGCCTCCGCCACGTGTGTGACCTGCACTTTGGCAGCGCCGGCCAGATCAGCAATCGTGCGGGCAACTTTCAGGCAGCGGTGGATGCTGCGGCCCGACCAGCCCAGGCGGGCAGCGGCAGTGTTTAAAAATTTGGCCGCCGCATCGTCCAGTTTGCACTGCTCATCAATGGCCTTGCCGCTCAGTGCCTGGTTGGTGTCGCCCTGGCGAGCAACAGCCCGCTCACGCGCGGCCGCCACCCGAACCCGAATGGCAGAAGTCGCTTCGCCCGGAGGCGTGTTGATCAGCTCCTCAGCGGCCAGCGCGCCGACTTCAACATGCAGGTCAATCCGGTCGAGCAGCGGGCCACTGAGCTTGCCCTGATAGCGCGACACCTGGTCAGGTGAGCAGCGGCAAGCGCGCAGGTTTGAGCCCAGATAGCCACACGGGCACGGGTTCATTGCTGCAACCAGCTGAAAGCAGGCCGGAAATTCAGCGCGATGCGCAGCGCGTGAAATCGTGATGGTGCCGGACTCCAGCGGCTCACGCAGTGCCTCCAATGCAGCGCGGGGAAATTCAGGCAATTCGTCAAGGAACAAAACGCCCCGATGCGCCAGCGAGATTTCACCTGGCCGCGGCGGTGAGCCGCCCCCCACCAGTGCTACCGCGCTTGCGGTATGGTGCGGCGAACAGGTCGGCCTGACCGCCCAGGTGCTCAGGCTAAAGCGCCCGCCGAGTGAGGCCACGGCAGCACTTTCAAGCGCTTCTTGTGTAGTCATGTCAGGCAGCAAACCGGCAAAGCGCTGCGCCAGCATGGATTTGCCCGAGCCCGGTGCGCCCATCATCAAAATACTGTGGCCCCCGGCGGCGGCAATCTCCAGCGCGCGGCGGGCAGCAGCCTGACCTTTGACGTCGGCCATATCAGCGTGGTGCACAATTGCAGTGCGCGCGGCGGCTTCTACGCGTTGCCAGCCGTCCAGCACATCAGGCACAGCATCGCCAGGCAAAAACTGCCGCACCACATCCAGCAAATGGCGGGCTGCGAAAATGGTCGCACCCGGCACCAGGCCTGCTTCTTGTGCGCTGGATTCGGGCAGGACAAGTTTGGGAATGTGTTGTGATTGTTGAGGCGTTTGGGTAGCGATGCTTTGGCTGATAGCCAGGCTCATCGCCAGCGCGCCGCGCACCGCCCGCAAATCGCCGCCCAGAGATAGCTCTCCCGCAAACTCGTAACCCTGCATTTTTTTGGCATCAATTTGCCCGCTGGCTGCCAAGATACCCAACGCGATGGCCAAATCAAAGCGGCCGGAATCCTTGGGTAGATCGGCAGGTGCCAAATTGACAGTGATGCGCTTGTTGCCTGGAAATTCAAGCCCGGTGTTTTGAATCGCCGATCGCACCCGCTCTCGGGCCTCTTTGACCTCAGTTTCAGCCAAACCCACCAGCGTAAAACTCGGCAAACCGTTGGCCAGGTGAACCTCTACGCATACCGGCCGGGCTTCCAGGCCGAGCAAAGCGCGACTGTTCACGATAGACAGGCTCATTTGTATCCCTTTGATTTGAATGCATTAAAAATGTGCGTGAAAATTCAAATGCATTACTTTGGTGCATGCCGATTGGCGTCTTCATGCTTAACGCGACAGTTGAGCAAACGGAGGACGCACCATAGCGTGCGGACACCAGTCTTTGGCACACAAAATGCTAGACTGAATTTGTGAAAAATTTCTCACTTTAGTCTTTTTACAGTCAAGCCCAACCACCGGAATGGACAACCCCATGAAATTCAGCGCCCTCAAAATCGCCGCCAGCCTGGCCCTTCTTGCCACCAGCGCCAGCTTTGCACAAACCAAAGCGCCTGAGCCAGATTACACGTTGGCATACAACGTTGGCGTTGTAACAGACTATCGCTTCCGCGGCATTTCACAAACCAGCACGAAGCCAGCTTTGCAACTGGGCGTTGACTTTGCACATAAAAGCGGCTTTTATCTGGGTGCGTTTGGCTCCAACATCAAATGGATCAAAGACTTCAATGGCTCAACAAATGGCAGCTACGAAATCGACTTGTACGGCGGCTATAAGGGCAGCATCACCAAGGATGTCAGTTTTGACCTCGGCCTGATCACTTACCAGTACCCAGGCAACAACTCCGGCGCAGCTGGAACGCTTGGTGCAGGCCGGTACAGCAACGCAAACACAACCGAAATTTATGGCGCGCTGACCTACAGCATCGCTACCTTTAAATACAACCGCAGCACCGGTAATTACCTGGGTTTCCTGAAGAGTTCTGGCAGCGAGTATTTCGATCTGAGCGCCAACTTTGACTTGGGCAGCGGCTTCACCTTGACCCCACACCTCGGTCTGCAAAAGATTCCAAACCAGGGCCCAAAGGGCAAAAGCGGCAACTATGCTGATTACGCTCTGACGCTTGGCAAAGATTTCGGAAACGGCTTTTCTGGTACCGCAGCCGTGATTGGTACCAACGCGAAGTCTGGCCCGAACTCTTTTTACCGTGACTTCAACGGCAAATTCATTGGCAACAGCACAGTCGTGGTCGGCGTGAAATACAGCTTCTAAGCCGACGACGCCAAACCAGGAGCACACATGAAATTAGTTACGGCCATCATTAAACCGTTCAAGCTCGATGAGGTGCGTGAAGCACTGTCCGGGATTGGCGTTCAAGGCATCACGGTGACCGAAGTCAAGGGGTTTGGTCGCCAAAAAGGCCACACCGAGCTGTACCGCGGTGCAGAGTACGTGGTCGACTTTTTGCCTAAAGTGAAAATTGAAGCAGCCGTGTCTGACGACATGGTCGACCGGGTCATCGAAGCAGTAGAAGGCGCGGCCCGCACCGGGAAAATTGGCGATGGCAAGGTTTTTGTTTACAACCTAGAGCAAGTCGTGCGCATTCGCACTGGCGAAACCGGCAAAGAAGCGCTGTAAGGCGCAAGCCTTGCAAGGCACATCCGCTCGATCAACGGCTCCGTCAACAGCTTCATTAACAGCTTCATCAACAGCTCTATCAACACGTTGAAGAAAAAAAGATCCTTCCTATGAAAAAACTACTCGCCTCCGTGGCGCTGGGCTTATTCCTGCTAACCAGTGGCTTCACCGTCATGGCACAGGCACCTGCAGCATCTGCCCCCGATAAGCCGATTGAATCAGCTTCAGCTGCGGCGCCAGCATCGGCGCCCGCCGTTTCAGCAGCCCCTGCAGTAACTGCGACAGCGGCTGTGGCTGCTCCTGCAACGACAGCTTCTGCTCCTCCTGCACTTGTACCCAACAAAGGCGATACAGCCTGGATGATGGTGTCCACCATTCTGGTTATTTTGATGACGGTTCCGGGCCTGGCGCTGTTCTACGGCGGCCTGGTACGCAGTAAAAACATGTTGTCGGTTCTCATGCAGGTCATGGTGACCTTTTCGATGATTTTGGTGCTGTGGTTTATTTACGGCTACAGCCTGGCATTCACCGAAGGCAATGCGTTTTTCGGAGGATTTGACCGACTGTTCATGAAGGGGGTTTGGGACAACGTTGCAGGCACGTTTGCCACGTCGGCAACTTTCAGCAAAGGCGTTGTGATTCCTGAAATCGTGTACGCCGTCTTCCAGGCTACGTTTGCAGGCATTACTTGCTGCCTGATCGTTGGCGCGTTTGCCGAACGTATCAAATTCTCGGCTGTGTTGCTCTTTATGGCATTGTGGTTCACCTTCAGCTATGCACCTATTGCACACATGGTCTGGTTCTGGATGGGACCTGACGCTTACACCGGTAAAGAAGTGGTGGATGCCATGAACGCCAAGGGTGGCTACATCTGGCAAATGGGCGCACTGGATTTTGCTGGCGGTACCGTTGTGCACATCAACGCTGCTGTGGCTGGTCTGGTCGGCGCCTTTGTCATCGGCAAGCGCATCGGCTACGGCAAAGAAGCCATGGCACCGCACAGCCTGACGCTGACCATGGTGGGCGCGGCTTTGTTGTGGGTTGGCTGGTTTGGCTTTAATGCTGGCTCGGCACTTGAGGCGAACGGCTTTGCAGCGCTGGCCTTTGTGAACACGCTTGGTGCGGCGGCTGCAGCGGTACTGGCTTGGTGTATCGGCGAAACGTTGATGCGCGGCAAAGCATCTATGCTGGGCGCTGCGTCCGGCTGCGTGGCTGGCTTGGTCGCCATCACGCCTGCTGCTGGCAACGTCGGCATCGGTGGTGGTTTGATCATCGGTTTTCTGGCTAGCTTTGCCTGCCTGTGGGGCGTCAACGGCCTGAAGAAAATACTCGGTGCTGATGACTCACTCGATGTGTTTGGCGTGCACGGCATTGGCGGCATTTTGGGTGCCATACTGACGGGCGTGTTTAACTCGCCTGCGCTGGGCGGCCCAAGCTTCGTGGGTGACTGGGTGACTGTCAGCATGGTGACACCCGCGGACTATTCGATCGCTTCACAGGTCTGGATCCAGGCCAAAGCGGTATTGATTACTGTCGTATGGTCGGGCGTGGTGTCTTTTATCGCCTACAAGATTGTTGACCTGACCATTGGCCTGCGTGTGAGCGAAGAAGACGAACGTGAAGGCTTGGACATCACGTCACACGGAGAGACAGCTTACAACCGCTGATCCTTGCAAGCGAAAAACCAAAAAGCCCGCTGATTGCAAAGTCAGCGGGCTTTTTTACATGACAGGTTATTTTGCCTAAATTCCGGCTATCTTTATCCGTTAAAAAGTGCTGTAGCCCAACGAAATCGGGCGCAAACAGCTATTAATTTCATAGCAATAAATTATTGCAAGCTGCGAACCACCTCTAGCGCCTGTTCAATCCGTTCCACGGCATGAATCGTCAGACCTTCAAAGGTTTTGTCGTTCTTTTTAGGCGCATTGGCTTTGGGCACGATGGCGATGCTAAAGCCTAATTTTGCGGCTTCTTTCAGGCGCTCCTGGCCGCGCGGTGCAGGGCGCACTTCGCCTGCCAAGCCAACCTCTCCGAACGCCAAGAAGCCCTTTGGTAACGGCCTGCCACGCAGGCTTGAAGTTATCGCCAACATCACGGCCAGGTCGGCCGCTGGCTCGCTGATGCGCACGCCGCCCACGGCGTTGACAAAAACATCTTGGTCCATACACGCCACGCCCGCATGGCGGTGCAGCACCGCCAGCAGCATGGCCAGGCGGTCTTTGTCTAGGCCCACTGACAAGCGCCGGGGCGATGGCCCGCCACTGTCGACCAGCGCCTGAATCTCAACCAACATAGGTCGTGTGCCTTCGAGCGTCACCATCACGCAGCTGCCGGGCACGGGCTCGGTGTGCTGGCTTAAAAAGATCGCGCTGGGGTTACTGACGCCCTTCAGGCCTTTTTCAGTCATGGCGAAAACGCCGATTTCGTTGACTGCACCAAAGCGGTTTTTAATCGCCCGAACCAGGCGAAAGCTTGAGTGCGTATCGCCTTCAAAGTACAGCACGGTGTCGACCATATGTTCCAGCACGCGCGGGCCGGCCAAAGCGCCTTCTTTGGTGACGTGGCCGACGAGCACAATGCAAACGCCGCTGGACTTGGCCATGCGCGTCAGGTGGGCAGCGCATTCACGCACTTGGGCGACTGAGCCTGGGGCGGACGTGAGCTGGTCTGAATAGACGGTTTGAATCGAGTCGATGACGGCGATCGTGGGCTGCGTAGCTTCTAGCGTAGCCAGGATTTTTTCAAGCTGGATTTCGGCGAGCACTTTGACTTGTGAACCTTCCAGCCCCAACCTGCGCGAACGCAATGCAATCTGCGCGCCGCTTTCTTCACCCGTCACGTAAAGTGTCGACTGCCCAGCGCGCTGTAACGAATCCAGCGCTTGCAGCAGAAGTGTGGACTTACCTATACCCGGGTCGCCGCCAATCAGCACAACGCCGCCTTCCACAATGCCGCCGCCCAGTACGCGGTCAAGTTCCTCGTGGCCGGTGGGCGTGCGCTGCATGTCGCTGGCGTCAATGTCGGCTAGCGTAGTGACTTCAGACGCTTTGGCCAGGCCCACATACTGCTGGCTGTAGCGGTTTTTAGTGGGCGCGCTGCTTTCGGCCGCTCCTTCGATCAGCGTGTTCCAGGCGTTGCAATGCGGGCATTTGCCCAGCCACTTGGGGCTTTGCCCGCCGCATTCGGTGCAGGTGAAGGTGGTTTTGTCTTTAGCCATATTCAGATTTTACTGGTTATATTTACAGTTAATCAGCTCTATTTGACTTCTTTGAAACAGCACCGCAATTGCTTTATGTGGTCGTTCAAAACGGAAGTTGGCTCTGGCCAAGAAATTTAGTTTGATATATAGTTGTGTGCGCAACCAGATTCATTTTAAAGATGCCACAAGCCATTTTTTCCAAACCTGCGCACAAGCCGACTTCAGCTGCGCATAAGGCGGCAATACCTGCACAGCCTGAATTTAAGGATGGTTTAGACCGATTCTTGACATACAGGCTACACGTTCTGAATAAGCTCACTGATCGAAAAACGAATGAGCTTTATGAAAAATCAATGCAGTTGACATTGAGTGATTGCCGCTGCCTCGCCGTCATTGGTCATTTTTACCCGGTGTCGATCAATGATTTAGCGCTGTATGCCAGTTTGGACAAAAGCCAAGCCAGCCGCGCAGCTCAGCGCTTGGTCGATGAAGGCCTGATTGGCCGCCAGTCACAAGAAGGAGACAGTCGGATCGTGAATCTGGTTCTAACTAAAAAAGGACAGCGTGCCTACATTAAAG
>JANYED010000111.1 GCA_025363315.1 Polaromonas sp.
TTTTCGGCCAGCGTGCTGGCCGCCACAGTCGATGTGGGCGGCATCAAGCTGGAAGACAGCGTTGACCTGCAAGGCACAAAGTTGCAGCTCAATGGGGCTGGTGTGCGCTACAAAGCCATCTTCAAAGTCTATGCTGCGGGGCTTTACATGGGCAAAAAAGCCGCAACGCCAGAGGAGGTCTACGCGGTGCCAGGCCCCAAACGCATCAGCGTGACGATGCTGCGCGACATTGACTCGAACGAGTTGGGCAAGGCTTTCACCAGAGGGTTTGAGGACAATGCGCCAAAGGGCGAATTCTCCAAACTGATCCCCGGCCTCGTTCGAATGGGGCAACTCTTTTCAGATCAAAAAAAGCTGGCGGCAGGCGACAACTTCACCCTTGATTTCATACCTGGCACGGGCACTGTCGTGACTGTCAAAGGCAAGCCACAAGGCGAGCCCTTCAAGGAGCCTGAATTTTTTATAGCACTGATACGCATCTGGCTTGGCCCGAACCCGGCGGATTACAAACTCAAAGACGCTTTGCTGGGCAAAACGCCCTGATATACCTTCAACGTTTGGGGGGTCAAAGGCTGTGGTGCTATAGTGAAATTTATCTATTTTGATAGCTCTTTGAAGAGAAGTTACCGTGGCTACCGTCAAAAATTGCATTGATCAAAAATCCGCCAAAGTCATCTCGCTGACATCCACCGATTCAGTTTTCGACGCGCTTGAGCTGATGAAAAGCAACAAAATTCGCTCCATCATGATCATTGAAGGCGGCGCGCTCAAGGGCATCGTGACGCAGGGCGACTGCGCCATCAAAGTGCTGCTGCCCGGCTGGAACGCCAAGCAAACCCTGCTTGAAACCATCATGACCAAAGACCCGGTCACCGTGCCCCCGACAGACGAACTCGACAAATGCATGAACACCATGGCGTCGCGCAACATCCGGCACTTGCCCGTCGTTAGCAACGGCAAAGTGATGGGCATGGTGTCTGTGGGTGACATCGTCAAGGACATCATTCGCCAGCAAGGCGACCAGATCAAGCAGCTTGAAACCTACATCAAGGGTCACGGCGTAGCGTGACAGCGCAAGTTTTCAGCCAACGTTTGCTATTTATTCAGTAGCTGCTCGCGCCCGTATTGATTGGGCTTCAGCATTGTTTTATGTTGCAATGGTTGCCAAAGCGTCGACATATCCGTCAGCATCTACTTCACGAACTGGCCGGCCGTGGTTGTAGCCGTAAGTGACCAGCACCACCCGGCAACCAGCAGCCCGGGCGGCCTGTGCGTCGTTGCTGGAGTCGCCCACCATCAGCGTTTTTGCGGGTAACGTGCCCAAAGCCTCACAGGTTTTGAGCACTGGCAATGCATCGGGCTTTTTGGCCGCAAACGAATCACCGCCGAACACTTCAGAAAAAAACCCGTCCAGTCCCTTGATGCGGAGCAGCTCTCGGGCAAAGCCAACGGGTTTGTTCGTCAGGCATGCCAGCTTGAGCCCAGAGCGCTGCAAGCGCCGCAAACCATCGACCACACCCGGATACACAGTCGCATGCTGACCGTTGATGGCGCGGTAATGCCGCTGGTAGGAGGCCAAGGCCTGATCAAGATCTGCTACATAATCAGGAGCTGCCTGCGCCCGTGCAGATTGGCTTGTGGCATGATAAAGCACTGAATTGACAAGGTTTTCAGAGCCCTTGCCCACCCGCAACGCAACCACCGCCCGGTCTACCGGTGCGTGGCCCAAATCACGCAGCATCAGATTGATCGCCACCACAAAATCGCCCATGGTGTCGACCATCGTGCCGTCGAGGTCGATGATGGCTGCTTTAAAACGGGTAGGAACCATGATGCTGAAATTTCGATACCGTTTGGGGATTTAACTGCTGGAGCAACTTCAAACGGCAGTTGACCGAGCTTGCATCATTATTGATCCTCAGGGATGCGACTGTGCGCACCTACAGCGATTGGGGTTGATGCGAACTTAACGTCGGCGGCACCAGGGTCAGGGCTCAAAAACATGTGCTTTTTATGTGTTTGTGCTTTGATAATTTCGTTCTGGATGTGTTGTGGGTCAACACTTCAGCTGATCTGAGCAGTAACAAAGTCGCGCGCAACACACTGAATGAGCGCTCGACAAGGCCCACCGATGCAACCAATTTATTTGGCAATATTTAGCATTATTTGGAGCGACTCAAACGATCCCGTTGACCCGCCGACTCCGAAACTGCAAGTTTCCAGCGGCGACCCCTTTTTAATGACCCTGCACATTGAAAACCACGACTTGATTCAGCCGGCGGTGCTGCGCTTACCGGTTTGGATGCCACTTACTTCGCTAATTCCACCCGCATCGCATCCACCACGCCCTTGTAGTCTGGCTTGCCAAAAATCGCACTGCCCGCCACAAAGGTGTCTGCACCGGCTGCTGCAACGCGGGCGATGTTGTCGGTTTTGATGCCGCCGTCAACCTCTAGCCGAATGTCTTTGCCGCATGCGTCAATCCGTTTGCGCACGGCTTCGATCTTGCGCAACGCGCTGTCAATAAATGACTGGCCGCCAAAACCGGGGTTGACGCTCATGATGAGAATCAAATCAATGTCGTCTATCACCCAGTCCAGCACGTCCATCGGTGCTGCCGGGTTGAAGACCAGGCCCGCCTTGCAGCCTTTGGCTTTGATGGCCTGAATGCTGCGGTGCACGTGGCCAGATGCGTCAGGGTGAAAGCTGATGAGGTCTGCGCCTGCGTCGGCAAAAGCTGCAGCCAGCGCGTCGACAGGTTGCACCATCAAATGCACATCAATAGGCACCGCCGTTCCATCGGCTTTTTTACAATGTGGTTTAAGCGCCTGGCAAATCATGGGGCCGAACGTCAGGTTGGGCACGTAGTGGTTGTCCATCACGTCGAAGTGAATCCAGTCGGCGCCAGCGGTTATCAAGGCTTTGACTTCATCGCCCAGGTGGGCAAAGTCGGCAGATAAAATTGACGGGGCAATGCGGTAGGTGGGCTTTGTCGAGGGTTGTGTTGAGCTCATGGCTTGAATTGTGCAACAACCGATGCCAGTTAACATTGGTTTTAAAAGTAGTCACGACATGCCCCAAAAGCCGACACATCCTCCGAAGTACCAATTTAGCTGCACCGTGGTGCCGCAATACATCGCCCATCAGTCGTCTCCGAGCGACAGCGTTTACGGTTTTGCCTACACGGTAACGATCACCAACACCGGGCAGATGCCAGCGCAGCTGATATCGCGGCACTGGGAAATTGTCGATGCCAATGGCCATGTTGAAGAAGTCAAGGGACTGGGCGTGGTCGGCCACCAGCCGCTTCTCAAGCCGGGCGAGTCGTTTCAGTACAGCAGCGGCTCACGACTGCGCACGCCCACCGGCGCGATGCACGGCACCTATTTTTGCGTGGCTGAAGACGGCGAGCGCTTTGAGGCGCTGATCCCGATGTTTGTTCTTGAAGCCGAAGGACGTGACGGGAGCAGCACACCCACCGGCCGTACCCTGCACTGACCATGAAAGATTTGCGCGCGCTGCTTGCGGCGCTGAATCCTGCGGCCGATCTGGCCAACCGTCACATCTGGCTGATTGCGCTGTTTGACTGGCTGCGTGGCGACGAAAGTTCCATTGACGCGACGCTGGCAAGGTTGCAGACGTTCATGGACGCGGTTTGTGCGCAGCCTGAGCTGCAAGTCAAGCTGAAGGCGTGGTGGCAGGTGCTCTTCAACACAGTGGACGTGACCACGCTGCTGGCTGATTTTGGCTTTGCGCCACGAACCGCTTTCGTCAGCGAGTTGGCGGAGCGCCTGCGCCGCAAGATACTGCCGGGCACGCCAGAAACCATTGACGCTTCGGAGCTGTTTGCGCTGGTCGCACCAACGCGCTTTGATGCGCGGTGGCTGGCAGCGCTGCCCGATGCGCAAATTGACCAGCTGGCTGACTTGTTGAGCAGCAATACCCGAACCGACACGCTGATCTGGCAACACCACCTGATGGACGCGCTGACGTACTGCACCGCGCAAATTCGCGCGACTGGCTTTGCGCCCGAACTGCGGCTGCGCATGGACAGGGGCAATGACGACGACCGCGCCTTTCACCCCCTGTCAACAGATTTGGCCGAGCTGCGGCAGATCTTTTTTGACCCAACGCAAGGAGACGGTGAACTGAAAGCGGCGATTGCCCAACTGCGCGCCCGCTTGGAGACCTGCCGCCAGGCGGTCAATGGTGTGTACGCCCACCTGGAGGACAACGGCATATCGGTCGGCATGGTGTTCATGCTGCGCCAGTTGCGCGAACGCATTGTGCGGGTGCGTGAGCTGCTTGACACACTGACCTCAAGCCACCCTGCGCAAGCCGCTGTGCGCTTGCTGGCGCGGCGCGTCACGATTGGGCTAGGCAGTAAAAGCATAGGCGCATTGATCAGCGCCAACTCAACACTGCTGTCGGCCAAGATGGCGGAGCGCAGCGCTGAGACCGGCGAGCACTACATCACGCGCGACAAAAACGAATACAGCCAGATGCTGGGCAAAGCCATGGGCGGGGGTGCGGTCACGGCGCTCACCACAGGGCTAAAGTTTGCTGTGGTGGGCCTGGGGTTGTCGGCTTTCTGGAGCGGCTTTAGCGCCGGCTTTGTATACGCTACCAGTTTTATTTTGATCCAGCTGCTGCACCTGACGCTGGCGACCAAGCAGCCGGCCATGACGGCGCCAACCATGGCCTCAAAGCTCAAAGACATTGAAGGGGGCCGGGCAATTGAAGAGTTTGTAGACGAAGTTACGCACCTGGTGCGGTCGCAGGTTGCCGCCGTGTTCGGCAATGTGCTGATGGTGGTGCCCAGTGTGCTGCTGGTTAATGTGGTGGTGATGCTGGTCTTTAGCCGGCCCATGATCAGCCCCAAAGAAGCCCTGCATGTGCTGCAAACGCTGACGCTGCTGGGCCCCACACTGATGTGGGCGGCTTTTACCGGCCTGATTCTTTTTACATCCAGCCTGATTGCGGGCTGGTTTGAAAACTGGTTTGTGCTGCACCGCCTGGACTCGGCCATTGCCTACAACCCGCGTATTACAGCCGTGATCGGTACGGTTCGCGCGGCCCGGTGGTCAGCGTTCATGCGTGAGAATATTTCGGGCTTTGCATCGAATATTTCGCTCGGCTTCATGCTCGGGTTGATCCCCGCCTTCACCGGTTTTTTTGGCCTGGAGCTGGAGGCGCGCCACGTCACGCTGTCAGCCGGGCAACTCGCCGCAGCAGGCGCGGCGCTGGGCCTGGATGCTTTCAGGCAACCGATGATCTGGTGGTGTGTTGCTGCCATTCCGCTGATTGGCGCGCTGAATTTGTCGGTCAGTTTTTACTGTGCGTTTCGGCTGGCGCTGCAGGCACATAATGTCAGCGGCATTGACCGCGCCCGTATCCGGCGCGCAATCTGGTCGCGTTGGCGCAGCGCGCCCGGCAGCTTTTTTGTCCCGCGATAAACTGCTTTTGCATTGCAGACAGTTACGACTGTCACGCAGTCATCCTACTCAGACTGGCGGATATTGACAGTACGCTCAAAGGCAGCTTTGAAAGGTCACTGTTGATATGCAAGAGCTTTTGACGATCTGGGCCGAGTGGATCAAACCCTCAGCCGGTCTTGCCACTGTGCAGTGGTCGGTGCTGCTGGCCCTGGCCGCAGTAGCGGGTCACCTTGTGCAGCGCCTGGCCGGCTTGCCCAAAGTCATTGGTTATTCAATGATTGGCGCCGTAGCGGGCTTTGCTGGCTTTACTGGCGCGGCGTGGCCGCTTCAGGGCATTGGGCTCTTTTTGCTCGAACTGGGTGTGGCCGTGGTGCTGTTTGAAGCCGGGGGGCGTGTGCCACTGCGCTGGTTTAGGCACAACCCGATGGTGCTGGTGCAAAGCCTGCTTGAATCGGGTTTGACGCTTGTTGCCGTGTATTACGCCATGCATTACATGGGGGTGCGTGATGCCGTCGCCGAGCCGTTAGCCATGCTGGCTATGGCTGCGTCGCCTGCCGTGCTTGCACGGGTGGTGATAGACACGCGTGCGTCCGGCCCGGTCAGCGAAAGGGCGATGGTGCTGTCAACCCTGAGCACGTTGTACGCACTTACGCTGTGCAGTGCCAGCGCTGGCATGATGAGTCGCGGTGAAAAAGCCATCACCGCCATTGCCCTAAGCACTTCCTTTTACCCCGTGCTGGTGGTGCTGGGCCTGTCTGTGGTGGTGGGGGCGCTGCTGGCACTGGTGCTGCGCACGGCGCTGCGCGTGATGAGCCCCACCAGCGAGAACACCGCCATCTTGCTGCTGGCCGTGATTGCGGCAGGTGCTGCGCTGGCGGCGCACTTCGGCGGCTCGGCTCCGCTGGCGGCGCTGTTGGGCGGCATGTTGCTCAAGCAGCTTAACCCGCGCCCGTGGTCCTGGCCCAGGCAGATGGGTACTGCATCAAGCATGCTGAACATGCTGATGTTTGTGCTGGTGTCGGTAGTGGCGGCGCAAGCCGACTGGGGCGGCCCGGTGGCAGCACTGGTCGCCGTGCTGGTGGGCGTGCGAGTGCTGGCAAAAATAACCGGTGTGGCGCTGGGCAATGTGGGCAGCGGCGCCAGCTGGCAACAAGCGCTGTGGGTCGGCTGCGCAATGTCGCCGATGTCGTCAGTAGCGCTGCTGCTGGTGTCGACGTTTGTGGTGGCTGACCCCAGGCTGGGCGCGCAAATTGCCAGTATTGCGCTGCCGGTTATTTTGCTGATGGAAATCCTCGGCGCCGTGCTGGCCGCGCTGGCCATCACACGGGCTGGCGAAAGCTCATTGCCGCCCAAACTGCAAATCAGCCAAGGACACAAAGGGCCGGTACATGAGTCTTGAAGCGTTTCAAAAATCTAGCGCGCTGTCCCTCGGCGTAGAACTCGAACTGCAACTTGTCAACACCCACGACTACGACCTGGCACCGTATGCCGAGGACATGTTGCGCCTGATGAAAAAAATCCCGTTGCCCGGTGCGGTGGTGCCTGAGATGACGTCCAGCATGATTGAAATCTCAACCGGTGTGTGCCAGTCGTCATCAGAAGTGCTGGGGCAGCTGTCGCAAACCCGTGATGCGCTCGTCAAGAGCGCCGACAAGCTGAACATTGCCGTGGTGGGCGGCGGCACGCACCCGTACCAGGCCTGGCACGAGCGGCGCATTTACGACAAGCCGCGCTTTCGGGAGCTGTCTGAGCTGTATGGCTACCTGTCCAAGCAGTTCACCATTTTTGGCCAGCATGTGCATGTGGGCTGCCCCAATGCTGACACCGCGCTGCTCACACTGCACCGCATGTCGCGCTACATTCCGCACTTTATTGCGCTGTCCGCGTCCAGCCCGTATGTGCAGGGGCAAGACACTGCCTTTGACTCGGCGCGGCTGAACTCGGTGTTTGCCTTCCCCATGTCGGGCCGCGCACCGTTTGTGTTGACGTGGGACGACTTCACGACTTACTTCAACAAAATAACGCGCACCGGCGTGGTCAAAAGCATGAAGGACTTTTACTGGGACATTCGGCCAAAACCCGAATTTGGCACCATCGAGATCCGCGTTTTTGACACCCCGCTCACCGTCGAACGGGCGGCCGCGCTGTCTGCTTTTGTGCAGTCACTGGCGGCCTGGTTCATGCAGGACCAGCCCTTCATGCCGCAGGAAGACGACTACCTGGTCTACACCTACAACCGCTTTCAGGCCTGCCGTTTCGGTATGGAAGCGGTCTACGTGGACCCCGCCACCGGCCAGCACATGCCGCTGCGTGAGCATATTTTGCTGACACTTCAGCAGGTAGAACGGCATGGCACCTCTCTGGGAGCCAGCGCCTTTTTGCACATGCTCCAAAGCAGCGTGGAGCGCGGCGAAAACGACGCCCGCTGGCTGCGTGAGCGCCAGGGCGAAGAGGCCTTGCTGGCCGAGGTGATACGCCAGGCAGCGCAGCGGTTTCGGGGTGGGCTGGCGCACATGCAGCAGGGATAAGGCGCATCTGCCGTCGCTGCCTGTATCCTCGGTCCATGGGTGAATTCGATTTGATTGCGCGCTATTTCACGCGCCCCGCCAGGCGCGCGGTGCTTGGCGTGGGCGATGACTGCGCCTTGCTGCAGCCGGCACCCGGCATGCAGCTGGCGATTTCCAGCGACATGCTGGTCGAGG
>JANYED010000163.1 GCA_025363315.1 Polaromonas sp.
AATTATTTCTGAAACCTAATTAAAACTAAAAATGAAGAAAAATATTGCAGTTATATTATCAGGCGGCGCAGGCTCACGACTGTGGCCGGTATCACGAATATCCGAGCCCAAACAGTTTCAAACATTCACAAAGGGCATCTCGCTTTTGTCACAAACTGTCATGCGGGCCGACGCGATTGCCGACATTGACGAAATTTTGGTGGTGGGCAGTGTGTTACATCAGGCCCTGGTAAAAACCCACGCCCTGCCCTACACAAGAAAGCCCGTCACATATTTGCTGGAGCCCGTGGCTCGCAACACTGCAGCTGCGCTTACATGTGCTGCGGCGCATTTGCAGGCGACATACCCGCTGGCAGACATTTGCATGGTGGTGCTGCCGTCAGACCACCACATGGTGGAGGGCCATCAGTTTGCACAGGCTATCAGCCATGCGCTGCACGGCGCACGCACTGGTTATCTGGTTACGTTTGGCATGACGGCCAGCAAGCCTGAAACTGGCTTTGGCTACCTAGAAATGGGTGACGCCGTGGATGTACCCGCTCTGCACCTGGTTAAAAACTTTATTGAAAAGCCCGTGGCTGAAAAAGCCCAGCAAATGTTGGACACCGGCGGCTTTAGCTGGAACAGTGGCATGTTTGTGATGCGTTGCGACGAGTTTTTAACTGAAGTTAAAAAGTTTGAGCCGCTGATATTTGACGCTTGCGCAGCCAGCGTGATGGCAAGCAAACATGACGGTCAATTTACAACCCTGGGCCTGGCGGCATTAAAAAACTGCCCCAGCACGAGTGTTGACTATGCGGTGTTTGAGCGCAGCAAATTAGTGGCGATGGTGGCACTTGACGTACCGTGGACTGATCTTGGGTCTTGGTCGGCCGTGGCAGAGCTGAACGAACAGTCAGATACCAGCAGCCACACAAAACCAATTGTTGTGTCGGTTAACGCTGGCCAAAACTACGTGCAGGCCAACAAAACCGTCGCCATTGTGGGTGTGAGCGACTTGGTGGTGATTGATACGCCAGATGCATTATTAATATCGCACCGCAGCGAGACCCAAAGCGTGAAGGAGGTTGTGGCGTCGCTCAATTTGCAGCAGCCCGACATCACGGCCAACTACCCTAAAGTGCGCCGCCCTTGGGGCACGTACGAGTCTGTGGGCCAAGGGCAGAAGCATCAGATCAAACACATCGTGGTTGAGCCAGGCGGCCGCTTGTCGCTGCAGTCGCACGAGCATCGAGCCGAGCACTGGGTGGTGGTAGCGGGCCAAGCCACCATCACAGTGGGCGACACCACTGCTGAGTACGCTACTGGCCAGCACGTGTACATTGAAAAGCAGCAAAAACATCGTTTAGAGAACCACACCGACGAGCCCGTCACCATCGTAGAAGTGCAAATTGGCAGCTATTTGGGCGAGGACGACATCAAACGCTACGATGACGTTTATGGCCGCGTTTAACAAGAAAGCTTTAGCTTGAAGTCCTCATTGAAATCTTTCACGGCGCTGTTTAAAAACCGCCTTTTCATCATCACTGTTTTTATACCTACCGCGCTGGCGGTGTTCTATTACGGCTTGATAGCATCTGATGTGTACGTTTCAGAGTCGCGCTTTGTGGTACGCAGCCCGCAGCGCCAGCAAAGCAGCAGCGTGCTGGGGTCTATTTTGTCTGGGTCGGGCTTTGCCAGGTCGCAAGACGACGCGTTTTCAGTCCATGACTTTGTGATGTCGCGTGACGCGCTGCGCGAGCTGGACACCAAGTTACAGGTCGGCAAAGCCTACGGTGACAGCAAGGTTGACTTTGTGTCGCGGTTTCCCGGCCTGCTAGGCGGCAATAGCTTTGAAGAGCTGTACAAATACTACGGCAAGCAAATAGCCGTTAGCCACGACAGTACATCAAATATAACCGTGCTGACGGTACGCGCCTACACAGCCGAGCAGGCCTTTGCTATTAATGAACTACTGCTAAGCATGAGCGAGCGCCTGGTCAACCAGATCAACGAGCGCGGCCGCCAAGACTTGGTCAAATATGCCCAAACCGAAGTGACCGAGGCCGAGAAAAAAGCCAAAGACGCTGCAGTGGCGCTGGCAGGCTACCGCAACCAGCGAACCGTGTTTGACCCTGACCGTCAATCCGCTATACAGCTACAGCAGGTCAGCAAACTGCAAGACGAACTGATCGCATCCAAAATGCAGTTGATTCAGGTGCGCAGCTTGGCGCCAGACAACCCGCAAATCCCCGTGTTGCAAAAACGCGTGACTGGCCTGCAACAAGAAATTGAAACCGAGATGGCCAAGGTTGCAGGCAGTGGCGGCAATTCATTGACCAACAAGGCGGCAGATTTTGAGCGCTTTAATCTGGAAAGAGC
>JANYED010000201.1 GCA_025363315.1 Polaromonas sp.
GTGGTTCGGCAGTCTTTTGCGATGGCGCCGGAACAGCCGAGAACCCTGACTTTCATAAACTTTGCACGCCTGTGTAACTTGTACGGTGTTGTGTGGTGAAACGACCGGATTTATTTGGTCTGGAAATTGGTTGCGCCGTCCCACTTGGGGTCGAATGGCAGCAAACGCATTGAGGCTACACGCTGCGCATAGAGCTGGTAAAGGTATTTGTTGGCATTCAGGCGTTGCAAATTCAGCAATTGGTCGGCGCACTTGTCCCAGTCCTGCTGTCTGTAGGCTTTAAGTACCAACGCCCAGGTCTGCAGCTCAGCCGCCATGCCAGCAGTCAAGCGGTTTGTAAAACCCATAGGCCAGAAAATTGCCACTGCATTGTCTTTGCCTTTGACGCGCACCTTGTCGAGCTCTTGCCACGTGAAGTCGGTAGCCTGATTGCGGGTGGAATCGCTCGCGACAATGTCAACGCCATAAGTTTTTGACAGGCCTTCCAAACGCGAACCCAGATTGACCGAATCGCCAATCACGGTGTAGCTGCGCCGGATGCTAGAACCCATGTCCCCCACGCACATGGTGCCGGTGTTCAGGCCGATGCCGATGCCAATCTCCGGGATTCCCTTGGCGCGATGCTCGTCATTGAGCTTGCGAATAGCGTCTGCCATTTCCAATGCGGTTTTGACGGCTAGGCTGGCGTGATCAGGCGTTTCGACGGGGGCGCCCCAAAACGCCATCACGCAATCGCCCATGTATTTGTCAATGGTGCCCCGGTTGGCGCGAATCTGGTCAGTCAGGCGGCTGAACACAGTGTTGAGCAGCGCCTGCAGCTGAGTCGGCTCCATGGTTTCGCTCATTTGTGTGAAACCGCGCATGTCGCAGAACATGACGGTCAGTTCTTTCGTCGTGGCCTTCATGTTGTAGCTGCCAGCGTCTTTGACCATTTCGTCCACGAGTTCGGGCGGTACGTAGGTGCCAAAAAGATTGGCCAAGTCGCGTTTGGACTTGCTTTCAACAAAGTAGCCGTAGCTCATGTTCAATGCAAACGCGGTGAACGCCATCACCAGCGCACTGGCCAGCGGCAACACCAGCCCATCGTTCACGTACAGCCAAAGATTAAGGCCCACCAGCGCGCCGATGATCGCCACGCTAGTTGCTACGGCGCTGGGCGCAGTCAAAAAAGGCAATGCAAAAGCCAGTGTCAAACCCGACAAAATTAAAACAATCACTTCAAACCCGGCTGCATAGTCAGGTTTGACAAAAATCTTGCCGTCTAAAAAACCTGAAATCACATTGGCATGCGTTTCAACGCCGGGGTAGGTTTCGCCCACAGGCGTCACGCGAAGGTCCAACAGGCCGGGCGCCGTGGTGCCCAACAACACTATTTTGCCCTTGAGCGTGTCAGGCGCAATGCGTTTTGCGAGCATGTCGGCAGCAGAAACATAACGAAACGAGCCACCAGCGGCGCCCCCATTGCCCCGAAAGGGTACGAGTGTTGCCACTCTTGCGTCGACAGGAATTGCCAGCGTTTTACCATCCTGCTTGAGCAAAATGCTCTCGAGTCCTTGGTAGTTACGGCTGAGGAATTTTTCTTTGGGAAAACCAGGTTCGACATGTGGTGAGCCCACCAGCATGCGAAACATGGCGAGCGACAGCGACTCGTAATACTGCCCCTTAAACTCGGCCAACAAGGGGATAGACCGCACCACGCCGTCACTTTCCGTGATCGAATTAAAAAAGCCGCCGATAGGTGCAGCTGTGGCCAGCTCGGCAATGTTTGCGCCGTAGCCGCTCCAGCTGGTGAATTTGACAGAGCGGCCCTGTAAAAGCTGCGCATCCAAGACAGGCTGAGGCAGCACGCCATTGACCCGGCCGTCGCGGTCGCTGGTCAGGTAGTAGCCTAGCACCACAGGCTGATTTTCAATGGCTTTAGCAAACAGCGCGTCGTAGTCAAGTTGGGGCTGTAGCTGCCCCAGCTTTGCAGAAAACTTGGGTTGGTCCTTGAGCTCGTTTTCAGCGAGCTGACGCAGTTGCTTCAGGCCTGAGCTGTCATCCGCCTCAGCAAACACAACGTCTAAGCCGATCATCGCCACTTTTTGCCGGGTTCGCAGCTCATATACGAGCTCAGCCATTTTGTTGCGTCCCCAAGGCCATCGACCTATTTCTGCCAGGCTTTTTTCGTCGATATCGACGATAACAATGCGTTCGTCCAAAGTCTTGGGCATCGTAGCGCGCAGGCGAGCGTCATAAATGATGTCGTCGAGCCGCCCGAGCACGTCGATTTGTAGCACGCCGCTGGCATGCAACAAGGCGAACACCAGGGGAATCAATGTGACCGCAACGCGCTGCCAGTGCTTGAGGAGAAATTGCATTGCGCTACCGGGCAGGCGTCAAGCTGGCACGCGTGCCCTTGTCTAAAAACCTGGTGTTAAGTGTTTTTAATGCTGCACAAACTGCATCTCGGTGCCGGCCAGCTCTAGCATGTCGCCGTTTTTCAATGCCACAGGTTCAGCGCCGATGGCTGCGCCGTTCACGGATGGCCTGCTCGCACCTTCCACATGCGCGATAACGAAGCCGTGCGGCCTTTTGGTGATGGCAGCTACTGCAACACCCGGTTTGCCAATGGTGGTGACCACTTTGACCAGCGGAACTTCGCGGCCGGCTGCAGCGCCAGTCATGACCTTGATCGCGGCGCTACTGCCAGACGGGCTTGACGACGTCAGTGGTACAGCTGCTGTGGCGGCCCCGGCTGGCGTGGCCGCAAAAGGAGCCGAGCCAGCTTTGTACACCACTGTTTTTTCATACCCTGAATCAGCAGCTTCATTGACGTACTTGATTTTGTACTTGCCGATTTCCACGGTGTCGTTGTTCTGCAAAAGCTGCTTCTTGACAGCCTTGCCATTGACGTACGTTCCGTTGGTGCTGTTGAGGTCTTCAAGATGAACGTCAGTGCCTGACATTTGCAGAACGGCATGTTCGCCACTGACGGCCAGGTTGTCAATTACGATGTCGTTATACGGTCGGCGACCCAACGATGTACGGTCTTTCGTCAGCTGAACTTCCTTGATCACGACACCATCAATGGAAACAATCATTTTCGGCATGTGCGGCTCTCGGGTGCTTTGAATAAATTCAACATTCTACTTTCCCATTATTCTGGACAAAAGACTGCGTTTGACCGTTGGCTCTACTGCATGCACCAACAGCACAGAAATATTATCCCGGCCCCCGTTGGCGTTTGCTGCGCTGATCAAGTTTGTGCATTTTTGCTCAAGCGTAGCACGGCTCAGCATGATGTCTGCCAGGGCCTCATCACGAACCATATCAGACAAGCCATCAGAACACATCACATAAATATCGCCCGCATCTACCCGATGCTCTGTCACGTCCAGCAAAACCGCATCTTCTACCCCCAGCGCCCTTGTGACCAGGTTTTTATTGGCAGAAGTCAGCGCCTGTTCTGGCGTTATCAGCCCGGCTTCGATTTGCTCTTGCAACAAGGAATGGTCTTTGGTGATTTGTTCGAAAGTATCGCCCCGCAAGCGGTAGCAACGCGAGTCTCCAATGTGCCCCAGCACCAGCCGACCCGCCTGAAACACACCTACGACCAGCGTTGTCCCCATCCCGGTGTACTGTGGGTTGGAGTTAGCAGCATTGAAAATTGAATGGTTGGCGTTCTGCACGCAAATTTCCAGAGCGCGCTTGACTTCTTTGGAATTTGCGTCCAGCCCCGCCTGGGCGAGCCACCGGCTCATTTCTGATTCGATAAATGCGGTGGCCATGCCGCTGGCCACTTCACCTGCGTTGTAACCACCCATGCCATCAGCAAGAATACACAATCCGGTCGACAGATCAAATGCGATGGCATCCTCGTTGTTGTCCCGTGCCAAGCCCGGATCTGTTTCGGCGCATATCTCGTAAATCATTTATAAGGTACTTGCTGCTCTTCGTATTTTCTTGACTGTATTTTTACGTAAAGGGGTCTATCGGCACTCAAAACATTTGCAGTGAGCACGTCCAGCGACTGGATTGTCGCGCTGGTCTTGTCAAATTCGACTCCGCTCATGTTGATGAATTGTGTAGTCTGGTAAGCCGAATCGCCTGTTCCTGCATCAGTTTGGCCGAACGCAATTGACTTTACGGTGTGACAACGCCAAAACTTTGGCAAATCGGCCTAACCGATATCCGTCAGTCGTACGACTATTAGGCAGGAAACGGTAATAGACACCATGGCAGGGCGCAAGCAACATTGTCACGCAATATTAACCTTTTGTTGCAAATAGGCGCTTTGCGGTTATTTGCGGACATTTATAAGGTGGCGGTTTTCTTCTGTCGCTTGGTCAGGTAAGTGCCCAGCGCCACCACCAAAACCGCACCCAAAACCCCGCCAAAAGTCACCGTTTGTTCACTGACCGCGCCGAATCGGGTGGTGACGGCCGGATCGGTCAACAACATCTCGCCCGCCAAAAAGCCCAGCAGCGCCGCGCCAATGGTGATGATGATCGGAAAGCGCTCCATCACCTTGGTCAGCAGCGTGGCGCCAAACACAATCAGCGGAATGCTGATCAGCAGACCCAACACCAGCAGCGGCAAATTGCCTTTGGCCGCTGCTGCCACCGCCAGCACGTTGTCTAGGCTCATGACCAGGTCGGCGATCAAAATGGTGCGGATGGCCGCCATCATGCCGTTAATTTCCTTGCCGTTGCCGTCGTTTTCGTCCTCGCCCTTGAGCAAGTCAACACCAATGTAGACCAGCAGCACCGCACCAATGATTTTCAGATACGGGAGCGTCAGCAATTGAATCGCGACGATGGTCAGGATGATCCGCATCAAGATGGCGGCAGCGCTGCCCCAAAAAATCGCCTTGTTTCGCTGCTCGGGCTTGAGTGTCCTCGCAGCCATTGCAATCACCACGGCGTTGTCGCCCGACAAAACAATGTTCGCCAAAACAATGGAGCCGAACGCGCTCCAGAACAGTGGGGAGGTGAAGTCGAGTCCAAAAATCATGTTTGCTCCATCGTTATAAGTTAAAAAAGCGCTGATCAGCGCTTTTTTTGTCGAGTGTACGCTCTGGCCTTCAGGCCGCGATTCGTAGTAATGCTTATCCGCCAGGCATGCCAGTCAGGGTTACAGCAGCGCCTTCAGCAATTTCGCCATTTCTGACGGGTTGCGCGTGACTGTAAAGCCGCAGGCTTCCATGATTTCCAATTTGGCATCCGCTGTATCAGCACCGCCAGAAATCAGTGCGCCCGCATGGCCCATGCGCTTGCCTGCCGGGGCTGTCACGCCAGCGATAAAGCCGACGATGGGCTTTTTCATATGCAGCTTGCACCACTCGGCAGCTTCGGCTTCGTCCGGGCCGCCAATTTCGCCAATCATGACGACGGCGTCGGTGTCTGGGTCGTCATTGAAGGCGCGCATCACGTCGATGTGCTTTAAGCCATTGATGGGGTCGCCGCCAATGCCCACTGCGCTGGACTGGCCCAGGCCAATTTCAGTCAATTGCGCCACGGCTTCATACGTCAATGTGCCCGAGCGGCTGACCACGCCAATGCGGCCCTTGCGGTGAATGTGGCCGGGCATGATGCCGATTTTGATTTCTTCAGGCGTGATGAGACCGGGGCAGTTGGGGCCCAGCAGTAGCGTTTTTTTGCCGCCAGCAGCTTCTTTGGCCTTCATGCGGTTGCGCACCATCAGCATGTCGCGCACGGGGATGCCTTCTGTAATGCAAATGGCCAAATCGAGGTTGGCTTCAACCGCTTCCAAAATAGCTGCAGCGGCGCCTGCTGGCGGCACGTAAATCACCGATACCGTTGCGCCTGTGGCTTTGGCGGCCTCGGTTACGTTGGCGTAAATCGGAATGCCTTCAAAGTCTTCGCCTGCTTTTTTGGGGTTCACGCCCGCCACAAAGGCTTCTTTGCCGTTGGCGTAGTCGCGGCACATGCGGGTGTGGAACTGGCCTGTTTTGCCGGTGATGCCCTGCGTGATGACTTTGGTGTTTTTATTGATGTAAATGCTCATAACGACCTCATTTGGTGATGTTTGGGAGGGGTTTTACCAAGTGGCCGCAGTGGAACTGGCTTTGCCAGGCCACATGTGGCCGCCCCCTTGAGGGGGAAGCGCCAAAGGCGCATCGGGGGTGTACCAAATTCATTTGACGGCTTCGACGATTTTTGTTGCCGCATCGGCCATGGTGTCCGCTGCAATGATGGGCAGGCCTGACTCGGCCAGCATCTTTTTGCCTAAATCCTCATTCGTGCCCTTCATGCGCACCACCAGCGGTACTGACAGGTTGGTGGCTTTGCAGGCTGTGATCACACCTTCAGCAATCGTGTCGCACTTCATGATGCCGCCGAAAATATTGACCAAAATGCCTTTGACTTCCGGGTTTTTCAGCATGATCTTGAAGGCTTCAGTCACCTTTTCAGCCGTAGCGCCACCGCCCACGTCTAAGAAGTTGGCAGGCTCGCCGCCAAACAGCTTGATGGTGTCCATGGTGGCCATGGCCAGACCCGCGCCATTAACCAGGCAGCCAATGTTGCCGTCCAGGCTGATGTAGGCCAAGTCAAACTTGCTGGCTTCGACTTCAGCTGCGTCTTCTTCGTCCAAGTCGCGGTACGCCACGATGTCGGCATGGCGGAACAGCGCGTTCGGGTCAAAGTTGAACTTTGCGTCGAGCGCCATCACTTCGCCTTTGCCGTTGCGGTTCAGCGGGTTGATCTCCACCAGCGACGCGTCGGTGTCCATGTAGCACTTGTAGAGCTTTTGCAGAATGTCGAGAGTTTGCGCGACGGAATCAGCCGGCATGCCGATGCCCGCAGCCAGCTCTTTGCCCTGCGCGTCCGTCAGGCCGACCAGCGGGTCCACAAACAGCTTGATGATTTTCTCGGGGTGGCTGTGTGCCACTTCTTCGATGTCCATGCCGCCTTCAGACGAGGCAATGAAGGCGACTTTTTGCGTGGCGCGGTCAGTCACGCACGACACGTAATATTCTTTTTGAATGTCCGCGCCGTCTTCAATGTAAAGGCGGCGGACTTTTTGTCCAGCAGGGCCAGTCTGGTGCGTGACCAGCTGCATGCCCAAAATCTCACCCGAGATGCGTTTGACATCTTCAATCGTTTTGGCAACCTTCACGCCGCCGCCCTTGCCGCGCCCGCCTGCATGAATTTGCGCCTTGACCACCCACACCGGGCCACCGAGTTTTTGGGCTGCTTCTACCGCCTCTTGCACCGTGAATGCCGCAATGCCGCGCGGCACTGGCACACCAAACTGACGCAAGATTTCCTTGCCTTGGTACTCGTGAATTTTCATGAAAAAACTTTCAA
>JANYED010000216.1 GCA_025363315.1 Polaromonas sp.
GCCCGCCACCTCGTGCATCAGGGCCACCTCAACAAAAATCAGCGGTTCATCGGGCAGCCGCGGATGAAAAAACCCGTAGCAGCGACGGTCAGAATCAAGCCGATTCTTCACATCGGACCAGCTTTTGATGTCATGCACTGCTTCGTACTTGATGAGTTTTTCAATCAGCGAGGCCGGCGAGTCCCAGCTGATGCGGCGCAGGTCTAAAAAGCCCACGTCAAACCAGGTCGAGAACATGTATTCCATCTCCACATCCAGCGCCGCCAGACGCTTGTCGCTTTTCAGATGCGGCAACATGTCGGCCCGCAAGTCAACCAAAAAGCGAATGCCTTCCGGGAAGGCGCTAAAGCGTTGCAGCAGTCGCCTGCGCGGTGACACCGTGGCGCGGCGCAACCGTACTTCGGCCACTGCTTCGTCAGCTGTACCTATCAGCGCCGCAAACTGGGTCTGGGCAGCTTGGGTTTTTTGCGCATCGGCTACAAACTGCTCACTCATCAGCAGCCACATGTCGCGCCGCTCATTCGGGGCAGCCTGGGCATACCAGCCAGCTACGCCTTTGGCGCGCAAGCCGCCTTCGACCTCACTCACCTGCGGTTCGATGATGGCGCGAAGTTCTTGCAAGGTGCGGCGTAACACGCGCGGAGACAGGGCTTCTTCTTTTTGCCGCAAGGTGGCCTTGAGGCGGTCACGGGTCGATCGTCCGTTGGTTGGTGGCTCCTCAGCCGCTATTTTTTTAGGAGCTGCTTGCACCCGTGCATCTTGGGCTGCAGGCAGTTTTAATGCGTTATTTTCAGGTTTGATGTCGCCCCTGAGCCGCGAGACACCCCGATTGAGCCAATCGGGCGGGGTCATAACGCAAACCTCGAATTTTGGCTGCGCGATAGCCAGCGCAGCGCCTCACGCTGGCGCGTCAGGTGCGTACGCATGGCCGCTTCTGCGCCTTCGCTGTCACGGCTTTTAAGCGCGGCAAACACCGTCATGTGCTCTGACAGGCTTTGCGCCAGTCGGCCTGGTGCACCTAGCGACTGCAAACGCGACAGCTTCAGAATCTTGCGCAAATCGGCAATGCTCTGGCTCAACCAGCGGTTGTTGGCCAGCAAAATAATCGCCTCGTGAATCGCAAAATTCACCGCGTAGTAATCCGTGATGCGCCCGGCTTTGGCATGGCCTTGCAGCTTGTCATGCAGTGCGCTTAGCTCTTGCAGGTCAGCATCGCTGGCGTTACGTGCTGCCTCGTAGGCACAGCGCCCTTCCAGCAGCGCAATGACCGGGAAGATATCGTCCAGATCCTGCTCGGTGACTTCATTGACAAAGCAGCCGCGTCGCGGCTCGTGGCGCAGCAACCCTTCAGACGTCAACACCTTCAGCGCCTCGCGCAGTGGCGTACGCGAGATTTTGAGCCGGGCGCACAGCGCCACTTCGTCGATAAAACTACCTGGAGCCAGCGCACCCGCAAAAATCTCTTCCCGCAGCGTGCTGGCAACTTCTTGATGCAGGGAGTTCTGGACCAGGCGCATGGCGAGTTCGGGTGATGTTGGCAATGCAGAACTAGCTGGGAATGATGGGTGAAATTCAAGATTATTTTGCGTAATTACTTATAATTATCAACTTTACCGGTCAAAAACGCAAGTTGATTCAGCCTACTTTTTGAGCCTTCGTAGTTTTTTATTGTCGTAAAAATCTGGGGTTCAGCGTGCGGGCGGACAATAATTACTATCAAATAAATAGCTGCTTGCGCTCGTATCTACTGGGCTAGAGGCCAATTTAATACCTAAATTGGCTCAAAACAATCACAGCCAGGCTCAAACTGGCTCAATCGTGATCGTTACTGTCATCGACTCGTCACCACCGCCTCGGCGCACACCTTTGGCGGGTGGGCAGGCGTTGTAGTCGCCGCCCATGGCCAGGCGAATATGACGTTCGTCAATCAGGCAGGCGTGGGTGATGTCGATGCTGACCCAGCGGCGTGTGGCGACGTCCAGACACACGTCGGCCCACGCGTGGCTGGCCAGGTCCGGCTCGTTGGCGGCGTAAAAGTAGCCGCTGACATAACGCGCCGGGTAGCCCAGGCTGCGGCAAATGGCGACCATGACGTGGGCCTGGTCCTGGCACACGCCACTGCCGGCGGTGAAGGCTTCCAGGGCCGTTGTGGTCACGTTTGAGCTATCTTTTTTGTAGCTGATCGCACCCATCACGCCTGCGCTCAGGGCCAGTAGAGCTGGCAAACTGGCACTGCCGTCAACGCTCTGGGCGATGAACTGCCTGCCAAACTCAGCAAGCTGGAAATGCGGCTCGGCCAGCGTTGTGCCGCGCAAGAAAAAGTACGGATGCGGCAGGGCATCAATATCCGTGAATTCGGCCACGCCATGGGTCTCAACATCACCGGCGGCGTTGACCAGGCTCCAGCGCACGTTGTCGGCTTCTGTTCCCACGAAGGTGTATGACTCGACGATGTTGCCGAAAGCGTCGGTTTGTGTAAATAGCTTTTCAGGCGCGCCCACACTCCAGAAGTTCACCGTTTGTGCGGGGCTGGACTGCGGCATGAGCCACAGCGTTTGCAGCGCGTAGCGCAGCGGCGCAGAATAGCGGTAGTCAGTAGTGTGCTGGACGTGTAGTTTCAAGTCGTCGCCGGCACTAAAAACTCACGGCTCAGGTGCGAGCCCAGTTCATTCACACGGTCCAGGAACTGCGTGAGGAACGCGTGCAGGCCGTTGGCCAGAATTTCGTCGATGCGCGCGAACTGCAGGTCTGAGCGCAGCTTACCTGCGCTGCGTTGTGTTTCACTTGATGCGTTGCTGGTCACCATGGCCAGGTTGTTCATGACTTCGTTCAGGCAGCCCAGCAGCGAACGCGGCATGTCGGCGCGCAGTATCAAGAGCTCGGCCACGCGCTCGGGTTTGATGACGTCGCGGTAAACCTTTCGGTAGATCTCAAAGCCCGACACGCTGCGCAAAATTGAGCTCCAGTGGTAAAAATCAAACTCTTGGTCTTTGGCCGTGGCCAGGCCTAAAAAGTCGCTTTGAACGGCGTGAAATTTCACGTCCACCAAGCGTGCCGTGTTGTCTGCGCGCTCTAAAAAAGTGCCGAGGCGCAAGAAATGAAACGCCTCGTCTTGCAGCATAGTGCCGGCGGTCACGCCGCGCGATAGATGGGAGCGGAACTTGACCCACTCAAAAAACTGCGACGGGTCACGCTCAAAATCGCCTGCATTGAGCTTGCGATAAATCTCCAGATAAGTCTGGTTTTCAGTCTCCCAGACTTCGGTGGTGAGTGTGCCGCGCACAGCCCGGGCGTTTTCCCTAGCGTTTTTCAGGCACGAGATGATGCTCGACGGATTTTCTTCGTCGCGCACCATGAAGTCCATCACGTCGCGCGGCAGAATCACTTCGCCGTATTTGGCGGTGTAGGCAGGCTTGAGCTCGCTGATCGTCAGCAGGCCGTCCCAGCCGACGAGCGCAGCGCCCGCAGATTGCGGCAACATCGAGGTTTGGTAGTTCACGTCCAGCATACGGGCTGTGTTCTCTGCCCGCTCGGTGTAGCGAGACATCCAGAAAAGGTGATCAGCAGTTCTAGACAGCATGTTATTTACCTCCTTGTGATTGCGATTGGGACTGCGATTGCAGAGGCACATCAGCCTCCAGAATCCAGGTGTCTTTGGTACCACCGCCTTGCGAGGAATTGACGACCAGCGAGCCGTCTTTGAGCGCCACGCGGGTCAAGCCGCCGGGCACCATTTGCACTTCTTTGCCGCTCAGTACAAACGGCCGCAAATCAATGTGACGCGGTGCAACACCACTTTCAACATAGGTCGGGCAAGTTGACAGGCTGAGGGTGGGTTGCGCGATGTAGCCTGACGGATTGGCCAGCAGTGCCGCGCGAAAGTCTTCAATCTCGGCGTTGGTCGACGCAGGCCCGACCAGCATGCCGTAGCCGCCCGCGCCGTGCACTTCTTTGACCACCAGGTCTTTTAAATTGGCCAGCGTGTACTTCAGGTCTTCTGCGTTGCGGCACATGTAGGTCGGCACATTTTTCAAAATCGGTTTTTCGCCCAGGTAAAACTCGATCATTTTCGGCACGTAGGGGTAAATCGATTTGTCGTCGGCTACGCCCGTTCCAATCGCGTTGCACAGCGCCACATTGCCACTGCGGTACACATTGAGCAAGCCCGCGCAGCCCAGGGTGGACGTAGGCCGGAAGGCGAGTGGGTCGAGAAAATCGTCGTCAACCCTGCGGTAAATCACATCAACACGCTTGGGGCCACGCGTGGTGCGCATGTACACAAAATTGTCTTTGACGAAAAGGTCTTGACCCTCCACCAGCTCGATGCCCATTTGCTGGGCCAAAAAAGCGTGCTCAAAATACGCGGAGTTGTACATGCCGGGCGTCAGCACCACGACGGTCGGGTCAGCCGTGGCGGGCGGGGCGGATGCGCGCAGGGTCTCCAGCAGCAGGTCGGGGTAATGCGCGACCGGGGCAACGCGGTTTTCACTAAACAGCTCAGGGAACAGGCGCATCATCATTTTGCGGTCTTCCAGCATGTAGCTCACGCCGCTGGGCACGCGCAGGTTGTCTTCCAGCACGTAATATTCACCATTGCCTTGCGCATCTGGCGCACGAACGATGTCAATGCCGCTGATGTGCGAATAGATGTTGCCCGGCACATCGACGCCCATCATCTCGGGGCGGAACTGGGCGTTTTGAAAGATCTGCTCTGACGGCACAATGCCGGCTTTCAAAATTTCTTGCCCGTGGTACACGTCGTGAATAAAGCGGTTGAGAGCGGTAACACGCTGCACCAAGCCTTTTTCCATGCTGGCCCACTCATGCGCGGGGATGATGCGGGGGATCAGATCGAATGGAATGAGGCGTTCAGTACCGCCGTTCGCAGTTCCGGCCTCTTCGTCTTTTGCGCCGTACACGGCAAAGGTGATGCCGACGCGCCGGAAAATCATTTCAGCCTCTTGGCGCCGGGCCTGCATGGTGGCGTCGGGCTGGCGCTGCAGCCAATTGCAGTAGAGCTGGTAGTGGTCCCGCACAGTTTCAGCAGAAGCGTTCATTTCATCAAACATCGGCAACATGGCTTTATCTCCGTCGGCATTCGTGGTGTTGTCTGCATAGAGCTTAGCAAGTTATGCGCCAAAAAATAAGGTGTCCGCGCTTTTATTGCACCCGATGCTGCCAGTAGCGCCTTCCCAGGTCTCGTTGGCACAGCACGCCGCCGGGCTGCTGACTGCTCCACATCGCTGCACCGCAGCTCGGTGACTGGATGACCTGAATGCGCCGTTCACGGTATCGATCCAGCACCGAATCAACCGGGTGGTTAAAGCGGTTGCGATAGCCCGCCTGCGCCAGTGCCAATTGCGGCTGTACAGCGTCTAAAAAAGCCCCGGTAGACGATGTTTTGCTGCCGTGGTGCGGCACCAGCAAAAAATCGGCTTTGAGTTTTGTCTGCATAGCGGGGTTGCCAACCAGCCGAAGCTCCTGCGCGGCCTCCAGGTCGCCAGCCAGCAAGGCGGTTCGCGCCCCGTTTGAAATGCGCAGCACGCAGCTCATGGCGTTTGATTTGGTGGGGCTGTCGTAGTCCGCAGGCAGCGGGTGCAGCACCTCAAAATCAACCCCGTCCCAGCGCCACGTTTGCCCAGCCAGGCAGCGTTCAGATGGACGCACCGCCTGCAGCTCGTGGCCGTCTTCAATCGAGCTGACCAGCCGTGCTTGAGGCTGTATGGCCAGCACCGCAGCAGCACCGCCAATGTGGTCGCTGTCGCGGTGGCTCAGCATCAGCAGGTCAATTTTCTCGCCCATGGCTCGGAGCAGCGGCACCAAAACGCGGTTGCCGGCATCGCTTTCGCGTGAAAACTTGGGGCCCGTGTCGTACACCAGGCTGTGGGTGGCCGTTCGGACGATCAGCGCATTGCCCTGCCCAATGTCAGCGCCCAAAATTTCAAATTGCCCACCCTCAGGGCGCAGCGGCTGCCACAGCAACACCGGCAGCAGCAGCGGCAGGCCCAGTGCCCGAAAGTGCCAAGGCAAGCGCAGAGCCAGCAGCGCACCGCCTGATACACCGGCCAGCGCACACCATAGCGGCGCAGCAGCCACACTGATAGAGGCCCATGAAAAGCTGGCAAGCCATTGCAATAAATACGTCAAGCCCTGCGTCGCCAGCGCCGCTGCGTCCCACAGCGGTGACCACAGCACGCCCGCCATCGCCAGAGGCGTCACCACCAGCGTCACCCAGGGAATCGCCACCGCGTTGGCCAGCAAGCCGACCAGGGAGACCTGGTTAAACAACAAAAGTGTGAGTGGCGTGAGCGCCAGCGTGATGACCCACTGCTCGCGGGCCGCAGCTGTCACCTTTGGAGCGAGTTTTGCTACCCAGGACGTCAAAACCGCCGTTTTAGGCCATTTTTGACTGCTATTTATGCCTGCAGACCAATAGATTCGGGCGCGAGCAGCTCCTGAATCAGTAGCATTTATCTTTTCGACTGATGGCGATGCTGACGCAAACAAAACCCCAACCGCTACAAACGACAGCCAGAACCCAGCTTGCATCAACGCCCAAGGGTCGAGCGCCACCACCACAGCCATGGCCAGCAGCCACACCAGCGGCCAAGGCCACTGCCTGCCGCTTTGCCTGAGAACAACGACGCTCGCCAGCATCCAGATGGTGCGCTGCGCCGGTACGCCCCAGCCAGAAAACAAGGCGTACAGCGCGGCCAACGCTAGGCCGCCCCACGCGCCCGCGCTGCTGGCGGGCAGCCACAGGCAAATCCCTGGCGTCAGCCTGGCAGAACGCCGCCAGAGCCAGCCAATCACCAGCGATGCGCCCCAAGCGAACATGGTGATGTGAAGGCCAGAGATGCTCATCAAATGCGCCACGCCGGTCGCCCTGAAAACATCCCAATCAGCGCGCTCAATCGCGTTTTGGTCGCCCACCACCAGCGCGGCCAGCACGCCGGCCATTTTGCGGTCGTCGACCCGCGCGTAAATCGCTTCGCGTACCGACTGACGAGCGCGCTCGACCGGGTGCGCCCAGCTGCTGCCGAGCTTTTTGGGAGGCGCGTCGCTTTTGCTGGTGCGCACATAGCCGGTGGCTTGCAGACCCTGCTCCCACAGCCACAACTCGTAGTCAAACCCATGCGGATTGCTGTTGCCATGTGGTGCTTTGAGGCGCACCGTCATTTGCCAGTTGTCGCCTGCACGCAAAGCTTGCGGCTTGCGCTGGAGTTCCATTGAAAACTCCGGTGGCTCGGGGTCACCGTCAGCCACCGGGGCTTTTGTCGGTTTGGCGCCAAAACCTGAATACCAACCCAGCGCAATCTGCGGCGGCAGGCTGACCGCTTCGCCCTTTAGTCGCGCAGAAGCCACGCTTAGCCGAAATCGCACCCCGTCTTCTCCTACCTGCGGCATGGACACGATTTGGCCGGTGACTTCTATGTCCGGGCCTTCGAGCGCCGGGTTTAAAGCGGTGTCTGCAAACAGGCTGGCTCGAAGGCCGGTCAGGCCAAAGCCCAAAGCGGCTGAAAGCACAAATGCCAACAGCAAGGCAAGCCAGGGCCGCATGACCGGCTGCTGCAGTTGCAGCAGCCGCATTAGCCCGCCAAGCCCGACCAAAGCCGCGGCAATTAACAGTGCGTAGGGCAGCAGTCCAAACAGCTCGGCTTGCCAAAGCTGTAGCGCCACGCCTAGGGCAAAGCCCGACAGCCATCCGGCCAGCAACCGCGCTGGGCGAATGCCGTCATGTGACGCGAATTTGTACCCCACAAAACCCTTTTTTGTCGTCAAACGCCGCTCGCATGACTCTATGTTCAACGGGCAAGCGCCTATTTCAGCCGACACAAGCTGTTTTTGGCTTATCTCTTGCTAGTATGCGGGGTCACCACAAAGCGAGCCCACCTTGTCCATTCACGTCGCCCTCAGCCACATTACTCACTACAAATACGACCGCTTGGTCACCCTCGGCCCACAAATTGTGCGCCTGCGCCCGGCCCCGCACAGCCGAACGCAAATTTTGTCGTATTCGCTAAAGGTTGAGCCTGCGGACCATTTCGTCAACTGGCAGCAAGACCCGTTTGCCAACTACCAGGCGCGGCTGGTCTTCCCCAAGCCGACGCGGGAATTCAAAGTGACGGTGGACATGGTGGTTGATATGGTCACGCTGAACCCGTTTGACTTTTTTCTGGAGCCTGAGGCGGAGGAGTTCCCGTTCAAGTATTCAGACGCCATGGCGCAAGAGCTGCTGCCTTATTTGGCAGTAGAGCCCGCCACGCCGCTGCTCCAGGCCTACCTGGACAAAATTGACCGCACGCCGCGCCGCACGAACGACTTTTTGGTTTACATCAACCAGCGGCTGCAAAAAGACATCAAGTACACCATCCGCATGGAACCGGGCGTGCAAACGCCTGAGGAAACGCTTGACAAAGCACTGGGCTCGTGCCGAGACACGGGCTGGCTGCTGGTGCAGCTGCTGCGCCACTTGGGGCTGGCCGCGCGCTTTGTGTCGGGGTATTTGATTCAACTTAAAGCCGATGTCAAGTCACTTGACGGCCCCAGCGGCACTGAAAAAGACTTTACCGACCTGCACGCCTGGTGCGAGGTGTTTTTGCCCGGCGCAGGCTGGGTCGGCTTGGACCCGACATCGGGCTTGATGGCGGGTGAAGGCCACATCCCGCTGGCCTGCACGCCCGAGCCATCAAGCGCAGCGCCGATTGAAGGCGGGGTGGATGAGTCTGAAGTCGAATTTGGCCACCACATGGGCGTGACGCGGATTTACGAATCCCCCCGCGTGACCAAGCCTTACACCGACGAGCAATGGGCCGCGGTGCAGGCACTCGGCGAGGCAGTAGACCGTGACCTGGCTGCGGGGGATGTGCGCCTGACGATGGGCGGCGAGCCAACCTTTGTGGCAACAAATGACCCAGACGGCGCTGAATGGAACATCGATGCGCTGGGCCCGACCAAGCGCGGCTACGCGACCCAACTGGTGCAAAAGCTGCGGGCTGAATATGGTCAAGGCGGCTTTTTGCATTTTGGCCAGGGCAAGTGGTACCCGGGTGAGCAATTGCCCCGCTGGGCACTGAGTATTTTTTGGCGCCGGGACGGCCAACCCGTCTGGCAAAACCCGGCCTTATTTGCCAACGAGTCTGAACCGTGCAACTACACCGCGCAAGACGCCGCCCGCTTTACCGCCACGCTGGCCGACAAACTGGGTTTGCCGCCTGACCACATCACGCCAGGTTTTGAGGATGTTTGGTACTACCTGTGGCGCGAGCGCCGCTTGCCTGTCAATGTAGATCCGTTTGAGTCAAAACTTGACGATGCGATGGAGCGTGAGCGGTTGCGGCGCGTGTTCATGCAGGGCTTGGACTCGGTTGTCGGCTACGTGCTGCCTTTGAAGCCGCGACCTGTCGTACCGGGTTCTGTCGCACCGCTGGCCGGACCAGCGTGGACGACCGCCCCCTGGTTCTTCAGGGGCGAACGCATGTACCTCATGCCGGGCGATTCGCCGATGGGCTACCGCTTGCCGCTAGATTCTGTGCCGTGGGTGTCTAAAACCGACAATCCCTACACGCCAGAAGAAGATCCATTCGCGCCGCGCAGCGCTTTGCCGCAAGCCGCCGCATTTGTCGGGCGCTACAACGCCAGTTTGCCAGTCAACCAACGCCTGCAAACCACGACCCAACGGGTAGAGCAATATTTATCAGGCTTCAAACACGGCGTACCGCCAAGGTATGAGGCCAGGCGCGTGCTGCAACCCACCAGCGCGCCTCAACCCATGATGTCGCAGACAGTTGACGGTTCAGCTCGCGTGCCGAATGCGTTTGAGTCAGCTGCGTGGCTGACGCGAACTGCACTGTGCATTGAAGTGCGTGACCCTAAGCGGGCCAACGGCCCGAAAGCCAAGGCAGAGGCAGATGCCAAAACGGCTGGTTTGAAGAGTGTCAAAGGCGAGTTAGGTGCGCTCTACATTTTCATGCCTCCTATGGAGAGGCTGGAGGACTACCTCGATTTGTTAGCCGCAATTGAGGCGACAGCGGAAAGCCTGAAGCTGAAAATCGTGCTCGAAGGCTACCCACCGCCGCGCGACCCACGCATGAAGGTACTGGCTGTTACGCCGGACCCAGGCGTGATTGAAGTCAATATTCACCCGGCTGAAAACTGGGGCCAACTGGTGGCACACACCGAGTTTTTATACCAAGCCGCGCACGAGACGCGCTTGTCGGCAGAAAAGTTCATGACCGATGGCCGCCACACCGGCACGGGCGGTGGCAACCACTTTGTGATGGGCGGTGCTACGCCCGCAGACAGCCCGTTTTTGCGCAAGCCAGAAGTGCTGGCCAGCCTGGTCGCGTACTGGCACAACCACCCATCGCTGAGCTACTTGTTCTCCGGCATGTTCATTGGCCCCACAAGTCAGGCCCCGCGCGTTGACGAAGCGCGCAATGACCAGTTGTACGAGCTGGAAATCGCCATGCGCGAGATAGCAGTCAACCGCGAGAAATACGGCCAAAACATGCCGCCTTGGATTGTTGACCGCACGCTGCGCAATATTCTTGTTGACGTGACCGGCAACACCCATCGCAGCGAGTTTTGTATCGACAAGCTCTATTCACCAGATTCATCGACAGGTCGCTTGGGCCTGCTGGAACTGCGTGCCTTCGAGATGCCGCCACACGCCCGCATGAGCATTGCCCAGCAGTTGCTGCTGCGCGCATTGGTGGCGCACTTTTGGAACAAATCGTATCTGCAAGCCAGCAACCGCCTGACCCGTTGGGGCACCGAGCTGCATGACCGCTTCTTGTTGCCATCGCTGGTGCGCATGGACTTCAAGGACGTGCTGACAGAACTGAACGAAGCAGGCTACGCGTTTGACATGGCCTGGTTTGAACCGCACTTTGAGTTCCGCTTCCCCATGATTGGTGAGGTCAAAGTCAGCAGTATGGAACTGACCCTGCGCAACGCGCTGGAGCCGTGGCATGTGATGGGAGAAGAAGGCTCATCCACTGGCACGGCGCGCTATGTCGATTCGTCGCTGGAGCGAATCGAAGTCAAGGCCACTGGCCTGAATGACAGCCGCTATGTGGTGACGGTGAACGGCCGCGCATTGCCGCTGCAAAACACCGGCACAGTGGGCGAGTATGTGGCCGGTGTGCGCTACAAGGCGTGGAACCCGCCGTCTTCATTGCACCCGTCGATTGGCGTGCATGCGCCACTCACGTTTGACATTGTTGACACCTGGATGGAGCGATCACTGGGCGGCTGCCAGTACCATGTGTCGCACCCTGGCGGTTTGAGTTACGCCAGTTTGCCCGTTAATTCGTACGAAGCTGAAAGCCGCCGCCTGAGTCGCTTTTTACAGATGGGGCACACGCCGGGCAAGATGAAGGTTGCACCGGCTCAAGCATCGAAAGAATTTCCGTTCACGCTTGATTTGCGATAATTTGATCTCGTTCTAAAGTGATGACGAGACAACGTGCCGCATAACAACAAAACACTCTTTTCCGAAAACGCCGAGGAATCGCCGGACATGCTGGCCGCAGCCTTGGCGCCGCCAGCCACCAAAGGACACTTTGACGAGCTGCGTGGTCACGCACACGCGCAGCCATTGCAGTCGCAGTCGCAGTCGCAGTCTCAATCTCAGGGCACCCAAACCCAGTCGCAGGTCACGGCTCCATCGGACGCAAGCGCGGGACTTGCACCGGGCTGGACAACGTTTTTTAACTTTCTGGGCACAGACGGTTTTGAAGACTTAAACCACCGCAGCGCCAACTTGCGCAGGCAAATCCGCGACAACGGCGTTACCTACAATGTGTATGCGGACGCCAATGGCCCGCAGCGCCCCTGGTCGCTGGACTTGTTTCCGCTGATCATTTCGCCCAGCGATTGGGCGGGTATTGAAGCTGGCATCACCCAGCGCACCCGCTTGCTAAATGCGGTGATGGCCGACGTGTACGGCCCGCAAACCTTGCTGCGCCAAGGCTTGCTACCCGCCGCGCTGGTGCAAGGCCACCCCGGCTACCTCCGTGCCATGCAAGGCGTGCAACCTGCGGGCAATATGTTTTTACACATCGCTGCATTCGACATGACACGCGGGCCCGACGGCAAATGGTGGGTGGTGGGTCAGCGCACGCAAGCGCCATCCGGGCTGGGCTACTTGCTTGAGAACCGACTAAGCATTTCAATGCTGTTTCCCGAGGCGTTTCGCGGCATGCAGGTGCAGCGCCTCGCGGACTCATATGATTCACTGATCAACAGCATGAAGGCGCTCAGCCCTGTCGCTGACAGCCGCATTGTTCTGCTGACCCCCGGCCCCTATAACGAAACGTATTTTGAGCACGCATATCTCGCGCGCTATCTGGGGCTGACGCTGGTCGAAGGCAGCGATTTGCTGGTGCGGCATGAAAAGCTGTACCTCAAAACGCTGCAAGGGCTGGAGCCCGTGCACGGCATTTTGAAACGGCTGGACGACGAGTTTTTAGACCCGCTGGAACTACGTTCTGACTCCACACTGGGCGTGCCGGGCTTGTTGCAGGTCATACGTGCTGGTCATGTGCAGGTGGCCAATGCACCAGGCTCGGCGTTTTTAGAGTCTCCTGCGCTGCTGGGATTTCTACCTGCCTTGTCTGAACATTTGCTGGACGAAACCCTGCGTCTGCCGTCGCTCAGCACCTGGTGGTGCGGTGAGCAAGCGGTGATGCAGGACATGCTGCCGCAATTAAAAAACTGCGTCATCAAACCGACCTACCCGGGCTCGCGCATGGAGTCGGTTATCGGCCACACGCTAAGCCAGCGCGGACTGGACGAATGGGCCGGCCGCATTTTGCGCAACGGCGAAGACTACACCGTGCAGGCCTATATGCCATTGGCGCAAACGCCGACCTGGCAAGGTGAAAAGATTGCACCGCGCGCTGCTATGCTGCGGCTGTTTGCCCTGCCCGATGGCGCAGGCGGCTGGCGCGTGCTACCGGGCGGGCTGGCGCGGCTGGCGGGCAAAGACGAAAACATTGCGTCCATGCAGCGCGGCGGCAGCAGCGCTGACGTATGGGCCTTGGGCGACCCCAAACCGAGCAGCACGCAAACCGCGCAAAACACCAGCTCGGCGATGGCTGCGCAGGCTGCTTTGCCACTGCTGCGCAAGCAACCCGTGACCAGCCGAGCGGCTGAAAATTTATTCTGGCTGGGGCGCTACACCGAACGCGCTGAAAACGCGCTGCGCCTGGCGCAAATTGCGCTGCAAAGCCTGGCCGGGGAGGACCAGTCATCGCAACCGCTGCTGGCATGGATCAGCCAGATGGCAGCAGACCACGGACTGGTGCTATCCGATGTGCCAGCGGCGACACAAGCCAAACGTGTTTTTGAACGCTCGTTGATCGCTGGGCTGGCCGATGCCAACCAAGCCAGCGTGGGCTTTAACCTGCGCGCCTTGAAGTCAGCCGCGTCGGCCGTGCGCGAGCGCCTGTCGCAAGAGCAGTGGCATGTGATTGTGCAGATGGAACAGGATTTTTTCAGGCGCTGTGAGATGTTCACCCCGGCACATCAGGCACATCACGACTACTCTTCCATCGACGCCCTGCGCGCACTGGACACCACCAGCAATTACTTGGCCGCCATCACCGGCGCGCAAACCGACCGCATGATGCGCGACGACGGCTGGCGACTGCTTAGCGTTGGCCGCCACATCGAAAGGCTGGCCACGCTGTCGGGTGCGCTGGCAAGCAGCTTTGCGGCAAGAGCTGTGTTTGACAATAGCGGCTTTTCGGCAGTTGTGGCGCTGTTTGACAGCACCATCACCTTTCACGCGCAATACCAGCAGAGGCGCGACTTGCCCGCGCTGCTGGACTTGCTGGTGCAGGACCTGGACAACCCCAGATCACTCAGCTGGGTGATCAAGACGATGCGGGGCAGGCTATCGACACTGACGGACGACGCAGCGGACGCGCAAGCCAATCTGGCAGCAACGCTAAGGCTGCCGGATGTGGCTGCGGCCGATTTGGCCGGCGAATTTGGGCACTGCCAGTCCGCCGCTTTTGCGCTGTCAGACGCAGTCTCGCGCCGCTATTTCAGCCATGCCAGCAGCGGCAGTCAAAGCCTGGGAGCCTGAACGCCATGCTGCTCAGTCTGACCCACGAGACCCACTACAAATACACACCAGCAGTTGAAAATGCTGACCATGTGCTGCATCTGAGCCCACCCAGCAACGCTGCACAAACTGTGCTTGATCACCGTCTGGACATCAGCCCCAAGCCGCAGCACCTGCGGGCAACCAAAGACGTTTACGGCAACAACTGCAGCTTTTTTTCACTGCAAGGCAGCCATGACGAGCTGGCTGTGACGGCGCACAGCACGGTGCAAACCCACCTGCAGCCGCACGCGCCGGCTTCTCAGCTGCCGTGGGAGCGCGTGCGCGACATGTTCCGCTACCGGGCCGGTGCGCCGTACAACAGCGCCTGGGAGTTTTTGTTTGCGTCGCCGTACGTGCCGCGCGGTGCGGCCTTTGCTCAATTTGCAAGCCCCAGTTTTAGGCCCGGTGTGCCGCTGGTCGCCGCAGCTACCGACCTCATGGCACGCATCCACAGCCACATGACGTACGACGGCGACAGCACCGATGTCAACACCCCCGCTCTGGCAGCGCTGCAACAGGGTAAAGGCGTGTGTCAGGACTTTGCGCACATCATGGTGGCCTGTTGCAGGGCGATGGGCTTGCCAGCCCGCTACGTGAGCGGTTACATGTTGACGCAGCCGCCGCCCGGTCAGCCCCGCCTCGTTGGCTGCGACGCATCGCATGCCTGGGCATCGGTGTATTGCCCCGATGATGACGGTGGCGGTGACCCTCAAAAAGGTCAGTGGTATGACTTTGACCCCACCAACAACCGCGTGCCGGGTGAGGACTACCTCACGCTTGCAACAGGCCGTGATTTTCTGGACGTATCGCCTTTGCGCGGCGTGATTCGCGGCGGGGCGCAGCATGCACTGCGTGTGGCGGTCACTGTCATGCCCATCGAACCCCTGCTTCATCTTGATTAGTCTTCATTAATCTTCATTAGTCATATTTAATTGCACTGAATCAACCCAAGGAAAACGCCATGACCACCCTTTCAACCGACGTTTACAAACAATTGGCCGAACTGAACATCACGCTGCCGCCCGTCTCAGTACCGGCAGCAGCCTACGTGCCTTACGTGCAAACCGGTAACCTGATTTTTTTAAGTGGCAACATCGCCAGAAAAGACGGCCAGGCGTGGGTGGGCCAGCTGGGCAAAAACATCACGTTAGACGAAGGCAAGGCTGCCGCGCGCGTGGTCGCCATCGGGCTGGTGGGTACGCTGCATGCGGCGATGGCAGCCAAAGGCAAAACCCTTAACGATGTGACGCGCATCGTCAAGGTCATGAGCCTGGTTAATTCCACTGCTGACTTTACCGACCATCACCTGGTCACCAACGGCGCCAGCGAGCTGCTGGGCCAGGTGTTTGGCCCGGTGGTGGGGGCGCATGCCAGATCCGCCTTTGGCGTGGCGCAGCTGCCAATGGGCGCTTGCGTGGAGATTGAAATGATTGTTGAGCTTGCCTGAGGCATTTCAATCCATCCCTGCCCAATGTTCAGCGGCGATGCATCCCAGTGACCTGCAAATACAAGACGCCCTGCTGGCCCTGATCAAACAGCGGGGCGAGCAATTAAGTGCCTGTCCCTCGGAAGTTGCCCGAGCCCTGCTGCCGGGTGAGTGGCAAACCCTGATGCCGCGCGTCAGGCAGGTTGCGGGCGAGCTGGCTTTGCGCGGGCTGCTGGACATTTCGCAGCGCGGCAAATCCGTATCGCCATCGACGCTGCCCAACGGCCCATGGGCAGGACCGATACGTGTGCGATTGCCGCGCGCTATGTAATTAGGAGCCGCTGGCGCCCGTATTTATTGGTCTGTGGCTTTTTTTATACTAAAAATGTAAAATTTCTGGGGAAACGGTTTGCCTGAACGCATCGTTCAGCACCGCTCGCTGGGCTCAGAAGCTGGTTTACGCGCAACCATTGCTGCAGCACAAAAAGACGCCAGCAACCCGTTCAAGAGCGTCATGCGGTCTTACCAGTTGTACATGCTGAACGGTCAAACCGCGTTGACTGACCTGCAAAACGACCGCTAACCTGACGTAAAGCTGGAGAGCTTTGCACAGTTTGCGGCAGGAGCGATGGTTGAAGGTGCGGCGCGACGTGGTGTCGTATTTCATGCCGCTTTTCGGATCGTTTTTCAGGGCCTTTTTAGGACAATTATTGGGGCATTTTTTCGATATTTTGTGGCTACATCCCAATAAATACGGGCGCGAGTAGCTACTTAATTAATAGTATTCAAACCCGCTCAAGCACCAGTGCAATGCCCTGCCCCACGCCGATGCACATGGTGCACAGGGCGTAGCGGCCCCCCGTGCGGTGCAGCTGGTTAATGGCAGTGGTGGCAAGCCTTGCGCCTGATGCGCCCAGCGGGTGGCCCAAAGCTATGGCACCGCCGTTGGGGTTGACACGTGGGTCGTTGTCTTGCAAACCCAACAGGCGCAGCACGGCCAGGCCTTGAGCGGCGAAGGCTTCGTTCAGTTCAATCACGTCCATCTGTGCCAGCATCAAGCCCGTCAGTGCCAACACCTTTTGCGTCGCAGGTGCCGGGCCAATGCCCATGATGCGCGGCGCAACGCCTGCGGTTGCCATGCCAACGATGCGGGCGCGTGGCGTGAGGCCGTTTTTGGCGGCAGTCGCCTCGTCAGCCAGCAACAGTGCGCAGGCGCCGTCGTTCACGCCGGATGCATTGCCTGCGGTGACGCTGCCATCAGGTCGCACGGCGCCTTTGAGTTTGGCGAGGGCTTCCAGGCTGGTTTCACGCGGGTGTTCGTCTTTGCTCACAACAACTGCATCGCCCTTTTTTTGGGGAATCGTCACAGGCGTGATCTCTGCATCAAAGTAACCCGCCTTTTGCGCCGCCACGGCTTTGAGCTGGCTGGCCAAGGCCATCTTGTCCTGGTCTTCACGGCTGATGTTGTAGTCTTTGGCCACGTTTTCGGCAGTCTCGGGCATCGCGTCCACGCCGTACTTTTCTTTCATCAGCTTGTTGACAAAGCGCCAGCCAATGGTGGTGTCATACATCTGCGCAGCGCGGCTGAAAGCGCTTTCAGCTTTGCCCATGACAAAGGGCGCGCGGCTCATGCTTTCAACCCCGCCCGCTATCATCATCGTAGCTTCACCCGACTTGATGGCGCGGGCTGCCGTGCCAATCGCGTCCAAGCCCGAGCCGCACAGGCGATTAATTGTCGCGCCAGGTAATTGCATCGGCAGCCCGGCCAGCAGCGTGGCCATGTGGGCGACGTTTCGGTTGTCTTCACCCGCCTGGTTGACGCAGCCGTAGATCACATCTGTCACGGCCAGCCAGTCCACATTGGGGTTGCGTACCATCAGCGCTTTGAGCGGAATCGCGCCCAGGTCATCGGTGCGCACGCTGCTGAGCGCGCCACCGTATCGGCCAAAGGGGGTGCGGATGGCGTCGCAGATAAAAGCGTGGTTCATGTTGTCTCCTGAAAAAATCAAATAGCGATAGCTAAGCCGATGAGCTTCTCAAGCTCGGCATGGGTAACCCCATCGACCTTGTCAATCAACTTGAGGCCTTGGGGGGTGCAAGCCAGTGTGGCAATGTCTGAATAGATGCGTTTGACGCAGCCAATGCCGGTCAGCGGATAGCTGCATTGGTCAACGACTTTGCTCACGCCCTGCTTGGTCAGCAAGTCCATCATCACCCAGGTTTGCTTGGCGCCAATGGCCAGGTCCATCGCGCCGCCAACTGCAGGGATTGAGCCGACCTCGCCAGTGCTCCAGTTGGCCAAATCGCCTGTACTGGACACCTGAAACGCACCCAGTACGCAAATGTCCAAATGCCCGCCGCGCATCATGGCAAAGCTGTCGGCATGGTGAAAGTAGGCGCCGCCACTGAGCAGCGTGACGGGCTGCTTGCCCGCGTTGATGAGGTCGTAGTCTTCGTCGCCCGCAGCAGGCGAGGGGCCCATGCCGAGGATGCCGTTTTCACTGTGCAGCAGCACCTCGCGGGTCGAAGGGATATGGTTGGCCACCAGCGTGGGCATGCCGATGCCTAAGTTAACCGTTGCGCCCTCAGGGATATCTTGCGCGACACGCGCGGCCAATCGGTCTTTGCTACGTTTTTGATAAGTCATGAGTTCAGTCATCTTTGGGCTGCATTCTTCTGGCCACCAGCTTGGGTAGCGACCCGGTCAATTTTGACAATCGCATGTACAAAAATGCCGGGCGTCACGATGTGCTCCGGATTCAGCGTGCCCAGCTGGACCACTTCATGCACGGTGGCTACGGTTTTTTTAGCGGCGGTGGCCATCACCGGGCCAAAGTTGCGCGCTGCTTTGCGGTAAGTCAGGTTACCCCAGCGGTCTCCCTGTTCGGCTTTGATCAATGCCACATCGCCGTAAATCGGCATTTCCAGCACATAGTGTTTGCCATTGATCTCACGCGTTTCTTTCAAGCTGCCATCGGCGTTTTTAGCCAAATCCGTGCCGTAGCCGGTGGGTGAAAAGAAAGCGCCGATACCAGCACCCGCAGCACGTATTCGCTCGGCCAGGTTGCCTTGAGGCACCAGTTCAAGCTCCAGTTTGCCACTGCGGTACAGGCCGTCAAAAACCTGGCTGTCAGCCTGGCGTGGAAAGCTGCAAATGATTTTGCGAACCCTGCCAGCCTTGAGCAGCGCGGCCAAGCCCGTCTCTGCATTACCAGCGTTGTTGTTGACCACCGTCAGGTCTTTGGCCCCGTGCACAATCAGGCCGTCAATCAACTCGTCAGGGATGCCTGCGGTGCCGAAGCCGCCGATTAAAACGGTGGAGCCGTCTTTTATGCCTGCGAGCCCATCTGCGATTGATTGGACAATTTTGTTGATCATTCAGTCTTCTCCATGCCAAGTCCATTATCAGAGACAGATTATTGCGTCAGGCAAAAAACTGTTTGCCAGACCCCGTGATAATCGATGTTTATGTTCACGCCATCCCAAGCTGATGTACGCCGATTTTTTTGCGCCGTGCACGCCAAAACTCAATCCAGTCAGCCGCTAGAGGCTCTTGAAATCATAGCAAGTCAGTGGATGGCTGAGCATCCCGAATACCATGGCGACTTTACTGATGCAGACGTGGCGCTAAAAAAAATGTACGAGGTGCAAGGCGGTAAAACCAATCCTTTTTTGCATTTATCGATGCACCTGTCGATCAGCGAGCAATGCTCAATTGACCAACCACGCGGCATCAGGCAGGCGGTCGAGCTGCTGACGGCCAAACGTGATTCATTGCACGATGCCCATCACGAAGCAATGGACTGCCTGGGCCAAATGGTGTGGGAAAGTCAGCGCGCAGGCCAGCCACCAGATGGAGCGGCTTACATCGACTGCGTACAGCGCCGGGCAACGCGGGATTGAGCGGACATAAACATAAAAAAACCGCTACTTCAGCGTTTTTTTAGAGCAAAAAGGTCGCAAATTTTGACGAGCCACCTCAAGAAAAGTTAACCACCTCGGGGGCAGCTTGTGACACAAACTACAAACGTGGGGTCAATTTATCTAAAACGGCTTTGCGGAACAGTCTTCAACTCGCCTTCGACCGATGAAATATATTTGGCCAGCGTCTTCAACTCGGCATTGGTGTACTGCTTGGCCATACCCGCCATGATGGCATTGCCACGCCCGACTTTGGCATTGTTTTCAGTCTTGTAAGACTTCAATGCGACCAGCAGGTAATCGGCATGTTGCCCAGCGAGCTTGGGGTAACTCGGATCAATTGGCATGCTGAAATTAGCGCCGTGGCACGACGTGCAGTTGGCTTTGGCCAGCAGCGCCTGGACTTCAGCATTCGCCTCATTGCCGGGCTTGGCTGGCAGGCTGGAGCCTGTCACTACGCCGCTGGCGCTGTAGTAAGCCGCTAGGTCGGCGATGTCTTGGTCAGACAAGGCCTCGGCCACACCGCGCATGGTGGGATGTTTGCGCTCACCTTTTTTGTACCCATTCAGGGCTGAAGCGATGTACTTTGCGCCCTGGCCGGAAATCATGGGGACTTTGTAAACCTCCGGAAAGCTGGCCTGGTAGCCTTTGATGCCGTGGCAGCCAATGCACATGGCGTTTTTAGACTCGCCTGCTTTAGCATCACCCTTGATGTCTTGAGCCAGGGCAGTGACCGTCACAAGAGAGACAGCCAGAGCAGAAATCGTGGCAAGTACCGTACTTTTAAGCTTGTTCATTTTTCGCGCACAATGAGGTGAGATACAGGTGAAGATGATGGTTTTTAACCGCTTCCACATTATATCCGTGGCCGCCTTCAATCCGCCTGACGACCCTGTAACCGACCTACTGACTACTTTGAACACGCTTATGAAATTCCAAGGTTCCAAGAACTACGTCGCCACCCAAGATTTGATGCTGGCCGTCAATGCGGCAGCTACCCTAAAAAAGCCGTTGCTTGTCAAGGGCGAGCCGGGTACGGGAAAAACCATGCTGGCTGAAGAGGTGGCCGAAGCCATGGGCATGCCATTGCTCCAATGGCATATCAAGTCCACCACCAAAGCGCAGCAGGGCCTGTATGAGTACGACGCGGTGTCACGCCTGCGGGACTCTCAACTGTCAACCATCGACGGCGGTGAAAAAGTCAAAGATATTCACAATTACATCGTTAAAGGTGTGCTGTGGCAAGCCTTCACATCTGAAACCCCCGTCGCGCTGCTGATTGACGAAATCGACAAGGCCGACATTGAGTTCCCAAACGACTTGCTGCGCGAAATCGACCGCATGGAGTTTTATGTGTACGAAACGCGTGAGCTGATCAAAGCCAAACACCGGCCGCTGGTTTTTATTACCTCTAACAACGAAAAAGAGCTGCCCGATGCGTTTTTGCGCCGCTGCTTTTTTCACTACATCAAGTTCCCGGATGCGGACACGATGCGGCAAATTGTGGATGTGCACTTCCCGGGGCTGAAAAAAGAGCTGCTGGCAGCGGCCATGAAAACGTTTTACGAGGTGCGCAACCTGCCCGGCCTGAAGAAAAAACCATCGACCAGCGAGCTGCTCGACTGGCTAAAACTGCTCGTCGCCGAAGATATTTCGCTAGCAGCGCTGCAAAGCGCAGACGACAAAGCCAGTGTGCCGCCGCTGGTGGGGGCGTTGCTTAAAAATGAGCAGGACGTGACGCTGTTTGAAAAGCTGGTCTTTATGCAGCGCAACAACCGATAGATCACCAAGGAACAACTGCCATGAATGCGAAACAACTTCTCGTTGAGGGCTTGACCGATGCAGCCGGTTTTGTGGTGGGCGCAATGTTGGCTTTTGGCATCGGCAAACTGTTCAGCCTGGATATTTTTGCGCCGGGCTACAGCAACGGCACCATGCTGGGTATTGTGCTGCTCGGCCTCGGCGGAGGCTTTGGTTTGCAAGCAGCAAGGCGCATCAGAACGCGCCAGACTGCAACTTCAAATAAAGACGGAAACGAGACATAAGCATGGCATTCGTCACCCCCATTACCCTTGAAGCGCGCGGTATTCGGCTGGTGCCGTTAGGTCCGGACCACGAAGACGGCCTGCGCGCTGCTGCCACGGATGGTGCACTATGGAATATTCGCGTGACCAGCGTGCCAGAGCCCGAGAACGTCGCCGCTTACATTCAAACTGCGCTGAAAATGCGTGAGGCTGGCGACCGCTTTGCTTTTGCCGTGCTCGACACCACAACCGGTGACGTGCTGGGCAGCAGCAGTTACCACGACATCTTGCCCACTGTTAAACGCGTCGAAATAGGCTACACCTGGTACGCGGCTCGCTGCCAGCGCACCCATGTCAATTCCGTAGCCAAATTGTTGTTGATGACACACGCCTTTGACACACTTGGCTGCGGTGTGGTGGGCTGGCGCACCGACAACTTTAACTATGCGTCGCAGCAAGCCATTGAGCGCCTGGGTGCGCAAAAAGATGGTGTGATTCGCGGCCATGCGCTGCGCCGTGACGGTACGATTCGCGACACTGTGATGTACAGCATGCGCGCGGGTGAATGGCCAGAAGCCAAGGCGCAGCTGCTTTATGGCCTGGACAAGCCAAGGTCCTGAACCCGCAATGCTGATCGACTTCTTCTACACCCTGCGCTCGGCCAAATTGCCGGTATCCGTGAAGGAGTATTTGATGCTGCTCGAAGCATTGCAGGCTGGCGTCGTGGGGCCGAACAGCGGTGCACTAGATGAGGAAAACGCCGCCTGGAAAATCGACGACTTTTATTACCTTAGCCGCACCATCCTCGTCAAAGACGAAAAACATTACGACAAGTTTGACCGCGCCTTTGCCGCTTACTTTAAGGGCGTGGAAATGGTGGCGGACTTCACTAAAGACATTCCCCTCGAATGGCTGCGCAAAAACCTCGAACTTCAACTCAGCCCCGAAGAAAAAGCGAAGATTAAAAAAATGGGCTGGGACGAGCTCATGGAAACCTTGAAGAAGCGTTTTGAAGAGCAAAAAGAGCGCCACGAAGGCGGCAGCAAAATGATTGGCACGGGCGGCACATCGCCGTTTGGAGCAAACGGCTACAACCCGCAGGGTATTCGGATTGGTCAGGAAAAAAGTCGCAATAAAAGCGCTGTCAAAGTGTGGGACCAGCGCGCTTACAAAGACTACGACGACACGCAAGAACTCGGCACCCGCAATATCAAGGTCGCGCTGCGCCGCCTGCGCAAATTTGCGCGCCTGGGCAATGTTGAAGAGCTCGACTTGCCCGACACCATCCACTCAACCGCAGCCAACGCTGGCTGGCTCGACATCAAAATGATCCCGGAGCGGCACAACAATGTGAAGGTGCTGCTGCTGATGGACGTGGGCGGCACGATGGATGAGCACATTGGCCGGGTCGAAGAAATGTTTTCAGCCGTTAAAACCGAGTTCAAACACCTTGAGTTTTATTACTTTCACAACTGCGTGTATGACTTCATGTGGAAGAACAACCGCCGCCGCTTCAGTGAAAAGTTTGCCACCTGGGACATCATTCGCAAGTACAACAAAGACTACAAACTGATCTTCGTCGGCGACGCGACCATGAGCCCGTATGAAATATTGCAGCCCGGCGGCAGCGTGGAATACAACAACGAAGAAGCCGGCGCAGAGTGGATGCAGCGGCTGACCAACGCCTTCCCAAAGTTTGCATGGATCAACCCTGAACCGCAAGGCGTGTGGCAATACCGCCAGTCGATCAGCGTTATTCAACAGCTCGTCAACCAGCGCATGTATCCGCTGACCATCAAGGGGCTGGAAGAGGCGATGCGGCTGCTGTCGAAATAGGCATTTTCCTGCAAGACTGGCTTTGGCAGGGCGTTATATTGTTTGGGGTGAAGCTCACCATTTTTCAACGTTGCACATTTTTTGGGGTAGTCCTGTTAGTTTTGGCTGACTCGGCACGTGCGCAAGCAACTGTGCCTGCCCGAGAAGAAGCGCCCGTGGCTTTTGACATCACCGTGCGAACACCGCCAGAGTTCAGCGAGCTGCGTGAGGTGGTTCAAAAGCACATTGAGCTGCAGCGCTACCGCGCCGTAACTGATCTGGACGACGCTGAACTGGCGCGCCTGCTGGCGCTGGCCGAGCAAGACGTGCGTGGTCTGGTAGGCACGCTGGGTTACTTCAGCCCGGACATACGCATCAAACGCGAAGATGCAGCTCAGCGCCCTGTCATCGCCATTGACATCACCCCAGGCCCGGTCGCTGTGGTGGCAAGCACATCGATCGAATTTGAAGGCGATATCGCCATGTCGAGCGACCCAGCCGCGCAAGTTCAGAAAACCGCCATTGAAAGTGCCTGGCTTTTGCCTAATGGCCAAGGCTTTAGCCAGGATGCATGGGACAGCGCCAAAACCCAAGCGCTGCGCGGCCTAGTGGCGCGGCGCTACCCGGCAGGCAAGCTGCAAAGCAGCCTGGCCGATGTTGACCCCGTCACCAGCCAGGCCAACTTGTCCTTAAAATTTAATTCTGGCCCGCTGTACCGGCTAGGTCCATTGCAGATTACCGGCGTGGCGCGCTACAGCCCGGTATTGGTGCCGCGACTTGCGCAACTGCGTCCAGGGGCCGCGTATGACCAGAAGGCGTTGATTGATGCGCAGCAGCGCATCGGCAGCAGTGGCTACTTTGACGCTGCCACCATCTTTATGGACCCCGACGGTGACCCCGCGGCCGCACCCGTGTAGGTGCAGGTGCGGGAGGCCCCGTTGCAAAAAGTGGTGCTGGGCGTGGGTGCAAGCACCGACAGCGGCCCGCGCGTGTCGCTGGAGCACCGGCACAACCGCGCTTTGGGGTCTGACTGGCGCGCCGTCACAAAACTGCAGCTTGAAAGAAAATCACCGTCGCTGCAGACCGAATGGACATCACTGCCAGACGAAGCCAACTGGCGCTGGGTGGGGCTGGCCCGGGCCGAGCGGATAGACGACAACACATTGATCACCACTGGCCAGCGCCTGCGCTTTGGCCGCACCCAGCAAACCGAGCGCATTGACCGGAATATGTACGCACAGTACGAGCGCGCCCGCGTGACTGGTACCGGACTGGCGGGCAACACCAATGCCGACACCGGTGATGGCTCGGCCGTCAGCGGCAACTATGTGTGGACGGGCCGATACTTTGACAGCCTGCCGTTTCCGCGCAGCGGCTACGGCCTGGGCTTTGAGCTGGGCGGCGGCTTTACTTTGAGTGCTGCGGCCAACGCCAAACGCCATCCCTTCAAGCGCGGCGTGGCGCGCTTGAAGGGCATTGCGCCGCTGGACGGCAGCCGCATTGCCATGCGCGCCGAAGCCGGTGCGGTGCTGGCGCCCGACACGGCTCGGGTGCCCAGTGGCTCGCTGTTTCGCACGGGGGGGCGACAGCACCGTGCGCGGCTATGGCTACCGCAACATTGGTATCAAACTACCCGGCGGCGTGATTGGCCCAGGCAGGTATGTGGCGGTGGGCAGTGTGGAATGGCAACGCCCTATCAAAAGCAATAGTTTGCCGACCGATTGGGAAAACACCCTTTTCATTGATGCAGGCGGCGCTGCCGACAAGCCGCAAGAGCTTCGTGCGTCGGTGGGCGTTGGCACTGGCGTGCGCTGGAAGAGCCCGATTGGCCCGTTGCAAATTGACCTGGCCTACGGCGTCAAGGTCAAGCAACTGCGCCTGCACACCACGGTAGGCTTTGTTTTTTAAATGGCCAGCGTTGTTAAAACTTTAGCGTTCGGAGTCTTCAGCTTGCTGGCGATGCTGGTGTTATTGGCGGCGGGGCTGTGGTGGTGGGCTGGTAACGATGGCTCGCTGTCTAGCGCGCTGCGCTGGGCTGACAACTACGCACCACAGCTGACGAAGAGCTTGACCGTGCAAAATCCGAGCGGCTCTCTGCGCGCGGGCGGCCATGCAGACCGCATCACTTGGCAACAAGGTGGCTTGACTGTCGACGCGCGTGATGTGGCAATTGCCTGGCAACCTTGGGCCCTCAGCTCGCCAGCCTGGACATTGTCCGGCGTCACGCTCAAGCTTGACAGCATGCGGGCAGCCAGTGTGATGGTCGATGATCAGCAACCCAAAGCTGCAAATTCCGGGCCGCCAGAATCATTGCGCCTGCCTGTGCGTGTGGTGCTGGACGCGTTTGCCGTTGACCAACTGACGATCACCGGCGTTACCAGGTTCGACGGATCAGGGATCGCAGGCAGCTACAGCTTTGATGTGCAGCAGCATGCGCTGGCGGTGACACGTGCGACGGTTGCCAGCGGCAGCTACCGCGGCCGCGCCAGCCTCGCGGCTGACGCGCCCTTTGCACTGACGGCTGCGCTGGCAGGCACGGTGACAACAGCTCTACCCGACAGTCAAAAACCACTGTTACTGAGCTTTGAAGCCGCCGCCCGCGGCCCGTTGGCGGATTTGCAGACGCGAGCATCGCTTAAGATCATCAGTGCTATTAATAAAGTAGCGTCTACCCAGCCACATGCAAGCGCCACAGCCCGAATAACGCTTTGGTCAGCACAACCCATACCGCAGGCAGACGCCGTTTTTGAAAACCTGGACGCCGCCGCACTGTGGCCAAGCGCACCTCAAACTCTGCTGAGCGGCAACGCCAGCGTTTCACCTGCTACCAGCAGCATTACAACTTGGGCGCTGCAATTGCAGGCCGCTAATCGCCTGCCGGGCCCATGGGATAAAAACCGCTTGCCGCTTGAAAAATTGGTCACTTCGGCTGAATGGCGGGGTGGCGCGGTGTAGGTGAAATCACTCAATGCCAAACTGGGTGGCGGTGAGCTGGTTGCCAGTGGTCAACGTGTAGACAAGCAAAACGCGCAAGGGCAAACTTGGGCCTTTCAAGCAACCCTAAAAAACGTCAACCCGAATGCACTGCACAGCCAGTTGGCGGCGCTACCGCTTGAAGGCCGGGCCACGGGCAGTTGGGATGCGGCTCGTTCTGGCAGCACACTGGCTTTGACGACACTTGATTTGAGGAGCCGTGAAGCAGAACTTAGCGGTTCGTTATCCATCTTGCCTGCTCTACGTGGCGGCCAGGCTGATTTGAATTTGACAGCCCCTGGCCTGGTCGCCAAAATGGCGGGCGACTTACGCAAAACAGCGGGCAAAGGCGAGATGCTTGTTCGCGCACAAAACGCAGGCCTGGCGCTACGCTGGTTGCAACAACTGCCCGGTATGCCCGCTTCGGTGAAAGGCGCATCCGTCGCTGGCAGTGGTGATTTGCGCGCTACCTGGCAAGGCGGATGGCAAGACCCCTCAATGCAAGCACGTTTGAACATCCCGACGCTGGACGTGACAGAGCAGTCCGGTCCGTCGGCAGCTACGCCCACGCTGCTGAAGTTCCAAACACTGGAAGCCGTCATCAACGGCAAGCTCAGCCAAGCCAGTATCACCGCCCATGGCAGGCTTGAGGCAGGACAGCGCCGCTACACCGCGCAAGCTGCGGCAGAGGGCGGTAAAAACAACACCGGCTGGCAGGGCTTGTTAAAACTGGCCTCACTGCGCGTAGAAGACCCTGCATTGAGCCCAGGCACGTGGCAGCTCGCCACACGCGGCGCAGTGCCTTTAAAGTGGACCGTAAATCAAGGCAAAAGTGGCATTTTTGAAAGCGGCTCAGGCGAGGCTGTTTTGTCTGCGCCTGCCCAGGGCGCGCCCGCCGTCATCGCTTGGCAACCCGTGCGCTGGCAAGCGAGCCAGCTTTTTACCGCAGGCAAAGTCACTGGCCTGCCAATGGCGTGGATCGAGCTCATCACCGGACCACAAACGGCGGGTATTGGGCTAACGGGAAACCTGGTGTTTGAAGGCGCATAGGACGCCAGGCTTGGCGAGACCCTGACGCTAACAGCCAGCTTGAACCGCAGCAGTGGTGACATCACCGTGCAACCCGAAGGGACGTCCGGCTCGGCCGCACGCATAGCGGCGGGCGTGCGCCAGGCGCGATTGAGTCTGGACAGCATCGGAGATGCCGTCACGCTGGCCCTGCGCTGGGACAGCGAGCGTGCAGGCACCGTGGATGGGCAATTGAAGAGCCGCCTCGCCAAGTCACAGGCCCAAGGGTGGCATTGGCCCGCAGACGCACCGCTTGCAGGGCGGCTTTTAGCCCAACTACCACGCATCGGTGTGTGGTCGGCTCTGGCCCCGCCCGGCTGGCGCTTGCGCGGCTCACTGGGCGCCGATGTGGTGGTGAGCGGCACACGCGCCGCCCCACGACTGACAGGAGATTTGCAAGCCAATGATCTGGCGCTGCGCTCGGTGGTTGACGGCATTGAATTTGGCAACGGTAAGCTGCGCGCCAGGCTGGATGGCAGCCGCATGCGGATTAGCGAGTTCAACTTGCAGGGTGCGGGTGACAAGGGCATGGGCGGCACGTTGACTGCGCAGGGCGAAGCAGCGTGGGTCAATGGCCAGCCGTCGGTGAAGCTGGACGCGACGCTCGACCGCCTGCGCGCCAGCTTGCGAAGCGACCGGCAAATAACCCCGTCGGGCAAGCTGCAAGCGCTGCTGGCTGGCCAACAAACCGGCTTAACGGGCACATTGAAGGTTGATAAGGCGCGTTTTGTGTTGCCCGAAGAAGGTACGCCGCAGTTGGGCGACGACGTGCTGGTGCGCGGCGTGGTGGCAAGTGGCGCGGCCAAGTCGACAAAGCCAGGCGGTGCGCCCCGGCCAGCCGCGGCCAGCCCGCGAGCCGTCAAGCTCGACATTCAGTTTGATCTGGGCGAGGACCTGCGCGTGAGCGGCAAGGGCTTGACGACGCAATTGCGCGGCATGTTGGCCTTGACGGGCGAATCGTTAACCCAGCCGCGCCTGGTCGGCACTGTCAATACCTTTGCGGGCGGCTACCGCGCTTACGGCCAGCAGCTGGACGTTGAACGCGGCGTGCTGCGCTTTACCGGTCCGCTCGACAACCCCAGCCTGGATATTTTGGCCATCCGCCCTAACCTGGCGCAGGCCGGGCAGCGGGTCGGCGTGCAAATTTTGGGCACCGCACTGCTGCCCCGAGTCAGCCTGTACGCCCAGCCGGATTTACCTGATGCCGAAAAGCTCTCGCTGCTTGTGCTGGGCCGCGCATCCGCCACAGGCGGTGGCGAGGCGGCTTTGTTGCAGCAAGCCGCTGTGGCTTTGCTGGGCAGCAAAACCGGCGGCATGTCAGGCGGCCTAACGGCAAGTTTGGGGCTGGACGAGCTGTCTTACCGCAGCGCCTTGAGCAAGGCAGATGGCACCACCAGCGAAGGCGCGGTCACGCTAGGCAAACGCTTTTCACGCAGCTTTTACGCCGCGTACGAGCGCAGCGTATCCGGCGCATTGGGCACACTGTTTGTGTTTTACGACCTGTCGCAACGCTTTACCATTCGCGCGCAAGCTGGGCAGCAAAGCGCGGTGGACTTGATATTGACGATGCCATTTGACTAGCAGCTACCCGCCGGCCAGAGAATACAATTGAATCCAATTGCCGCCATAGTTCAACGGATAGAACGAGTGCCTCCTAAGCGCTAGATACAGGTTCGATTCCTGTTGGTGGTACCAAGCCACTTCCCGCAAAATACTATTATTTTTATAGCTGCTTGCGCCCGTATTGATTGGGCTACAGGCCTAAACATACCTGAAATCGGTTGACATCCGATTTTTGGCAACTTTCGCGGCCGACCGGTGCCAGCGCGCCGTGCAAAATGATAGTTTGGACACTCTGATGGGTTGGCTGGCAGTCAAGCCGTGCCAGCATACAAGCGATAAAAACAATCAAGGACAAAACCATGAAAGCCACAGGAGCCACAGAAGCCACAGAAGCCACAGAAGCCACAAGAGCCATGCGAGACCTGCGTTCCAGGCAATGCAGCACACGACGTTTTATTTTTCAAGCGCTGCTGATTGCCAGCGCGTGCATCAGCACAGCTGCAACGGCTGTGGCCGACACCTATCCCAGCAAGCCAGTGCGCATCATCGTGCCTTATGGCACCGGCGGCGGGTCTGACACGCTGGCGCGGCAGCTGGGGGTTAGCCTGCAGCAAATGTGGGGGCAAGGCGTATCGGTCGATAACCGGGCCGGCGCGTCGGGCAATATTGGCTCTGAAGCGGTAGTGCGGTCACCGGCCGACGGCTACACGCTGCTGCTTCAAAACAGCACCATGGTCGCCAACATGGGCCTGGGGGTCAAACTCAATTACGACCCCGAAAAAGACCTGACCCCGATCATGCTGCTGGGTATCACACCGATAGCACTGGTGGCCCACCCCAGCCTGAATGTCAAGACCCTCAAGCAGTTGCAAGACTATGCCAAGGCCAACCCGGGCAAGCTGAGTTACGGCTCATGCGGTATCGGCACGCCCATGCATTTTGTGATGGAGCTGGTTAAACAAAAAACCAGCCTCGACGCGGTGCACGCGGGCTACAAAGGCTGCGCTCCAGCCCTGACCGACGTGGTGGGTGGGCAAATTCCACTCGCATCGCTCAGTGCCAATCTGGTAGCCAGCTACGCCAAGGCTGGCAAGTTGAACGTGATTGGCGTGGCCAATCAAAAGCGCTATACGCTCATGCCCGATGCCGCCACGATGGAAGAGCAAGGCGTCAAGCCGCTGGACTTGTCGACCTGGTACGCCCTGATGGGGCCAGCCAATCTGCCTGCCGAGGTGGTGGCCAAAATCACTGCGGATGTGCGTAAAGTGCTGGCCGATGCCATCGTTCAAGAGCGTTTGTCAAACGCGGGGGTTGAAACGCAAGTCGGCACCAGCGCAGACCTGGTCAAGCTCATCCGTTCTGACAAATTGCGTTTTGAGCAACTGGCCAGGTCGGCCAATATCAAGGCTGAATGAGGCACACTGCGGCGTCTCGGCCCTTAGCGAGGGGCTTGCCTACAATTGCGCCCATTCTAGGAACTTAAAAATGAGCATCAAAAGCGACAAATGGATACGCCGTATGGCAGAAACCACCGGCATGATCGAGCCTTTTGAGCCAGGGCAGATCCGCCAGGCCGATGGCAAAAAAATCATCAGTTACGGCACATCTAGCTACGGCTACGACATTCGCTGTGCACCCGAGTTCAAGGTGTTTACCAACATCCACAGCACGGTAGTGGACCCGAAGAATTTTGACGAAAAAAGCTTTGTTGATTTTTCAGGCGACAGCTGCATCATTCCGCCTAACAGCTTTGCGCTGGCGCGTACGCTGGAATACTTTCGCATCCCGCGCAACGTGCTGACCATTTGCCTGGGCAAAAGCACCTACGCGCGCTGCGGCATCATCGTCAACGTGACCCCTTTTGAGCCTGAATGGGAAGGCTACGTAACGCTGGAATTTTCAAACACCACGCCGCTGCCCGCCAAGATCTATGCAGGCGAAGGCTGCGCACAGGTGCTGTTTTTTGAAAGTGACAAAGACGACGTATGCGAGACCTCATACAAGGACCGGGGCGGCAAGTACCAGGGCCAGGTTGGGGTGACGTTGCCGAAGGCCTGACGTTGTCCGTCGCTAGGCAAATTCGCCATCTTCCTACAACCAGACTCGGCAAACGCTGAATGGCAAATAAATCGCCCGGGCTAGCATCAAGTTACAACCGCAGTGAACTTGAGGAGCCCTCGCCATGTTTTCAGACCACCTTCAAAAAATTGACCAAGCCTCTGGAAAGACGCTGTTATTGATTGCCGGCGGATTGGTGATTATTTGTCAGTTGGTGGCCCTCGTGCTGGTATCGCAAGGGCAGGTTGAAAAAGCTCAGGCGCGTGAAAATAATCAGGCAAATCAACGTTCGGCGACGGCCTGGTGCTTTGAAACCAGCCACGGCACTGAGTTAAGGAGCTGTGCAACCCTCGCGCCTGCGTCCGCAGCCACGCCAGATGCGATGCCAGCCACCACGCCAACCGAAGAATACCTGCCCGTAATCGCCGCCAGACGCAATTGATGCGTCAGCGTTGAACGGTCCCCGCCTGTACTTGCACTTGCACTTGCACTTGCACTTGTACTTGTACTTGTACTTGCACTTCCATTTGCACCGCTCCTTTCACTTCCACTTGCGCCTGCCGTAGGGCCACGGTTAGCATTGGCGGCATGAAACTGCTGCGTATTTACCAGCCGCGCAACCCCTTGTTCTGGTTGACGATGGCGTTGAATGTGCTGTCCTATGCGCTGGCGTGGATTGCACAAAACCGCGCGCTCAATACGCTGGGCATGTTACTGGTGGGCGGCTTTGCGTTGAGCAACGCGGTACTGGGCATGTGGTTGATGTGGCGGCTGATGAAAACGCCAGCCACTGACAAGTAAAACATCCGCGCCAGCCATCAGTGCAGGGCGCCCGCGCCGACCGCAGCATCCTGTCCGGTGGTCAACGCGCAACTTACCGCCAACTGCAGCCCGCGCACCATGTCTGCCAGCGCCATGCACGGCAGTCCCTGCCCTGGCAAATAAGGCACATGTATGAAGCCTCCCCTTGGCTTGCGGCCGCCGTGCAGGCTGCGCTGCTTTTTCAGCGCACGCATCAATACATAGAACAAGTGGTTGCATACAAACGTGCCCGCGCTTTGCGACACCTCCGCGGCAATGCCAGCAGCGATAAGCGACTGCCATATTGCCTTGATCGGTAACGTGCTGAAGTAAGCGTCCGGGCCGGTGGGAACCACCCACACATCCACCGGCTGCGCGCCGGCGTTGTCTGCAATTCTTGCGTCATCAACATTGATGGCAATGCGCTCGAGCGACAACCCGCCTCGCCCACCCGCCAAACCCACGCACACCACAAGCGCGGGCTTGTGCAGGCGCATCAGCTTGAGCAAAATGCGGCCCGAGCCCTCAAAAGTAGTAGGCAGCTGTGCAGCGACCACACGGTGGCCGTGGATCACCGTATCGTGCAAATCTTGTACCGCCAGCCAGCTGGGGTTGACAGCGTCGCCACCAAAAGCATCAAAGCCCGTCATCAGAACGGTGGGCAGTGAAACTGGCGTAGCGGAGCTCGGCATGACTCTATTGTGCGATGCCCGCCAGCCAACGTATTTGCGGAGTTCGTCCCAACTTAGTTTTTAAGCATTTCGCCGGTTTTACCGTCAAACTTTACGGTGCGCACCCGGCCGTTTTGCCCCGGGAAACCATCAAACACTGCGCGCACCAGGTAAGGCACCAGCGTGGCTAAATCCTCGTTGTCACCTTCATACACAGCGCGTGACTCAAACACTGCGCGCGGCTTGCCTGGCGTACCGCCTTGCGAGTCCAGCAGGCGCAAACGCAGGTTGCTGACCTGCACCGTACGATTAATGATGCGGTCTCCCACATAGCGTGACCCAAACTGGTCGGGCGCCCAAAAGCCGCCAAACACGTTGCCGGCGCCGTCGCGGTACGGTGGGTGATAAACATAATTGTCGCGGTAAATCGCCTCGCGAAACTGCTTGTTGCGTGTGCCATTGCCTGTGACGATGTCAACTTGAATGCGGCCCACCTGACCAGGAGTGACGCGCTTCATGCCAAGTCTTTCCAGCTCTGCCTGTACCCTGCCCTCGTAGGCTTGTTGCTCAAGATCGTTCAGCGCATCAACCGGCCGAATGAAGCTGAAACCAGCACCCACCGCGTCAGCAGGCCACTGGTTAAAGCTGGTCACCTTGGCGGTAATAGGGCTGGCGCAGGCCGCCAGCACTGCCAAAACCAGCGCCAAGATGCCGCTCCAGCCCAGCCGCCGAAAAGTATCGTTTTTGATTTGCATAAGTGGTTGACCGACTTTGCCTGCGTTTTGTTCCGCACACCCTGGCACAGTCAAGTAAAGTCAGCTTATTGGCTGACAGATACAGTGCAGGTGCAGCAAACAATAACTTAACACAACCACAAAGGAGCCAACATGAAATGGGAAGGCAATCGCGAATCCAGCAACGTTGAAGACCGACGTGACGAGGGTGGTGGTTCGGGCGGCAGCCCGGGTGGTGGGCTAATGGGTGGCCGCAGCATCGGTATCGGCACGATTGTGGTGGCGCTGCTGGGCGGTTGGGCCTTTGGCATCAACCCCATCACCATTCTTAATGTGCTGAGCGGCGGCGCGCCGCCAGCGCAGGTACAGCAACAAAGCCCGGTACAGCGCACACCCGCAGACGACCGCATGGGCAAGTTTGTGGCGACGGTACTGGCTGATACTGAAGACGTGTGGAAGGATGTGTTTACCAAAGGCGGCGCGACGTACAAAGAACCGCGTCTGGTCATGTTCAGGGGCAGCACCGGCACTGGCGGCTGCGGCACCGGCGAATCCGCCATGGGGCCTTTTTACTGCCCAGCTGATCAAAAGGTTTATATCGACTTGGCCTTTTATGAAACGCTGACCAAGCGCCTGGGCGCGCCGGGTGACTTTGCGCAGGCCTATGTGATAGCCCATGAAGTCGGCCACCACGTGCAAAACCTGCTGGGCATCAGCGGCAAGATGGACCAGATGCGCAGCCGCGTTAGCAAGACCGAATACAACGCCCTGAGCGTCAAGCTTGAACTGCAGGCGGATTGCTTTGCAGGCGTATGGGCCTACCGCGCGCAAAGCCAGCGACAAATTTTGCAGCAAGGCGATGTGGAAGAAGCCATGAACGCAGCAGCGAAAATTGGCGATGATGCACTGCAACGCGCCAGCGGCGGCGCCGTGGTACCCGAAAGCTTCACCCACGGCACCAGCGCGCAACGACAGAAGTGGTTTGACACGGGGCTGAAATCCGGCAGTGTGAAGGCTTGCGATACGTTTGGCGGAAAAGGCGTTTAGGGCTGTGAAAAGCTAAGCAATTTGCATGAAAAAAAGCCCCTAAAAACAACTTTAGGGGCTTTTTATTTGGTGCCGGAGAGATGAATCGAACACCCGACCTTCTCATTACGAATGGGTTTTTGACTGTTTTGAACACCATTTTGCAATGCTGCACAACAGGTTTGCTCAGCGGAAACTACACATTGCAACGTTGGACAACAACGCTAGAAATTGCCATGGTGTGTGACGCCAATGTGGCGCGGTTTCCTGGGCGATTTGTCGGTGGCTGAACGGGAAACAGACATAAAAAAAGGTCGTCTAGGGTGTCCCAAACGACCTTTTCTGAATTCTTGGTGCCACTTGTCGGAGTCGAACTGACGACCTTCTCCTTACGAAGGAGCTGCTCTACCAACTGAGCTAAAGCGGCTATAAAGCAGTACGATCTTAACACGTTGAAAGTACCCCCCCCAATGCCTCGTCAGACCAAAGCGACAACGCCCGCCGGGGAAGCGACAGCAGTCAACGAAAAGGCGAAAAAAACCAAGACTCCCAATAGCGCAAGGTTGGATTATCTCGACTGGGCATGGAAGTTCCTGCGCAGAAACCCTGAGTACAGATTGCTCTACGAACTTCGCTTCGACTCACCGATCAGTGACGAAGAAAGAATCGGAACTCTATTCTCCAATCCAATTGCGAGGGCTCTACCCATCGAGCTATTTGATGTGGAGCCAGCCCCCATGTATGGCGAGAATCTTGGCAATTGGAAGGACCGCGCCGACCTTCAAGGTTTGAAGATTTCTATTGACATCAGAGATATTTTTGATCCGAGCCGGTACTTCCTAACCTCATGGTTGAATCCGAATGAAAGCCTGCCTAAAGATAAATTGTCGGCGTTCGACCTATCGGTATTCGAGCTTCCTGAAACCTGGGCGATAAATTTTAAATCTCCAAAGCAAACGGAAGAATTTCGTCAGGAAGGCCCATCCCCTCGTAATTTTGAGTGCGGACTCGGCATCACTGCCACAAAACCCACGCAGGTCGCTTTGAGGTTTGACCTGCGGCTTCCAATAGAAGGTCAACTTGATCAGGCTAGGCGCCAATTGCAAAATGCGGTGGAGGTGTACAAAGAGCAGTCCCATAAAAATTGGCATCAGATTCCTGACTGGGATTTCAGAGTTGATCGCTCAAATACATGGGAAGACATGCTTGCTCTGCTAGACCTTTTGCCCGAATCATCCAGCAACGTTGATTTGTTCAGGCGATTTATTAAGAAGCCTGACTTGGTTGCATACGACAAGGATGCGAAGGCATTAGAGCCAATGTTAAAAAAAGCGAAATGGTTGCGTGATGTCGGGTATCGCGCAATCTTGCTGAAAGGCATTGGAGATACGCCTTTGCAGTACTGGGCAATGAAGAAGAAAGCCTGGAAGAAAAGTGAACTGATCACCGCGCTTCAGTAAGTACGCACAATATATTCGCCGTTTCTCCGCATGTCTTGGGGAAATGCTAGCCAAGCAATGCAGGCTTTCTTGCGCTGGCGTAAGTAAAGAGATTCCACAAAGTCCTGTCATAAATGAGCAGGCTTATGACAGGACGACAAGTGGAAGTCTGATCAATAAAGTTCGTGTTCAGTGCTGATCAATGGTGTTCAGCGCGGACAAGGAGTTTTATGTCAGAACACATTTCTGCGGGTCAATTCACGCCACCTCGCCACATTTTTACGGTTACCAACTTTAGTAAGCGCAATCCCTCTTGGACTGAATCTAGTCTGCGTTGGCTTATCTATTGCGCAAAAGAACGCCACGGCGCCAAGTCTCTGACCCCAGCAAACGGATTAGAGGTAGCCATCATACGCAAACAGGGCCGCG
>JANYED010000273.1 GCA_025363315.1 Polaromonas sp.
GAAGCTTTTGGCCCGATTGCCTACCTGGCGGACGCGACCCAGGAACCCACCGCGCTGATGGAAGCCCACGCACGCGACAATCTGGCCACCGATGGCATCGCCACAGCCCTGCAAGGGCTGGACGACAGGTCGCGCAAGATCATGGAAGAGCGCTGGTTGAAGGTCAACGACGACGGTTCAGGCGGCATGACGCTGCATGACCTGGCAGCGGTGTATGGCGTTAGCGCTGAGCGCATTCGCCAAATTGAAGTGGCGGCCATGAAAAAGATGAAAACGGTGTTGGCTGAGTACGCTTAACTGACCATGCTCGTAACGCATATGCATATCTGAATCTTTTATAACGATTTACCGGTAAAAAATATATTTCCGTCTAAACTCAAAGTACTGCTTGGCAGGTTTAAGGGGCTAGTATGAAAAGGTTAATTATTAGGATCGCTTCAACAGTAAGTTTGATCCTTCTGGTGTCATGCGGTGGCGGGGGCGGTGGAACCGCCGTTACACCAACAACGCCGGTCCCGCCAACTACACCGGGCGGGCCTGGAACCACCACAGTCGTTGTCAGCCCGACCAGCACGGCCGCCATCACTGCGATTGTGCTAACGCCACCATCAGCAACCCAGCACTGGGGCAAAACGGTGCAGGTTCAAACTTCGCCGACCAATTCCGCAGGGGCGGCGGTTTCTGGTTTTGGCATCACTTACGCCAGCTCAGACACCAACATAGCTACCGTAAACGCCACAGGTTTAGTAACGCTGCTCAACCCAGGCGCTGCCAACGTTACTGCAACAGCAGGCAGCGTCTCCAGCAACGTAAGCGCCATTACAGTAAAAGGCTTTGCAGCTATCAGTTTGGCGGTTGCTGCCAAGGACAATTGCGTTTTGGACGACACCCGGACAGAAATAATTTGCTGGGGCGATGGCTACCCCATCAACGGGAACCTACCTTTACAGCTGGAATACCCTTCGCCCTTGAAGCTGAACATGGGCCAAATCCCCGATGGTACAACGTTGAAACAAGTACTGCCTGGCTTTTCACACAGCTGTGCTTTAACTGATGCGGGGGCGGCGTATTGCTGGGCTGGCGCTGCGACTGGCGATGCTGTCGCGATTGCAGCTATGGGTACTGGTAGTCAGGCCCCAACGAGCCAGCCAGCACTTGTCCTACGCGGGGAAATGCCCAACGAAGTCACATTTATCAAGCTAGCCCAAGGCTTTAGGAGTACCTGCGGTGTGGGCAGTGATGGCAACATCTATTGCTGGGGCTCAGTTGCTGGAATTCCCAGAACGGCAACAGGTTTCACAAGTTCTACCAATTTCTATACTGTGCCGACCAAGTTAATAGGTGGTGTGAAATTTGTTGACGTTGCCATAGGAACAAATCGCAGTTGTGCTTTAAGCGAAGCGGGGCAACTGTATTGCGGCAGGACTGGCAACACTGGAATTGGCAATTCTGGCAATGCTGGTACTTTGACGCTGGTGGTCAGTCCTGTGTCGGAAGTGCCAGCCAACGTGAAGTTTGTCAAACTGAAATCTGAATCAAGTCAAGGCGATTTCATGATCGCATTGGGCGACGATGGTTGGGTTTATTCCTATGGAACCGGATTTGGTCGACGCTTTGGCAATGGCTCAAGCGCTTTTGTAGGCACTGACAAGCCGACTCGCGTGGGCCAAGGAGACATTCCAATCGGGGTCAAGATCAAAGACTTTTCACCAGGCGGCATTGCAGGTGCGCATTGCGTGGTGGGCGACAATGGTAAAGCGTATTGCTGGAGCGCAGCATACTTTGGTTCGCTAGGAGATGGCAATTTGGCAGACCATGAAGCGTTGTTGCCCCAGCTTGTACTTCAGGGGCAAGTCCCAGCAGGTGTGGCATTGGTCACCATCGGGTGTGGCACTTATCACTGCGCCGCAATTGGCAGTGACCGTAAAACCTACGCCTGGGGCTTCAAAGAGGGTGCTGCAATCGGCGGCACCGTATCGGTTGCAGTACCGACATTGATTAACAGGGTTGGGAACTGAGTTGATTTATTTCCCTTGTCAATATAAAAACGTGACTATCCGATCAAATTAAAGTTTGGCGAGTGGGTCGTAGTGCATGACAAAAAAGGCGTTGCAACAACAGTTGCAACGCCTTTTTTATGGCTTCAAGAACCAAGCGTTTGCAACTACTTGCCCTTTAGCAGCCAGCGGATGTCTCCCAAAAGTCCTTCTGGCGCGCTGCCGTAGCGGTTGTACAGCCGCAGGCGGCCCTTGGGGTCATAGATATAGCTGCCCGCTGAATGGTCCATGCTGTAGCTGGTCGGGGTGCGGCCTTCCACTTTTTTGTAATAAATCTTGAAATCTTTGGCCAACGCGGGCAGCTGCGCCGGGCTGGGCCGCAGGGCCAAAAACGTCGGGTCAAAG
>JANYED010000280.1 GCA_025363315.1 Polaromonas sp.
CCAGTTGTTGTCGCTCGACCCCTGCAAAAACCACAGCAGCTCATGCACGATGGATTTGAGATGAACCTTTTTGGTCGTGACCAGCGGAAAGCCCTGCTTTAAATCAAACCGCATCTGGTAGCCAAACACGCTTTTGGTGCCGGTGCCCGTGCGGTCGGCTTTGAACACGCCATGCGTGTCAACGTGGCGCATGAAATCTTCGTATTGGGAGAAAGTGGGTTGGGTCATCAGCAAACCGGGGTAAAAATCAACCTGACCAAAAGGAGTCAGAACAGCGTCTAGACGAGAATTATGCCCGCACCACCCGCCCCGGATTCATCGTTCCTTGCGGGTCTAACGCCTGTTTGATGGCGCGCATCATGCCAAGGGCGACAGGAGATTTGTGGTGTTCAAGCTTGTCCAGCTTCAAACTGCCTACGCCATGCTCTGCCGAGATTGAGCCGTCAAAATAAGCCACTGAGTCATAAACAATCGTGTTGACTTGTGCCTCGCGATCCAGCAAAAACGCTTTGCTGTTTCCATCAGCGGGCGCCTGTACGTTGTAATGCAAATTGCCATCGCCAAGATGGCCAAAATTAACCAGCCGTACGCCCGGTATCGCCGCCTCTAGCTGCGCATCGGTCGTCGCTACAAACTCGGGAATGCTCGACACCGCAATCGAGATGTCGTGTTTGATGTTCAGGCCTTCATCGGCCTGCGCCAGGGGGATGCTCTCGCGGATGTGCCAGAGCTGGTTGGCTTGGGTCAGGTTCTCGGCCACGACGGCATCCGTCACGCAGCCATCTTCAAAAGCGGTTTCCAGCAATTTTTCAAACTGGGTTCTAGCGTGGCTCTCGCTCTCGTGATCCGAGTTTTCTAACAACACGCAGTACGGTGCGTCTTGCCATAAAGGCACGCGCTGCTGCGGGTAATGTTTGGCCACCAGGCTCAGGGCAAACTGGCCCATAACTTCAAAGCCGGTCAAGCCCGCACCCAAGTGCTTGTGCGCCAGACCCAGCAAGGTAACAGCATGTTCCATAGACGGCACAGATGCCCAGGCGGTCAGCCTCGCTGCGGGCATTGGGTACAGCTTGAGCGTGGCGGCCGTGATGATGCCCAGCGTGCCTTCGCTGCCGACCAGCAGGTCGCGCAGGTCATAACCGGTGTTGTCCTTGCGCAGGCCGCTCAAGCCGTGCCAAATCTCGCCTTGCGCCGTGACCACTTCCAGGCCTAGGCATAGGTCACGTGCATTGCCGTAGCGCACCACCTGAGTGCCACCGGCATTGGTCGCCAAATTACCGCCAATGGTGCAACTGCCTTCTGCGGCCAAACTGAGGGGGAATAAAAACCCAGCTTTTTCAGCCACATCTTGCAGGTTTTGCAAGATGCAACCAGAATCAGCCGTCATCGTCAGGTTAGCCGCGTCAATGCTGCGCACCGTGTTCATGCGGCCCAGGCTCAGCACAACTTGCTGGCCTGAATCGTCAGGAATGGACCCACCGACGAGGCCGGTGTTACCGCCCTGCGTCACGATGCTGACGCCTGCCAGCGCGCAGGCTTTGACAAGCGCTGCCACTTCAGGCGTGTTCCCAGGCCGTACCACCGCCAACGCCTTGCCGCGCGAACGTTTGCGCCAGTCCAGCTCGTACGCAGACAAATCGCCGTCCACCAGCACATTGCTGGGGCCGACGATATTTTTAAAGCGTTCGACCAACTCGTCATGCATGGTTATTTGCTCTCTTTTGGCAGCTTGGGTATGCCCTTGAATCTGACTTTCACATGCAGCGAACAGGCTGCAAAGAGCACCAAGCACAACGCCACTTCAATCATGGCCAGATAGTTGCCCGGCGGTTTGTCGCTCCAGGCGCGCACTGCGCCTTCGGTGAAGTACAGCCACACCAAAAGGCTTAGCCAGCGGTAGGTGTACATGCGATTTTTCATCACGCCTGCCAGCGGCAAAATCAGTGGCAACACCTTCAGCGCCAATAATGATCCGCCAGGGCGAACCGGGGCCAACACCATTTCCCAGGCTACGCCCAGCACGATAAGGCCTAACAGGCTCAGGGCAGCCGTCCAGCGGATGGTGTCTATTTGATTTGCTTTGTTCATGTCTGATCAGTGGTGGTCTCAGGCATGATACCGGGGATGAATTTTCAACAACGATTGCAAGTGTTTTTGGTAGACCTGGCCCACTTCCCCTGGCGCGGCACGCTGCTCACGCTGCGCGCGCGCTTTCGTGACGACCAGATGGGCCTGACGGCCAGCAGCCTGACCTTCACCACGTCGATTGCGCTGGTGCCGTTTTTTACGGTAGCACTAGCTATTTTTACAGCCTTCCCAATGTTTTCCACCATGCAGGGCGCGCTGCAAGCGTGGCTCGTACAAAGCCTCATCCCCGACAACATCGCCCGTCAGGTGCTGGGGTATTTGACGCAGTTCAGCCGTCAGGCCAACAAGCTCGGCGGTGTTGGGCTGGGTGTGCTGCTTGTCACCGCCATTGCCTTGATATTGACGATTGACCGAACGCTGAACAAAATTTGGCGGGTAAAAAAATTACGCTCATTAACCCAGCGCGTCTTGATTTACTGGGCAGCCATCACGCTGGGGCCAGTGCTGCTCGGGGCCAGCCTCGCGCTCACCTCGTTTTTGGTGTCGGCATCTAGCGGTTTGGTGGGCAGTATGCCCGCGCCGCTGCGTTTCATCATCAACGCCTTCCAGTTTGTCATTGTGGCAGGGGGCATGGCGGCGCTTTACCGCTATGTGCCCAACACCTACGTCAAATGGTCGCATGCCTTGGTCGGGGGCGTATTTGTGGCGTTTGGCATTGAGCTGGCCAAAAAGGCCCTCAGCCTGTACCTGAGCACGGTGCCCACCTATTCACTAATTTATGGTGCTTTTGCCACGCTGCCTATTTTGCTGGTGTGGATTTATGTGGCCTGGGTCATTGTTTTGCTGGGCGCAGTGATTGCGGCTTACTTGCCCAGCTTGCTGGCAGGCGTGGCGCGGCGTGGTGGTGCCGATGGCGATGGCACTGCCAAAGGCTGGGAGTTTCAATTGGCCATCGAGGTGTTGCAACAGTTGCATGCAAAAAAGAGCACCGCCAACAGAGGTTGCGGTGCGTCCAGCCTGGCCCAGGCGCTGCGAGTGGATGTGTTGCAGCTTGAGCCTGTGCTGGAGGTGCTGACGGGTTTGAGGTGGTTGGGTCAATTGGTGGAAGAGGGCGATCAGGAGTCCCGCTACCTGCTGCTGGCCAACCCTGACGATACGCTGCTCGAACCCTTGATGCAGCAGTTGCTGCTGGACAAAACAGATTCAACGCTGCCGCTGTGGGCAGCGGGGCAGTGGTCGGGCATCAAGCTGAGGCAGGCACTTTGATCAAATCTTCACTTTAGCCAGCCAAATGTCCTTGTACATCGCCCAATCCCCCATGAAGCTGTACAGCGGGCGCTTAAAACTTGCGGGCTTGTTTTTCTCAAAACCAAAGTGGCCCACCCACGCAAAACCGTAGCCGCAGAGCAAGCCGTACAGCAGGTACTGTGGTTTGCCTGTAGCCAGCAGCATGGCAATACACACCAGGGTTAGGCTGGAGCCGGCAAAGTGCAGGCGACGGCAGGTCTGGTTGCTGTGCTCGGTAAGGTAAAAGGGGTAAAACTCGGAAAAGCTTTTGAAGACTTTCGGGTCTGTAGGGGTGGTAGCTGTGTTTTGCATGTTTGTCTTCTGTTGTGATTGCAGTTTAGGCTACGGAAAACGGCGCATGCAAGAAGCCCCTGAAACGTGCGCGACCGCCTCGGGTGGGTGGCTCAGTCAGCCGGTAGTTGGGGAAGCGTTGCAAAAATCGGCCAATCGCGATGCGTCCTTCCAGCCGCGCCAAGCTCATGCCTGCGCACTGGTGAATGCCTAAACCAAAAGACAAGTGGCGGTTGTTTTGGCGTTCCAGTAACAACTGATTGGGGAGGTCAAACTGCGCGGGGTCGCGGTTAGCGGCGCCTATGCACAGGGTCAGCAAGTTGCCTGCAGCTATTTCGACACCGCTAATTTGCGTATCTTTAAAGGCGCGGCGGTTACTGAGCTGGTTGGAGGACTCAAAACGCAAAAATTCATCAATAACGGGGTTCAAATAAGCCTCCAGGCCAATGGAATCGGGCGCGAGCAGCTCCTGTTTTGATAGTAAATTGGCCTTGGCATGGGGGTGCTCAGTCAGCGCCACCAGCGCATTGCCAATCAGGTTGGTCGTGGTTTCATGCCCTGCGTTCAGGATGAAGACGCAGTTTTGCAGCAGCTCGGCTTCGCTTAGCTTTTCGCCGGGCTGCTCGTCGCCAATCAGCCGCGTCAGCACGTCATGCTCGGGGTTGCCGGGGTGCAGACGCCTGTCAGCAACCAGTGTTTTCAGATAGTCAGTGAACTCGACGACGCTGCGGTTGCCCAGTGCCTCCTGCTCGGGCGTAAGCTTTGGCTCCAGCGCTCCCAGAATGGCCAGTGACCAGCCGCGCAAGGGCGCTCGATCCGCATGCGGCACGCCCAGCAAATTGCCAATCACATCGACCGGGATGGCGGACGCAAAATCTTCAATCAGGTCGCCGCAGCCCTTGGCTTCAATCGCATCGAGCAGGCTGTCTACAAGCGCGATCAGGCTGGGCTCCATACTTGAAATCGCCCGCCTAGTCAGCGCTCCGATGATGAGCTTGCGCACCCGCGTATGCAGCGGCGGGTCGTTAAACACCAAGCTGGTGGTGTGATGCTCAAACAGGGGCGATGCTGCGCCGTATTTGGGTTCAAACTCGATTTTTTTGTCAGAGCTGAAGGTTGACGCATCGCGGTAGACGGCCAACAAGTCAGCATGGCGAGTTAAAAAATACGAGCCATCGGGCATCAAGCGCACCGGGCTTTGCGTGCGCAGCACGTCATATACCGGGTAGGGGTTGGCGTAAAAGTCTGGGGGCAGGGCGCGTAGATCGAACGTTGCTGCAATTTCCTGCGCACGTGCTGCCGACATGATCAGAGTCATTTCAAGAAATCTTTGATGGCCGCCAAGGTGCCTTCTGGCGCTTCAGTCATCTGGTGGTGACCAACGGCCAGCTTGACGACCGTGAAATTTTTTCCACTGGTCTTTGCCTTGTCAATTAGCAAGTTTGCAGCCTTGGCTTGGGTCATCTGGTCGTCAGCGCCCAACAAAAACAGTATCGGGCAGGTCACTTGGCTGATCGCCTCCTCACCGTTCGCGTAGTCGTTGCAAGCTTTGAAGCCTCGGTGAAACACATTGACCGCTGTGTTGCTGGCCAGCACTCGGCGACCCAGCGCCATACTGCTGCCGTACACCCAGGTGCCGGGGCCGAGCGCCGAGGGCGGCGCGGCAAGGGTGCTGCGTGAAAACACGTTAATCATTTTCAGTGCTGCCATCGGGTCGTTGAGCGATGCATCTAACAGAGCGGGGGACACTTTCATCGGAAAAGCCGTGCCGACCAGCACCAGATGGGTGACGCGTTTTTTGAGTTTTGCCGCGGCCTCAAGCGCAACCAATGAACCCCAGCTGTGGCCGACCACTGCGGCTTTTTCAACACCAGTGGCATCCAGCAGTGCTGCAATAAAAGTAGCAGCTTCTTCAACACTGGCGGGTGCTTCGCCCTCACTTTTGCAATGCCCGGGTAAATCAATAGCCAGCACGTTCCAGCCGTGGTTGGCCATGTAGCGGCTTTGCAGAATCCACACGCTGTGGTCGTTCAACACGCCGTGGATGAAAACCACCGTGGGTTTTGCCGCATCGAACAGTTTGCCTGCGGTGTAGCAATAGGTTTTGTGGTTGTTGACGGTAATGATCATTGCGCCTTCTCCGCAACTTTCAAAGCTCGCTTTAAATCGTCAATCAAATCCTCCGCATCTTCCAGTCCAATCGACAAACGAATCGTGCCCTGGCTGATGCCTGCGCCACTCAGTGCGTCGTCTGTCATGCGGAAATGCGTGGTGCTGGCTGGGTGAATCACCAAACTGCGGCAGTCGCCCACATTGGCCAGGTGGCTGAAGACTTTGAGTGCTTCAACAAAAGCTTTGCCCTGGTTGCGCGAACCTTTCAAGTCAAAGCTGAACACCGAGCCTGCGCCGCGTGGCAACAGCTTTTTAGATAGCGCGTGGCTGGGGTGGGTTTCAAGCAGCGGGTGGCCGACGCGCGACACAAAGGGGTGGCTGGCTAAAAATGCTACGACTTTTTCGGTGTTGCTCATGTGGCGCGCCATGCGCAGGCCTAGCGTTTCAATGCCCTGCAAAATTAGCCAGGCGGTGTGCGGGCTCATGCAGGCGCCAAAGTCGCGCAAGCCTTCACGCCGGGCACGTAGCAAGAACGCACCCACCGTGCTTTCCTCACTAAACACCATGTTGTGAAAGCCGTCGTAGGGCTCGGTCAGTTCTTTGAACTTGCCGGACGCCTTGGTTGAGTCCCAGTCGAACGACCCACCATCCACCACCACCCCGCCAATCACCGTGCCGTGGCCGCTTAAAAACTTGGTGGCCGAGTGGTAGACCAAATCAGCGCCAAGTTCAAACGGTTTGATGAGCCACGGCGAGGTGAGGGTGGAGTCAACCAGCAGTGGCGCGCCAGCTTCATGGGCAATGGCGGCCACTGCGGCAATGTCCAGCACGTCCAGGCCGGGGTTGCCCACCGTTTCACCAAAAAACAATTTGGTGTTGGGCCTGCATGCTGCGCGCCAGCCGTCCAGGTCACCGGGTTTGACGAAAGTCGTCTCAATGCCGAAGCGGCGCATGGTGTAGTGCAGCAGGTTTTGCGAACCGCCATACAGCGCGGTTGATGCCACGATGTGTGAGCCCGCACCCATCAGCGTGGCAATGGCCAGGTGCAGTGCTGCCTGGCCGCTGGCGGTGGCTATCGCACCTATGCCGCCTTCAAGTGCGGCGACGCGCTGCTCAAGCACCGCGTTGGTTGGGTTGCTGATGCGCGAATACACGTGGCCCGCGCGCTCCAGGTTGAAAAGCGACGCGGCGTGGTCGCTTGATTCAAAAACAAATGATGTCGTGAGGTGAATCGGCACGGCGCGCGCGCCAGTCGTCGGGTCAGGCGATGCACCAGCGTGCAGCGACAGCGTGTCAAAGCCAGGGTCAGCGTAACCGGGCATGGGTTGTCTCCAAATGAAAAATGCAATTGAGGAGGCAAATTTAAATACCTCGCCACTTATTGTGGGCTATATTGACAAACAACCTCCCGTCACGCGTCGTGCGGTGGGAAAACACGAGACTCACAAATGAGGAGACCGTCATGAAAGTAGCCGACATATTGCGCGTCAAGGGCAGCACGCTGTACACCGTGCAACCCGACGAGCCGCTGGCCAAGGCCACACAAATCATGGCTGAAAAAGACATCGGCTCGCTGGTAGTGATGGAGCATGGCGATCTGGTTGGCATGCTGACGTTCAGGGAAGTCATGGTCAGCCTGGTTGGCAACGGCGGGGAGATTGGCAACATGCTGGTTAGAAAAGCCATGGACGACCACCCGTTGACCTGCACCAGCGAGACCGAATTGGACGAAGTGCGCCGCATGATGCTGGAGCGCCACGCGCGTTACATGCCGGTGATGAACCAAAAAATGCTGATGGGCGTGATCTCTTTGTACGACGTGGCCAAAGCCGTGGTCGACAGCCAGAACTTTGAAAACAAGATGCTCAAGGCCTACATCCGCGATTGGCCTGCGGGTGAGGATGAGGGCAAGAGCGGCTAAACCTTAGTTGCGTCTGGGATAATCCTGCGCTATGAGCGGCAACACCTTCGGAAATCTCTTCGCAGTCACCAACTTTGGTGAATCCCACGGCCCGGCCATTGGCTGCGTGATTGACGGCTGCCCGCCGGGTATGGATTTATGCGAGGCCGACATTCAAGCCGACCTAGACCGCCGCCGCCCCGGTACCAGCCGCCACGTCACCCAGCGCAACGAGCCAGATGCGGTCGAGATTTTGTCAGGCGTGTACCAAGGTAAGACCACGGGCACGCCGATCGCCCTGCTGATTCGCAATACTGACCAGCGCAGCAAAGACTACGGCAATATTCTCGAAACCTTTCGCCCTGGTCACGCCGACTACACCTACCTGCACAAGTACGGCCTGCGCGATCCGCGCGGTGGCGGCCGGTCGTCAGCCCGGCTGACCGCACCTGCCGTGGCCGCGGGTGCCGTTGCCAAAAAGTGG
>JANYED010000307.1 GCA_025363315.1 Polaromonas sp.
AGATGGAAGCCGCAATCAGCCAGTTGGGTTTTGAAACCCTGGTCATCGCCAGGCCGTCGCTGCTGGCAGGTGACCGGAGCGCGCTCAAGCAACGCAAGCGGGGCGCTGAAAAGTTCTCGCAGATGGCATTCAAATTACTCAAGCCACTGATACCCGCCAATTACCGCGCCATCAATGCCAGCAGCGTCGCGCAGGCCATGGTGGGCAAGCTGCAAACGGCTGGCGCGGGCAAGCATGTGCTGCTGTCGGGTGAGATGCAAAAGTAAGTCTCAAAAGTAAACCTCAAATGGCCTTGAAGAGCTCATTTTTAGGCATTTTCAGGTATCTTTTAGGTCTGTAGGCCAATGAATACATGCGTAAGCAGCTCCTGAATAAATAGCAGATATGTTAAGCTTTTTTCGCCAACCCCGCCAACTACTCCGCTAGCAATCGCGCTGCCGCAGGCAAAGTTTGCGCATCCCTAAAGCAAATCGCAAAGCGGCGCCTGGCCCAGTCATCCCGCAGCTCGATGATGCGCAGATTGAAAGCCTTGGCCAGCGGCTGGGCGACCTCCTTGGGTACCACGCTGATACCCAGGCCGGAACGCACCACGCGCAGCGCGGCTTCAAAGGTGGAGACTTCTGCGCGGTAGGTGATGCTTTGCCCGGCGGTAGCCGCTGCGCGAACCAGCAGCAACTGCACCGCACTGGCTGCGGGCAGGCTGACCTGGTCAAAACCGAGCGTCTCTGCAAAGCTCAAGGCCTTGTGTTTAGCCAGCGGATGCGTCGCGTGGGTGACGATGGCCAAATGATCACTGCGGTACGGCAGGGTTTGCAGGCCCGACAGGTCGGCTGCGTCCCAGCAGATGCCGAGCGACACACTGCCCTCATGCAGGGCGCGCACCACGTCCCGGCTGACGAGTTCTTGCACATTGATGCGAATGGCCTGATGCGCAGGCATTTTTAAAAAACTGGCCATATCGTCAGGCAAAGATTCAGCCACCGACGACGTCGTGGCCGCCAGGCGCACGAGACCAGCAGCACCGCTGGTGTAGCTGGCCATGTCTGCGGTCACGCGCTGCGCCGCGCCTATCAGCCCGCGAGCATGCTCGCTCAAGGTTTGTCCTGCCGTCGTGGGCTCTACCCCGCGCCGCACCCGCTGCAGCAGCTTGCAAGCCATGTCCTGCTCCAGCTGCGCCAGCCGTTTGCTGATGGCCGACGGCACGATGTGTTCGCGTTCGGCCACACGGGCAATGCTGCGGGTGTCGCACACGGCCACAAACAGCCGCAGGGTCATCAGGTCCAAGTCTTTCATGACATCTTTAATAAAGTTCTATTTTGGAACTTTAAAGCATTAAAAATACCATTTTCTAATTTTTTAGGCACTTTTAAACTATTGGAGTGATCACCACCAACAACTTATTGCCAAAGCGCGCCACTGTCCGCGAAGTCGGCCTGCGCGATGGCCTGCAAAGCATCGCCACCGTTGTGCCAACAGCGCTTAAAACTCAGTGGCTCGAAAAAGCCTATTCGGCAGGCCAGCGCGAGATAGAAGTCGGCTCTTTTGTGCCTCCCAAATTAATGCCGCAATTGGCCGGCACAGGCGATGTACTGGCCTACGCCAAAACCCTGCCGGGATTGTTCGCATCGGTACTGGTACCCAACCTGCAAGGCGCTGAACGCGCTATTCAAGCCAGTGCTGACCTGATGCTCTTGCCGTTGTCAGCCAGCCACGCCCACAGCTTGGCCAACCTGCGCAAAACGCCTGACGACGTGGTGGCCGAGTTGGCGCGCATACGCGCCGCGCGAGATGCCGCTGGCAGCAAAACACTGATTGAAGGCGGTGTAGGCACGGCCTTTGGCTGCACGCTGCAAGGAGGTGTGCTTGAGACCGAAGTGCTGCGCCTGATACAGGCCCTGCTGGACGCAGGGGCTGACCGGGTCAGCCTGGCCGACACGGTGGGCTACGCCAACCCGGATGCGGTGAGCCGCCTCTTTGAAAAAGCCTTGAGGCTGGCGGGCGACAAATTTTGCTGCGGCCATTTTCACGACACACGCGGCCTGGCGCTGGCCAATGTGGCCGCCGCTTTGCAACTGGGTGTGACACGATTTGATGCGTCACTGGCCGGCCTGGGCGGTTGCCCGCATGCGCCCGGTGCCAGTGGCAACGCTGCGACTGAAGATGTTGTCTTCATGCTGTAAGCCATGGGTGTTGATACCGGCCTGGACATCACCGCCCTGCTGGGCCTGCGCACGCAACTGGTGGGCTGGCTGCCGGGAGAGGCCATGCACGGCACACTGCACCGCGCTGGTTTGCCGAAGAACTTTAAACCTGCTGGGCAACCATGAAACAAACCACACCCAAACTGCCCCTGGACGGCATTCGCGTCATTGAATTTACCCACATGGTGATGGGCCCGACCTGCGGCATGATACTGGCCGATTTGGGCGCTGAAGTCATCAAAATTGAGCCTCCAGGTGGTGACAAAACACGTGGCCTGCCCGGCCTGGGGATTGGGTTTTTTCGCAGCTTTAACCGCAATAAAAAAAGTGCGGTGCTCGACATCACCACAGCCGAAGGCCAGGCCACGGCCAAGGCATTGATTGCCGAATGTGATGTGCTGCTGGAGAACTTTCGCCCGGGCTTGATGAAAAAGCTGGGGCTTGACCACGACAGCTTGAAGACAGATAACCCACGCCTGATTTACGCCAGCCACAAGGGCTTTTTACCCGGCCCGTATGAAAACCGCCTGGCACTTGATGAAGTGGTGCAAATGATGGGCGGGCTGTCTTACATGACAGGCCCGGTGGGCCGGCCACTGCGCGCAGGCACGTCAGTCAATGACATCATGGGCGGCATGTTTGGATCGATTGGCGTGCTGGCTGCGCTGCGTGAGCGCGACACAACAGGTCAGGGTCAAGAGATACAAAGCGCCCTGTTTGAGAACTGCGTTTTTTTAAGCGCACAGCACATGCAGCAGTTTCAAATGACCGGAGAGCCGCCACCGCCCATGCCGGCCCGCGTGTCGGCCTGGAGCGTGTATGACGTGTTTACTTTGGCTGATAACGAACAGCTTTTTATTGGCGCAGTCAATGACGAGCAATGGCTGACGCTGTGCCGGGTATTGAATGCACCAGAGCTGGCCGCCGACCCCACGCTGCAAACCAACACCCAGCGCGTGGTGCTGCGGCCATCGCTGTTGCTGCGCTTGGGCGACATCTTGAAGCATCACCACGCTGACACACTGTCACAACAGCTTGAAGCCGCAGGCATCCCCTACGCGCCCATCATGCGGCCAGACCAGCTGGTAACAGACCCGCACCTGATGGCCAGCGGTGGTCTTGTGCCGATGCAGACAGACGACGGCAGCATGACCGATGTGGTGCTGTTGCCGCTAACACTGGGAGGCCGGCGCCCCGGCGTGCGGCAGCCATTGGCCAAAGTCGGCGAACATACGCAAGAGATACTTTCAAAATTAAAAACCAAACCAAAAATGGAGACAACACCATGACACATTCAAACGCTCTGGATTTTTCACGTCGCCAGCTGGTACTTGCAGCGTGCGCAATGACAGCGCTGCCTGCATTTGCCCAAAGTGATAAAACCCTGCGCATCATCCTGCCGGTCGGTGCAGGCTCTGGCGTTGACACCATCGCACGCGCCGCAGTGCCGTCGCTCATCAAGGCCTTCGGCGGGCAAGCCGTGGTGATTGACAACCTGCCAGGCGCAGGCGGCATCACCGGCACATCGGTGCTGGCCAAGGCCGCACCTGATGGCTTGACGATTGCCATGGTGTCAAACAACCACGTCATCAACCCAGCGGTGTACAAGAAAATCCCTTACGACACCGTGGCCGACTTCACCCCGATTGCCATCATGGGTGCCACGCCCTTCGTGCTGGTCGTCAACCCGGCCAAGGTAGCAGCCAAAAATGTGCAGGAACTGATAGCACTGCTCAAAGCCAAGCCAGATGGCTACAACTACGCATCGTCCGGCAACGGCACCATCATCCATCTGGCGGGCGAGATGTTTGTTGACGAAGCCAAAGTACAGATGCGCCACATCCCGTACAAGAGTACCGGTGCCATGGTGACAGACCTGATAGGCGGCCAGATCGAGATGGGCGTTGTCGCCCTACCCGCCGCCCAGGCGCATTTAAAAAGCGGCGCACTGCGAGCCATTGGCTTGTGCGGCAAAACCCGCACGCCAGCCGCACCCGACATGGCCACCATTGCCGAGCAAGGCCTGCCCAACTACGACATCGAAGGCTGGTTTGCGGTACTGGCACCCGGCAAGCTGCCAGAAAGCCAGGTCAAACGCATCCACGAAGCTTTTGTAGCTGCGTACAACACGCCGGAAGTCAAAGAAGCCATGGCCAAGCAAGGCAACGTCGTCAACCCCAGCACGCCAGAGGCCGCAGCCAGGTATTTGCGCAGCGAAATGGCGCGCTATGCGGCACTGGCGAAGAAAGCGGGCATCGTTTTGGATTAGTTGCTGGATGAGGGTGTTGAACAGACGCTACATTTTTAGGAGCTTCTTGCGCATGTATTCACTGGCCTGGAGCCACTTTTAGCACCTAAAAACAGCCACTTTTCAGCTCAAAAACGTTTCAATCATCATTTGGAGCACGCAAGAATTCTGAAAATGCTATTTTCAACCTGTTTTTAGGTAACTACT
>JANYED010000324.1 GCA_025363315.1 Polaromonas sp.
GTCAGCGCAGCAGCAGTCAGCCGGGTAGCCATGGCTGCCTTGCCCGAGCCAGTTATGCAAACCAAGCCCGACACAATGGCCCCGCTGGTGCCCAACACAGGCAGGCCGTACAACCCGGTTGTCACGCTCAATGGCTGGACACTGCCCTGGCGCATGAACAACAACGTGAAAGAATTCCATCTGGTGGCCGAGCCCGTGGTGCGCGAACTGGCGCCTGGTTTCAAAGGCCACTTGTGGGGATACAACGGCCAGTCACCCGGCCCGACGATTGAAGTGGTGGAAGGCGACCGTGTGCGCATATTTGTCACCAACAAATTGCCCGAACACACCAGCGTGCACTGGCACGGCCAGCGCCTGCCCAACGGCATGGACGGGGTCAGCGGCTTAAACCAGAAGGCAATTCCCGTCGGTAAAACTTTTGTGTATGAGTTTGTAGCGCGTCGCCCCGGCACCTTCATGTACCACCCGCATGCAGACGAGATGACACAAATGGCCATGGGCATGATGGGTTTCTGGATCACCCACCCCAAAACAAAACACCCACTGATAGACGAGGTAGACCGCGACTTTGTGTTTTTGCTTAACGCGTATGACATTGACCCGGGTGCTTACACACCCAAGATCATGACCATGCTCGACTTCAATATCTGGAGCTGGAACAGCCGCGTGTTCCCCGGCATTGACCCACTGGTGGTGCGCAAGAACGACAAGGTGCGCATCCGCATGGGCAACCTGACGATGACGAATCACCCGATTCATCTGCATGGGCATGAGTTTTTAGTCACAGGCACTGATGGTGGGCCAACATTTAAAACTGCACGTCAATACGAAGTGACGACTGATGTTGCAGTCGGGCAAATGCGGCAGATTGAGTTTCTGGCCGACGAAGAAGGCGACTGGGCTTTTCATTGCCACAAGAGCCACCACACCATGAACGCGATGGGCCACGATGTGCCCACGCTGATTGGCGTTGACCACCGCGACATCGTCAAAAAAATCACCAACGTCATCCCCGACTACATGGTGATGGGCGAGCGCGGCATGTCCGACATGGCCGAGATGGACATGCCGCTGCCAGACAACACCGCCAAGATGATGACCGGTGAAGGCCCGTTTGGCAGCGTGGAGATGGGCGGCATGTTCAGCATGGTCAAGGTGCGCAAGGACCAAAAGGCAGGTGACTACAAAGACCCAGGTTGGTACAAGCACCCGCCAGGGACAGTGGCGTATGAGTGGACCGGTGCGCTACCTGATGTCGTCAATTCGCCAGCACGATTTGCGTCAGGGGTCGGGCAGTCCATGAAAGCGCAAAACATGCCGGCCAAAGAAGTTGAAGTGCAAGTCCGCAAGCCTGTGATGGGCAAAAGCGCTGGCGGTCACGAAGGTATGAAGCATTGATTCAGTTGACAGTTTTTAAACCACCGAAAAGGAAATATCATGAAACCTGTAGTTACTCTTAAATTTATAGCTGCTTGCGCCCTAATTACATTGGCTACAGCCTCTTTTGCGCATGAAGGCGAGACCCATGAAGCCAAAAAAGGCCCTGAGGTCAAGGAGCAGAAAGACTGGGGCATTGCAGGCGATGCCAAGTCTGCCAAGCGTGTCATCAATCTGGTGATGAATGACACCATGCGTTTCACGCCCGACACCCTCACCGTCAAGCAGGGCGAGACCGTTCGCTTTGTCGTCAAAAACCAGGGCAAACAGATGCACGAGGTGGTGATCGGTACCAAAAAAGAACTGGACGAGCACGCCGCCTTGATGGTGAAGTTCCCCACCATGGAGCATTCCGAGCCCTACATGGCGCATGTTGCTGTAGGCAAATCACAAGAATTGATCTGGACATTCAACCGCGCAGGATCGTTTGAATTCGCCTGCCTGATCGCCGGTCATTATCAGGCAGGCATGGTCGGGAAGATCACCGTGCTGGCGGCAAAATAAGCACCGCCGTATTTGTAATTCTGAAGGAATCAAGATGCACAGCTCCACCAAACAAGCCAGCCGCCGCAGGTTCATTCGATCGTCATTCAGCGTACTTGCCACCGCAGCTTTTGGCTATTCCCACGTCGCCACGGCTGCCATCCAGCCGGAGAGTGTCACCGTCTGGAAAACACCCACTTGCGGCTGCTGCAAAGACTGGGTCATACACATGCGCAAGGAGGGCTTCAACGTTGTAGCTAACGACGTCGCAGACACAGCGCCCATCAGGCAAAAGGTGGGTCTGCCTGCCAAATTTGGCTCATGCCACACCGCGCAGGCGGGCGGCTATGTCATTGAAGGACATGTCCCCGCCAGCGAAGTCAAACGGCTTATGAGAGAAAAGCCTGCCGCCATCGGGCTGGCGGTGCCGGGCATGCCCGTTGGTTCACCCGGCATGGAAATGCGCGGTGAAATGCTGGGCGTACGTGATGCTTTTGACGTGGTGCTTGTCACCGCCGATGGCAGCTCGCGCGTTTATCAGTCATATGCAGCGAAGACTGCAACAAAGTCCCGTTTCAAGTCTTGAATTCGACCTTACACCCCTGAATTCTTAAACCACTTATCTACCCGAAAGAAACACCATGAAAACTTTTAAATCTCTCCTCACCATTTCTACGTTGCTGTTGGGCACGACATCGGTATTTGCCGCGTCACACGCTGGCGTACCCATGGCCAACGACGCAGCTAAAAAAGAAGCTGCAGCACCCATGCCAGCATCTGCGTCAGCAGACATGGCTGACGGTGAAGTGCGCAAACTAGACAAAGAAAACAAAAAAATTACGCTCAAGCACGGCGTGATAAAAAACCTGGACATGCCAGGTATGACGATGGTTTTTTCTGTCAAAGACGCTGCGATGCTGGACAACCTGAAAGCTGGCGACAAGATTAAATTTAAGGCCGAGCTGTCAGGAAGTGCAATTACCGTGACTGATATCCAGCCAGTCGGTCGAACTAACTAAGTTTGCCAGTACGACTCCTTCCCATCCTCCGGGGAAGGAGCGAAAGGGAGATTTACTCAAGCTTCGCGCCCCGCAACCGCAACGCATTAAAAATCACACTTGCTGAACTCAAGCTCATCGCCAGCGCAGCAATCATCGGCGACAGCAGCCAGCCGGTGAAGGGATACAACAAACCCGCAGCAATCGGTATGCCCAGCGCGTTGTAGACGAAAGCAAACCCCAGGTTTTGCTTCATGTTGGCCACCGTGGCGTTTGACAGGCCG
>JANYED010000003.1 GCA_025363315.1 Polaromonas sp.
CACTGGTGAGGGTTCGATTCAGATGTGCATCCAAGAGCTGTCGACCTGCTTTCAGTACAACACGCCAGTCAAAATTGTGTCGCTGAACAACCGCTATCTGGGCATGGTGCGCCAGTGGCAGCAGTTTGACTACGAAAGCCGTTACAGCCACAGCTACATGGACGCGCTGCCTGATTTCGTCAAACTGGCCGAGGCTTATGGCCACGTTGGCATGCTGATTGAAAAGCCGTCGGATGTAGAGCCGGCGCTGCGCGAAGCACGCAAGCTCAAGGACCGCACCGTATTCATGGACTTTAGAACCGACCCAACGGAAAACGTGTTTCCGATGGTGCAGGCAGGCAAGGGCATCAACGAAATGCTGCTGGGGATTGAAGACCTCTAAAAATTGCTCAAATCATGCCTTTAGGCGTTAAATATGCCTGTAGCCCAATAGATATGGGCGCGAGCAGCTCCTGAATACATAGCATTTAATATTAACTTTAACTGACAAATCTATTGCCTGCCAAGCCTGCACATTACCGTGCGCAGGGGAGGGCAAGCGAAATGAAGCGTCCAGACGTATGAAACACATCATTGCAGTTTTACTTGAAAACGAACCCGGCGCGCTGTCCCGCGTGGTCGGTCTGTTTTCAGCCCGTGGCTACAACATTGAAAGCCTGACGGTTGCCCCGACGGAAGACCCGACGCTGTCGCGCATGACGATTCAAACCAGCGGCTCAGACGACGTGATTGAGCAAATTACGAAGCATTTGAATCGGCTGATCGAAGTCGTGAAAGTCGTTGACTTGACTGAAGGCGCTTACACCGAGCGCGAGTTGATGATGGTCAAAGTGCGGGCTGTGGGCAAAGAGCGCGAAGAAATGAAGCGCATGGCGGATATCTTTCGCGGGCGGATCATTGATGTCACCGAGAAGAGTTACACCATCGAGCTCACCGGCGATCAGCACAAAAACGATGCGTTTTTAGAAGCCATTGACCGCAGTGCCATTTTGGAGACGGTACGTACGGGTTCCAGCGGCATTGGGCGCGGCGAACGCATTTTGCGCGTCTAGACCTCTAAAATTTGAAGTTCCTTGGCTGTTTTATTTTTAGTGATTATTTAGGAGAAAAAGATGAAGGTTTATTACGACAAAGACTGCGACCTGAGCCTGATCAAAGGCAAAACGGTGGCAATTATTGGTTACGGCAGCCAGGGCCACGCCCATGCACAAAACCTGAACGACAGCGGCGTGAAAGTTGTTGTTGGCCTCCGCAAAAATGGGGCCTCGTGGGACAAAGCCGTCAAGGCTGGCCTGTCAGTGCATGAAGTCAACGACGCTGTCAAAGCCGCTGACGTGGTCATGATTTTGCTGCCCGATGAAGACATCGCTGGCGTGTACAAAAACAATGTCGAGCCGCATGCCAAACAAGGCGCATCGCTGGTGTTTGCCCACGGCTTTAACGTGCATTACAACCAGGTCGTGCCGCGTGCTGACCTGGACGTGTGGATGGTCGCGCCCAAGGCCCCAGGCCACACCGTGCGCAATACCTATACGCAGGGTGGCGGCGTGCCGCACCTGGTGGCTATTCATCAAGACAAGTCTGGTAAAGCCCGTGATTTGGCCCTGAGCTATGCCATGGCCAATGGTGGCGGCAAGGCTGGCATTATCGAGACCAACTTTAAAGAAGAAACCGAGACCGACCTGTTTGGCGAACAAGCTGTGCTGTGCGGCGGTGCGGTTGAACTCATCAAGATGGGTTACGAGACGCTGGTTGAAGCTGGTTACGCGCCAGAGATGGCGTACTTTGAATGCCTGCACGAGCTTAAATTGATCGTGGATTTAATCTACGAAGGCGGCATTGCCAACATGAACTATTCGATCAGCAACAACGCCGAGTATGGCGAATACGTGACAGGCCCGGAGATCATCAACGAGCAGTCACGCGTGGCAATGCGCGCAGCTTTAAAGCGCATTCAAAGCGGTGAATACGCCAAGATGTTCATCAGCGAAGGCCGCACCAACTACCCAAGCATGACTGCACGGCGCCGCTTGACAGCCGAGCATTCGATTGAAAAAGTCGGCAGTCAGCTGCGCGCCATGATGCCGTGGATTGCGAAAAACAAGCTGGTTGACCAGACGAAGAACTAGGCTCGCAAGTCAGGTTCTCGTCCTGCAAAAAGCCGTGCAATCAGCTTGCGCGGCTTTTTAATTTTCACGTCACAGTGTTTTGTTATCCTCGACAACACTACAGGAGCACTTTCT
>JANYED010000058.1 GCA_025363315.1 Polaromonas sp.
GCCGCAGGTGACTTCATCGCCGTGCAAATGGCCCAATGACAGCGGCATCAAGCGGTGCCAGCACGCGTCTTCCAGCATCGCCACCGTGCCATCGGTTTTGCGAAACATCACAACTTTTTGGTTGCAAAGGGTGCGCGGCAATAGCTTGCCGGTCACTTCTACGTCGTAAGCAGCGGCGTACCACGCGTTTGAAGGAAAAGTTGGTTTGACAATTTTCATGGATACGGAATGTATACAATTTTTAGTCGAAAAGCAATAATTAGCCGCGTAACGCGTAAATTCTTTGATTTATGTATTTTAGATGCCCAGCAAAACTGCATTAACCATTAACATAACTGAGCCAAATTTTTAGTACACCTAGAACTCAATTGGAAACACCATGACTGCCAACGCCTACGGCGACGAGCTGCGCAGCCTTTCTGCGGCAGGTTGCACCTATGTACAGATGGACGACACCAACCTCGCCTACCTCTGCGACGAAAAAATGCGCGAAGCCGCTCGCCAGCGCGGCGACGACCCCAACGAGCTGCCGCACCGCTACGCCAAGTTCGTCAACCTGGTGGTGGCGCAAAAGCCAGCAGGCATGACCCTGGCGATGCACCTGTGCCGTGGCAACTTCAAAAGCACACATGCGGCATCAAGCGACTACGAGCCGGTGGCCGAGGCGCTGCTTAAAGAAATGAATCTGGACGCGTACTTCATGGAATACGACGATTCCCGCAGCGGCGACTTCAAACCCCTGCGCTTTTTGCCCAAAGGCAAAACCGTGGTGCTGGGTTTGATCACCACCAAGTTCGGTGCGATAGAAAGCAAAGACAATATCAAACGCCGAATAGAAGACGCCGCTAAATACGCGCCGCTAGACCAGTTGGCCCTGTTGCCGCAATGCAGCTTTAGCAGCACCGTGCACGGCAAAGACATAGCGGTCGAGGCGCAGCGGAGCAAGCTGCGCTTGGTGGTTGAGACGGCGCAGGAAGTTTGGGGTTCGATGTGAAACACATCGGTCTTGGCCCGAAACATGCCCTCTCAGGTCTATTTCAATTATGTTTTTGGCCACTAGACCAATAAATACGGGCGCGAGCAGCTCCTGTTTAAATAGCATTTGGGCAAGCGATAACATCAGGCAGATCGACGTCACGCCATTGAATGCCATGCTTGAAAAGCCAGCCGAAGTCAAAAAGCCAAGTCAGCCACGCGGACACCACTACAGCGTCTACGTGATCGAACTCGCGCCAGAGGTGTGGAACATTGCCCGTTTCAGGCGCTGCAACCCTGACTACATGCTGGGCAAACCCTTTGTCTACGTCGGCATGACGGGCATTGACATCGACCAGCGCTTTGACAAACACAAGGCCGGTATCCAGTCCAGCCGCTACGTGAAAGGCTTCGGTCTGCACCTGCTGCCCAAGTTGTATGAGGCCTACAACCCCATGCCGTACGAAGGCGCCAGAGACATGGAAGTCGAACTGGGCATTGCCTTACGGGAGGCGGGTTACGTGGTTTGGCAGGCTTGACAGGAAAACGGCTGAATTAGGGTTTGTCATGACTTTTTTGGTCGTTTTAAGCCCACAGTCCAATAGATTCGGGTGCAAGCAGCTATAGAACTGGTAGCAGATTTGATTTTTTACGGTATATTCGTAGCCAAGCGTGTCAAAACATGCTGCAAGATGACTAAACTGTGACTCGAAATTGATCTGAGGAAAACCAAATGAGTGCCAAAGAAACCGCTGCCGTAGGCCAACTGCTTGAATTGCTCGAATCACGTTACGCACTACGCGTTTTGTGGGCCCTGAAAGACGGTCATCCGCAAACCTTTCGCCTGCTGCAAGACAGCATTGGCAGCATCACTCCCAACACACTGAATACCCGCATCAAAGAGCTCCGCGCCGCCGGCCTGATGACACATGGCACCAGCGGCTATACGCTGACCACGCTTGGTACAGACCTGCTCAAGCGCATGGGTGAAATTCCTGCGTTTGCGGCCAAGTGGGTGACTAGCCTGGCCAAAGCCAGCGTCGCCAAGAAAAAATAAGTCTGTCTCCTTCAGACAACTCCTTCAGACAAGATAAACAGGCCGAGGCCTGTTTTTTTATGCCCGAACCCCTGCGCAAGCGGCGCAAAAACAGGCTGCGGGTGGCATTTAATCAAGCTTTATGCCTTGGGGCCAATCAACACGGGCGCGACCAGCTATTAAAAATATAGCGTTCAAAGCCTCCAGGGGCAGCCAGCGGGCAGCTGCGGAACTTTCAATCGAAGTTCTCAATCTCCCTGCCCTTGAAAAGGGTTTTAGCAACCCCAGCTAGCTCACTTGCCACGCAAAATCCACCCCTGAACAACCTGTTAAAAACCTGTTTACCAGCATGTCTGAACCTAATCAACCGCAACAACATCAATCACTGACAGGCGCGCCCAGCCTTGAAGAGCTGGAAGCCGCAGCCGCCGCGAACGAGTTTGAAGCTGTCAATGAACTGGCCGTTGCCCAAGCAGAAGTCGCCACGCTGACCGCCAAAAATACCGAGCTGGCCGACAACTACCTGCGCGCCAAAGCTGAAAGTGAAAACTCACGCCGCCGCGCCGACGAAGAAGTTAGCAAGGCACGCAAGTTTGCGCTCGAAAGTTTTGCCGAAAGCTTGCTGCCCGTGGCCGATAGCCTGGAAGCCGGCTTGAACCTGCCCAGCGCCACGCCTGAGCAAATCAAAGAGGGCGCAGCCGCTACCCTCAAGCAGCTCAAAGCCGCGCTGGAGCGCAACCGCGTGATGCAAATTGACCCGGCTGCGGGTGCCAAGTTCGACCCGCACCAGCACCAAGCCATCAGTGTTGTGCCGTCAGAGCTGGAGGCAAACACCGTGGTGACCGTGCTGCAAAAAGGCTATCTGATTGCTGACCGCGTGCTGCGCCCTGCCTTAGTCACCGTTAGTGCACCTAAATAACACTGCACACAACAGTTGCCTTGAAAAACTTCAAGCCAACCACACCTCTTAACAATCTGAATCACTGAACCTTACGGAGAACATCATGGGAAGAATCATCGGAATCGACTTGGGTACCACCAACAGCTGCGTATCCATCATGGAAGGCAATGTGCCCAAAGTGATTGAAAACTCGGAAGGTGCGCGCACCACGCCGTCCATCGTTGCTTATCAGGAAGACGGTGAAGTGCTGGTTGGCACATCGGCCAAACGGCAAGCCGTGACGAATCCTAAAAACACGCTGTACGCCGTCAAGCGTTTGATTGGCCGCAAGTTCACTGAAAAAGAAGTGCAAAAAGACATTAGCCTGATGCCTTATGCCATCGTGGCAGCAGACAACGGTGACGCCTGGGTTGAAGTGCGGGGCAAGAAAATGTCGGCCCAGCAGGTGTCTGCCGACATCCTGCGCAAAATGAAAAAAACTGCCGAAGATTACTTGGGTGAGCCAGTGACTGAAGCCGTCATTACCGTGCCTGCGTACTTCAACGACGCACAGCGTCAAGCCACCAAAGACGCGGGTCGCATTGCTGGCCTGGACGTCAAGCGGATCATCAATGAGCCGACTGCAGCAGCGCTGGCTTTTGGTTTGGACAAACAAGAAAAAGGCGACCGCAAAATCGCTGTGTATGACCTGGGTGGCGGGACATTTGACGTGTCCATCATCGAGATTGCCGATGTTGACGGTGAAAAGCAGTTTGAAGTGTTGTCGACCAACGGCGACACGTTTTTGGGTGGCGAAGATTTTGACCAGCGCGTCATTGACTACATCGTGGCCGAGTTCAAAAAAGACAGCGGCATCGACTTGAGCAAAGACGTTGTGGCACTTCAGCGCCTGAAAGACTCCGCTGAAAAAGCCAAGATCGAACTGTCAAACAGCGCTGCGACTGAAGTCAATATTCCGTACATTGCGCATGACCCAGCCAGCGGCCCCAAGCACTTGCTGGTCAAGCTGTCACGCGCCAAGCTGGAAAGCCTGGTTGACGAGTTGATCGAGCGCACGATTGCCCCCTGCCGCACGGCCATGAAGGACGCTGGCCTGAGCGTGTCTGATATTCATGACGTGATTCTGGTCGGTGGCCAGACTCGCATGCCCAAGGTGCAGGACGCCGTCAAAGCCTTCTTCGGCAAAGAGCCGCGCAAGGATGTGAACCCCGACGAAGCAGTCGCTGTGGGTGCCGCGATCCAGGGCGGCGTATTGCAAGGCGAAGTGAAAGACGTGTTGCTGCTCGACGTGACACCGTTGTCCCTGGGTATCGAAACCATGGGCAGCGTAATGACCAAGCTGA
>JANYED010000065.1 GCA_025363315.1 Polaromonas sp.
CGAACGCTTGCGTGTTACATCCTACCGAGCGGCACGGCGACATTTTTGCTAGATTGCTTACAGGCGCTGGCTTTGCAGGCAACCTGACCAATGATGCACATCTTGCTGCGTTGGCGATTGAGCACAACGCGGAAATTGGCACCTTTGACCGCAATTTCAAACGCTTTCCCGGTCTTCAACTTCAACTACTTGTTTCTCAAGTTTCTTAACAATGACTTTTCTCAATACTTCACCCATGACGCCAATCATCTCTGTTGCCGACATCCGCAAAACCTTCCTCGACTTCTACGCCGCGAAAGGCCATACGGTCGTTCCGTCGTCGTCCCTCGTGCCGGGCAACGACCCGACGTTGATGTTCACCAACTCGGGCATGGTGCAGTTTAAAGATGTGTTTTTGGGCACCGACAAACGCAGCTACGTGCGCGCCGCCAGTGTGCAGGCTTGCCTGCGGGCAGGCGGCAAACACAACGACTTAGAAAACGTCGGTTATACCGCGCGCCACCACACGTTTTTTGAAATGATGGGCAACTGGAGCTTTGGCGACTACTTCAAGCGTGACTCGCTGTTGTGGGGTTGGGAGTTGCTGACTAAGGTCTACAAACTGCCGCCTGAAAAGCTGCTGGCCACGGTGTACATCGACGACCAGGAGGCCTACGACATCTGGCACAACGAGATTGGCTTGAGCGCTGACCGCATTGTGCGCATCGGCGACAACAAGGGCAAAAAATACGCGTCTGACAACTTCTGGATGATGGCCGATACAGGTCCTTGCGGCCCCTGCTCAGAGATTTTTTATGACCACGGCGCGCACATTCCCGGCGGGCCACCCGGCAGTCCCGGTGAAGACGGCGACCGCTTTATTGAAATCTGGAACCACGTGTTCATGCAGTTTGACATGCAGGCCGATGGTAGCTTGAACAAACTGCCAGCGCCGTGTGTTGATACGGGTATGGGGTTAGAGCGTCTTGCAGCCATTCTTCAACACGTTCACAGCAACTATGAGATTGATATTTTTGACGCGCTGATTAAGGCGGCGGCACGTGAGACGGGCGAGGCCGACCTGAACAACAAGAGCCTGCGGGTGATTGCCGATCACATCCGTGCCACGGCATTTCTGGTCAGCGACGGCGTGAACCCGTCGAACGAAGGGCGCGGCTACGTGCAGCGCCGCATCATTCGCCGCGCCATTCGCCATGGCTACAAGCTGGGCAAAAAGACGCCGTTTTTCCATAAGTTGGTGCCTGATTTGGTCGCGTTGATGGGCGATGCATACCCACGCCTTAAAGCCGATGGAGCGAGGGTGATGGACGTGCTGCGGGTTGAGGAAGAGCGGTTTTTTGAGACGCTTGAAATCGGTATGACGATGCTAGAGGCGACGTTTGAAAAATTCCAACCGGGCACTGACTTAGTGTTGGGTGATAATTTGGCTTTCAGACTACACGACACCTATGGGTTTCCGTTTGACTTGACTGCGGACGTTGCGCGAGAGCGTGGTTTCACAATCAACAAAGCAGAATTTGACGAGTCTATGCAACGCCAGAAGACGCAAGCCAGAGCTGCTGGCAAATTCAAAATGGACAAGGCGCTTGATTATTCAGGTGCAGGTCATGCGTTTACCGGTTACACCCTGCTGGAAGAACCCGCCAAAGTCGTCGCGCTGTACCTGGATGGTGTGGCCGTTCAGTCTTTGAATGCAGGGCAAAACGGTATCGTTGTTTTGAGCACCACACCGTTTTACGCCGAAAGCGGTGGGCAGGTGGGGGATCAGGGTTCGATTTCGTCCAGCACCGCAACATTTGCAGTTGATGACACACAAAAAATCAAAGCTGATGTCTTCGGCCACCACGGCAGCGTGAGCCAAGACACCCTCAAGGTGGGTGATGCCGTCACTGCTCAAGTCAGCACAACCATTCGTGCCGCCACCATTCGTAACCACAGTGCCACGCACCTGATGCACAAAGCCTTGCGCGAGGTGCTGGGCGGCCATGTGCAGCAAAAGGGCAGCCTGGTCGATGCAGACAAAACCCGTTTTGACTTTACCCACAACGCTCCAGTAACGGATGCGCAAATCCGTGAGATTGAAGCCAAAGTCAATGCTGAGATTTTGGCGAATGCAGCCACAGACGCCAGCGAGATGGACATGGACGCCGCCCAAAAAACCGGCGCCATGATGCTGTTTGGCGAAAAGTATGGCGACAAGGTTCGTGTGTTGAGCATTGGCAGCAGCAAAGAGCTCTGCGGCGGCACGCACGTGGGCCGC
>JANYED010000119.1 GCA_025363315.1 Polaromonas sp.
CAGACGCGACGCGTTCGAAGCCTCCCATGCATCCTTGATGCAATGCGAGAGGTGCTCCTTGCAATAAAAGAGCGTCGAATTCTCGTCCTTCCTCCAATCCGCTAATGAGAAGAGGTACTCGAGCCTCGTGCGGTAATCGACCAAACTGTCGCCATCCTTCATGTAATACTCCTCCAAATCCATTGTGACTTCCTCCCGTGTCTTCATGTTCCTCCAATCGCGCACGAACAAGTCGCACAACGCCTGGAAGTTCATGGTCGGGTGCACGCTACGCTCCTGGTCGACGATAAGGAGACGGGCTGCCCATTCAACGTCGGTCTCGGTCGGATTGCGCACAATGTCCGCCGGCCAGGTGTTGCAATGGTTCTGGGCCCAAAGTGACGCTTCCCCTTTTATAAGGCTTAGCAGACACAGTGACTTTCGTCGGTCGCCGGCGAACTGTGCAAGATCGACATACTCCTTCACGAGCGCGACGAAGGGCTCGGCTAGTCTGCGATCGCTCCCGTCGAACGGCTCTGGTTCCTTTGGAGAGGGAACTCTTGGCCTGGGAGGGGCAGACGCCTGTGCGTTTGCGTTGGTGGTGAGGGTGTTGACGTTGGCGGTGAGAGTAGTGATGCTTGTTGCCATTGTCTGGAACATCTGGAGGATCTGGGCGGCATCGAGTGCCAAGGGAACGATGGGTGTGCCGGACATGCTGGATGATGAGGATGATGATGACGAGGAGCTGCTAGTTGGCTCGGATGGGTTTGGGTTGTCTGGTATGACGGCGATCGGTTCGATCGGAGGGGTTTCGGGTTGCGGGGGGGTGGTGGGATGTGCAATCTGCAATGGATCGTCTGATAGTGGGAGGTAGCTCGCGACGAGTGGGCTAGGCGCAAGGGAATGGTATGGGGTGGTTGCGCTGAACGTAAGTCTTTCTTCTCCCGATTGTTCAGGAGCTACAGGTTGACGCCCAGACCTTTTTTTAAACAGTTAATTGGCCTTCTTCATGATGTCGCGCTCAAGTTGCAACCGGTGGATGTCGCGCCGAAGTGATACGACTTCTTGCTGCATTTCAGTCAGATCAGAAATTGGAGGGTATTTATTCTGACGTTTCATGGATGCGGGAGCATCGGGGTCGAGTAATTGATTCTTCCAGTTGTACAACGTCGGTCTGCATACTGCCAATTCTTCGGCAATCTTTCGTGCGCTGGCCTGTCGGGTGCACAGATCGATCACTGCCGCTTTCTTGAGCCCCTAGGGGTGCTGGACATTCGGGACGCTCCCCACCATCCGCTGACGAACCTCAGGGCGTAGTTCATCAATCCACCCCGTGGGGACTTGCCGGCATGGGTATCCCAGTGCTCTCAAGGTTGAGGCAATGCAACGGTCATGGCCAAGATAATGCTGCACTGCTGCTTGCATCTGCTGGACAGAGCATTTCTGCCTTGCGCGCGCATAGCCCGCTCGCAAACCGCGATCCTGTTCGTGTTCCCGATACCAGCCCTCTAGCGAATTCTTTCTTGGGTAGCCCTACTGACGAATGGTCGGTCCTATGCGTTTGCCTAGTTTGATGTGAAGCTTGACGGCTTGGATGCGGTGTTCGTATGAATACATGAACTACCTCCACGTAGTTCAAGTTATTTTCCGCACCCTACCCAAAGGGTTAATTCTGGGTGGAAATCGACAATTTCTGCTAAGCGAAACCACACCATTACGGTTTTGGCTTGAGCTGACAAAAACTCGGCTGTTTGTCGATAAAGCCTCATGCGCACAATTTGAAGTTCATCCCGCAAAATCTCCAGGTTCATATGTACAACTTGCTTTTCCTGCGCCAGCAATTGCTGGCAAATGGCATGGTACAAGCCAGAGATTTCATTTGCTCGAGTATGTCAAGTTCCAGTCTCTTACAGCCTAAATATACGCACAGTCAGCCTCGCCTCCGGGTCATGAGCCTTCTGTGTTGCTGGCCCCACCAGTGCATGCCAAAGCAAGATCATCTCCATGTTTACCAGCATCGGCAATAAATCGGCCGTTAGAGCAAACGAAGGTGAATACAGCTTCAGCGCTGCTGTGCAACTGACAAATAAAGGAGCAAAAAAATAAAATTTGCACGACATCGCAGAAAAGCAAAAATACTCGTGACTTTCTTTCTCGAGCAGGCATTTTAAATTCACTCGCCCGTATCGCTTGGTTAGAACCCTTCCCCACTTGCGATGTGGTCAGCAACAAGATGAACGGCAGGAAGTTTGCGATCAGCGGTAAGCGAGGTTGTGTGTTGATGCCACACAATTAGGTATGTTTCTCTTTACGTCCTCCGCGCTCAAAACCCATTCACACAGAGGATTTACTTTGGTTGAGCTGCTTGTCACCATCGCCATTGCGGCTATCTTTATGTCACTTGCTGCCCCTTCTTTTCAAACCATGCTGCTCAATAACCGAATGGCAGCGCAAACTGATGAGTTAACCAACACCTTAAATTTCGCTCGCAACACGGCTTTGAGTCAGTCGGTAAGCGTGCTTGTTTGCCCCTTGGGTGCTACCAATTCAACTACCTGCGGCACCAATTGGGGGCTGGGCTGGATGGTGGTCAACGACCCTAATGGCGCGCCGTTTTTGTCGCAGAGCAAGCGGAGCAAGATCAATGGGCCAACGCTTTCGGCAACGGCAAACGTGACATTTGACGCGCGCGGTCTATCAACTACACAGTCGAACTTTTCCATATGCGACAGCCGGGGCACCAGCTTTGGCCGATCGGTGCAGGTCATTGCAACTGGCTTTGTGCAGGTTGGCGACACCCCCGGCACAGCAGTGTGGGGTTTGCCAGCTCTTTCGTGCCCTTAATTCGAGCGTCATCTCATGAAAGCAACTCTCAAAAACTCACAAACCGGCTTTACCTTGATTGAGGTCTTAGTCAGCTTGCTTATTTTGGCCTTTGGATTGCTGGGGATCGGCGGCATGCTTGGTTTTACCCTCAAGTCCAACAGCTCAAGTTATCTCAAACAACTGTCAGTGCAGTCGGCCAGCACCATCATTGACCGCATGCGGGCCAACAAATCAGAAGCCGCTGCTGGCAGCTACAGCCTGAGCAATCTGACGACTGGTACAGCGCCATCAGCACCCACGACGAACTGCATCAACACCACCTGCAGCCCTGCACAATTGGCAACTTTTGATTATTGGGACTGGCAGATCAACGATGTTTCACGGCAGTTACCTAGCGGCCGGGCATCCATCACCACCAGCCTTTCTGGTAGCGACACCCTGGTGACCGTTACCGTGCAGTGGGACGACAGGCCTGCACAAAGCACGCTAGGCTCGTCAACCGCAGCTTCGGCACCGGGTTCGCCGAATCTGGCGCGCTTTGTAACCAGCAGTATTTTATGAGACGTCTCAAATCCTCCCAAAACGGATACACGCTAGTCGAACTGCTAGTTGCCATGGCCATAGGCTTGGTACTGATCGGAGGAGTCATCACGGCTTATCTTGTGCAGACGCAGGTTTACAAAGTAACCAACTCACAGGCGGCCATCCAAAATGCTGAGAACGCAATTGCGGTGCTGGTTTTACCGGTCATTAAGTCCAGTGGTTTTTTGGGCTGTTCTACGACGGATCAGCCAACGACAAACACTCTGAATGGTGGTGCACCACCGCCTCTAGGCGCGGCGACAACGCCGGGCATGGTGTTTGGTTACGACGCCAGCGGGACTGCGGGCGGCGGTGCTTTGACGCTCGCTACGCGTAACCCGGCCAATGATGCAAGCTTGGCAGATTGGTCGCCAAGCCTTGATGCGTCATTGACCAGCCTAGTACAAATCGGTGGTGATGTTTTAACGTTATTTGGGCCAACACCAAACAGTCAGCCTATCGCAGTCACCAGCATTGCATCTGGTAGCAATGCCTTGACCACGAACGGCACTAGCACTTTGTCGGCGGGGCAGCTTGCCGCAGTCTCAGACTGTAGCAAGTCAACAATCTTTAGTGCCACCGGCGTGGCTGGCAGCAACGTTACACATGCAGTCAGCGCAGGAACAACGGGCAACGCAACTGCCGCGTTTTCGGTTCTGTACATTAACCCACAGCTCGTCCCGCTGCAGCAAACCGCGTTTTATGTTGGGCAGGGGCTGGGCGGGCAAAGCGCACTGATGCGGGCAAATTACACCGGTGGGGCCTGGGTGCCCACCCCTTTAGTGCCCGGCGTGCAAAACATGCAGGCTCTTTATGGCACCGGCTCTGGCGGCGTCATAACGCAGTACGTACCGGCCAGTGCAGTCAGCAATTGGTTATCAGTCTATTCGGTGCGGCTGGCTTTTTTGATTGAAGGGCAAGCAGGCTCTGGCGGCCCAAACAACCCAACAGCGTTTGATCTGTTGGGCACCACTGTCAGCGTGACACAAGATGGGCGGCTTCGCCGTGTTTACGGCGTCACGGTCGACCTGAGAAACCAGTCATGAACCCGAATCATTTATCAGCGCGGTCAAGGCAGCGCGCCAGTGTGCTGATCATGACCCTGATTTTGTTGATCATGCTGACTGTTCTTGGCTTAGGCATGATTTCAATGAACAGCACCCAAACCCGGATTGCTACCAATTCGGCGGATGCCCAACAAGCCTATCAAACCGCTGAAGGCGCGCTAAATAGCGCCGCAAACAACCTGCAGCAAGGCAATTACACGCTGGCTAGCTTCTTGGCCAATACCAACGGCTTATACGCATTTGATCCCACTATCGCACCGCGCTGGCAGTCTGTCATTTGGAACAGCAGTACCAGCGTGATCTTATGCACCACCTGCGGCATGGGCACGCAAGCCGCCTTCATTATTGAGTACATGCCGCCTGCGACGACACCAGGCTCGGCGACGAGACAGGTTTACCGCGTTACAGCGCGCGCGCTTGGCGTCAGCGGCAAGTCACCCGTGATTTTGCAAAGCACGGTGATGACACCTTGAGGCTTGTGCGATGGATGCAGTACTTTTGGCAGATGCGTCACCTTTAGCAGATGCCGCGCGAGTATTGAAACGGTATAGACAGATAACGGAGCTTGATCATGAATTTGCCTTTTCGAAATAAATACCTTCAGGGACACGCCACGCTGGTAGTGATGGCAGCTTTGGTCTTAGCTATAACTATTGGAGCCATTTCACTCATGGCGTCCGCGGCGGGCGCGCCGAGCCTGGCCATCTCGCAGGTGCCGCTGCAGGTGGCCGTGCCGGTTCATCCGCAGGTTCTGCTGGCGATTGGCAATTCGGAGTCAATGGATGGTAATTTGAGCGGTGCCATCATGGTGGGTTCGGGCTCTCTGGGCGCTGGCTTGAGCAACTTGAACACCTCCAGCTCGCCAAGCAACTACACAGTGCCGGCAGGATTTACGCCGCCTGTCACACCCGCCGTTGGCGGAATCGCCCCTTACTCGGCGCTGGTTGGCGGCGACTACGTAGATAACGGTGACAGCCGGTTGAATGTTGCAAAAGCGGGCGTCTCCGCCATTTTGTCGTCCTATATGCAAAATACAGATTTTGCGTTAGCAACGTACAGCACCAGCAACCCCAGCCTTTACACAACGTGGGTTTATTACATGTCAGCGCCTGCCGGTTTTACGTTTTCGGCAATCTCTACACCTAGTGTAGGGACTGGCACATTCACGGTCGCCAACCCTTGCTTTAACTACTTGGTAGCGCTCGATCCGGTCAAAGCCAACTGCGCTGCCATGGTGCCTACCCTGTACACCGCAACCGATTTGAATTTAAAGCCGTATATGGTCGTCAGCGCTACTAGCGACGCCGCAAGTGTGAACGATGTGCTGTACGCGTCTAACCAACCCGCGATATTCGTCAACTATGGTGGGGCAACCTTGTTCAACAATACGCTGGCGCAATACAACGCCGGAAACGTCCGCAGCATCTACCCCAGCAGCCTGCCCGATGCGAATAAAGTCACTGGGCCTACAAATGCCGGTTACGTGCCGCAATCAAACCAAGTCATGTACGCACAACGTGGGTTTGGCTATGGGGCCAGTCAATCCGCTACCTCCGGTAACCTAGCCGTGACGATGACCACCGCAGGCATCGCACCCACAGCGGCCAGCATTTCTACAGCGCTGGCCAGCTTTGCACCTTTTTTAAAACCCGAAACCAACAACTTGAACAGCTCTGAAATCAAAGCGTCTGCCGGGCAAGCGGCTTTACCGGGTCTGCTCAACTTAGCCAAAAGTAGCTTGGATGCGGCCAAAGGCACAGGTGCATGCCCACCACAGCAATATGTGGTGTTGATATCCGATGGCCTGCCGACCGTCGACCTGGCCGGTAATGCATGGCCACCCCTTGGCAGCTCAGCGGGCAATGCCTTTGGGGTGACGGCCACCTTCAGCGCCACTGATGGGTCACTGACACCGACCACAGCCTTTACCAACGATACAGCCCTGATCGATTCCATCACCCGACTACAGGTGCTTAAGGCGGCGGGTATTAACACTTACATCATCGGCTTGGGAGCGGGCGTGAACCCGGCGCTCAACCCCGCCGCCGCCGCAACCCTCAAAGCAATGGCCATGGCGGGCGGTACCACCGCCGCTTACCCGGCCACTAGCCCGGCGGCCCTGGTCAGCGCGCTCAACAATATTTTGATTTCAATTCAAGCAGGCTCGCTGGCCACCACGCAGTCGGCCGTGAGTTCAAAGATACTGAAAACGGGTAGCGTGCAATATCAGGCAAGTTTTTCAGCTAACGACACGCCCTACCAAGACTGGACGGGCAACTTACTTCAACAATCGCTGGACCCGAGCACTGGCCAGACCACTGGCACGGCAACTTGGTCAGCACAAACTTTGCTGGATACCGCTGCCGCTGGCAATGGTTGGTCTACCAACCGGAACATCGTGAGCTGGGACCCCACACTGCTCAGCGGAGCCGGAGGGGGCATCCCTTTCAGAACAGCCAGTCTCAACGCCACCCAATCGCTCCAACTCAGTGGGACCGCAACGTTGCAATATCTGCGTGGCGACACCAGCTCAGAGTTACGTAACGGCGGCACCCGGCGAAACCGATCCCATATTTTTGGTGATAGCGTGAACAGCACGCCGCTGTTTGTAGGCCCGCCGGGTGGCTCGTTTTTCACATCTAGTTATTTTTCATTCATCACAACTAACGCAGCGCGAACCGGCATGCTTTACATAGGTGCTAACGACGGCATGCTGCACGCGTTCAAATCCAGCACAGGAGCCGAGCAGTTTGCCTTTGTGCCCAACGGAGTGTTTAGCAAGCTCAAACAGCTAGAGTCACCGCTGTACAACCAGGCACACCAGTTTTATGTAGATGGTGCGCCGCAATCAGGGGACGTGCAGTTCAGTGATGACAGCTGGCACACTTTGCTTGTGGGAGGTCTCAACGGCGGGGGCAACAGCATTTATGCCATGGACATCACCAAGCCCGCCACATTGACGAGCGAAGCTGCAGTCGCCAGCGCCGTGAAGTGGGAGTTTACCGACTCGAACATGGGTTTGAGTTACAGCATTCCTCAAACCGCTCCTGTAAACGCCTCGGCAAAGTTTGCTGTATTTTTTGGCAATGGCTACAACAGCCCTTCGCAAAACCCGTGGTTTTACGCCGTTAATGCCCAAACAGGCCAAAAACTCGCTGGCATTGATTTGTGCGCAGCGGTGGTGGCGACATCTCCCGCAGCCTGCGACTCAACCAAAGCCAATGGCTTGTCTAGTGTGACACCTTTCAATTCGGACGGCTTGGTTGGCGCGTCGGCGACGCAGGTGTACGCCGGCGACTTGCAGGGCAATGTATGGGCCATTGATGTGTCTAGCGCCACGCCTTCAAGCTGGGTGGTTCGACTGCTGTACCAGGCCAAAGATTCGACGGGCAATCGCCAGGCCATCACAACGCCACCAGTGGTCAGCCTGCACCCTAATTACCCCAACAAAACAGGCAGCTTTGTGATGTTCGGCACCGGCAGGTTCCTGGCCGTCAGCGACCTGACCGATGCTCAAACACAAACAGCCTACGGTATTTGGGACACGGGCGCGGCGGTGCCTTACTCGCGCAGCAATCTGCAACCGCAAACAACCACGGCCGTGACCGCTTCGGTTTCCGGTTTGGCCTCAAACATACTGATCTCTTCCACCACAACTTTCACTTTTGGGACAGTGGTTGGTTGGTACAACGATCTGCCCATCGCTGGGCAGCGGTTCATCACGAATGCGTCACTCTTAAATGGCCTTTTCGTGGCTACCCTGAACATTCCACCCGGCAGCGCCTGTAGCGCCATTCCCGAATCGTCGTTGCTGGAGCTGAATTTTAAAAATGGGGGAGCGCCATCCCAGATCGTGCTGGATGTCAACAGAGATGGCTTGTTTAACAGCGCGGACCAATACAATGGATCCAACCCATCCGGGATCGGCATTGGACGCGGCTACGCCAGCCCGCCCACATTTCTTTATCCGCCAGGCCAGCCAATCCGTAAAAACATAACACTCTCCGGTGGAACCATGTCATCAATTGCAAATAAAAATACCAGCCAAAGAAGCACTTCCTGGTTACAACTTCAATGAAAAACTTCATGCTCAGTCTCATCCAAGTCGCAGAGCCAAAGCGTTTCTACATGCGTGCAGGGCACTTTCCTGCACTACGCCAAGCGGCCGGCTTTACGCTGATTGAGTTAATGATCACTGTGGCCATTGTCGGAATTCTGGCCAGCATCGCCATACCGTCGTATCGCAGTTATGTTTTGAAATCGAGACGCGCTGAGGCTATGACGGAGCTGACTAAGGCGCAAACCACCATTGAGCGCTGTTACGGTGTGTACTTTGCCTACAACAATGCTGCTTGTGTTCCGGCCTCACCAGTAACGACACCGACAGGTTTTTATACGATCACGGCGTTAAGTCCAAGCTCAGCCACGACATACACATTTACGGCCACCGCTGTGGGGTCGCAAGCGGCGGACACAACCTGCGCCACCATGACGATTGATCAGGCCAATCAAAAGACCGCTTTAGACTCATCAGCAACCGCACAAACCATTTGCTGGAATCCATAAGCGACTGTTGATGTTGAATTCCACCCAGAATTGACCCTGTAAGGGCGGATATTTTCATTGAAATTTGACCCCTGTTTGTAAGTCTGTGCATGCCAAGCTATGCACAGGAGACAGGAGTGATTCAGAAGTGGGAACATTAGCAAAGATAAGGCGTTTGTACTTTCGCGACAAACAGTCGATTAAAGAGATTTGCAGACAAACGGGTATGTCCCGTAATACCGTCAGGTCTTGGATTCGCGACCCCGATATGGTTGAGCCTAAATACCCGGAACGTGTGGTTGTGAGCAAGCTGGACGCGTACGCAGAGACTTTAAGTTTGTGGCTAAAGGCCGATAGCGGGCGCGGCAAGCGCGAGCGGCGCACCAAGGGGCAGATGTGGCAGGCGCTGTGCGAGTTGGGCTACACCGGCAGCTACGGCCGTGTCTGCGCATTTGCCAGGCTGTGGAAGATCCAGGAAGGACTGGGCGCTGCCAAGGGGGCATTCATCCCGCTCAAGTTCAGGCAGGGCGAAGCCTTCCAGTTTGATTGGAGCACCGAGTACACCTTTATC
>JANYED010000155.1 GCA_025363315.1 Polaromonas sp.
CAACCCTGACATTCGCGTGGCACGCAGTCTGGCCGCGTTGTTCAACCCCGTGCTCTACCCCGGGGTGGGCGAGATATTGCGCATCACCCAGCAGGAGCTGGCCTACCTGGTCGGCCTGTCACGCCAGCGGGTGAACGAAGCGCTGAGCGCGCTGCAAGCGCAGGGCACGATACGGGTTGAGTACGGAGGCTTGAGGGTGTTGGACCTAACGGCGCTACGAACTGCTGTTTTAAGGCATTAAAAAGACATATGGCGCATGTAATTATTGCGCTTACAGCTACTGATTCAATAGCAATTGAAGCCTTTGACTAAGTTGTTACTTGGTCTGGTCCAGCACATGTAAAAACCGTTTATTGCCTGGAAGGCGGTACACCGTAAAGTCTCGCAGGTCAGTGGTTGCGATACGGTTGATTTTGAAGCTGGTGGCCAAATACACAAGGGTGGCATCGCAAAAATCCATGGGCAGGTCTTCATACTTGTCCATCAACGCCCACAGTGCCATGACTGCATCAGCGGGGGGTGACTCTATTCGCAAATGCCCCAAGGATTGCGCCTTAGCTGCCCAAACAAAAAACACTTTTTGCTTGCTGTGCGTCAGCAGGGCACACACTTCAGTAAATACAGCCCAGGTCGTTGTCGTTTGCCCTGTGTAGCCCGAGAAAAACGCCTTGCAGCGGGCGTGGTGATGGTCTTTGGTATTGAACAGGCCAACGAAGTAACCAGAATCAGCAAGCGTGTTCATTTACCAGCGTGTTCATTTACCAGTACCGGGTTTTACTGCCCGGGCTGCGCGTCTAGCGTATTTTTGCCGAATCGCATCACGCACGAGGATTTTGTGAGGGCGCTGCTCGGCGGCCGCGCGCTCGGCATCAATGTTTTCGTCTGCCCATCCGCGCATCGCTTCGTCATAAATCTGGAGCGAAGAAGGCTGCGCATTGCGAGCCAAAAATTCACGGATGCTGCGCACAATGAGAGCCGATTTGGACAAGCCCTGGCGCGCACTAAAGCTAGCAATCTGGTCTTCAATGTCTGTCGGTAGGCGAAGTGAAATAGGCATGGGCTAACCGTTTGCGATACGTTTTTGAAATTGTATACCTATTTTATCGACGTCTCCGTATCCGTGACGCGGATAATTCAGGCCATGACCCTGCCAAGCGTTCCAACCAAACCCACCGCCGTCCGCATCCCTAAACCAATTGCAGCGACCAACCCCGACGGCTTGCCGCTCACCATTCGGCTGAACAAGCGCATGGCTGAGCTGGGGCTGTGCTCGCGGCGGGAGGCCGATGCGTGGATTGAACAAGGCTGGGTGCGGGTTGACGCTAAGCCTGCTGTGATGGGCCAGCTGGTGGCGGCTGACATTTCGACTGCGCGGATAACGATTGACCGCGCTGCCCAGCAGCAGCAAAACCAGCAGGTCACCATCCTCATCAATAAACCTGTCGGCTACGTGAGCGGCCAGGCCGAAGACGGGCCGGAGCCTGCGGTGGGGCTGGTGCAGCCGGGCAACCGCTGGGGTGAATGCAACAGCCGCATGCGCTGGGGCTTTGACCAGCTGCGCGGCCTGGCACCAGCAGGGCGGCTGGACATTGACTCGATTGGCTTGTTGGTGCTCACTCAGGACGGGCGCGTTGCCAGGCAACTGATTGGTGAAAATTCTGAGATTGAAAAAGAGTACCTGGTGCGGGTCAGTCTAGGTGATGTGTATGGGGAGTTGCGCGGTGAAAACAACAACGTGCAAGCCTTGTTTGACCCTGAAAAGCTAAAGCTGCTGTGCCACGGCCTAAGCCTGGACGGCCAGCCTTTAAAAGTAGCGCAGGTCAGCTGGCAGAACCCGGAGCAGTTGCGCTTTGTGCTGCGTGAAGGCAAAAAGCGGCAAATCAGGCGCATGTGCGAACAGGTTGGCCTGTATGTGACGGGCCTGAAGCGGGTGCGAATTGGCCGCGTTAACCTGGGGCACTTGCCTGTGGGCCAGTGGCGGTATTTGATGCCGCATGAAGGTTTTTAATGGCCGCCGCGGCCTGATTTTGGCATTTTCAAGTACCTTTTAGGCCGCTAGCCCAATGAATATGTGCGCTAGCAGCTACTAAATTTATAGCGTCCAGTGGCATTCGTCAAACGCTTCGGCAACCGCCACAATCAGCCCATGACCCAACCCACCTTGCTCGACCAGATCAACAAGCTGCCGACTTACCTGCACTTGTCAGACATTCAGGGTCTGAGCCAGCTCGCCACACAGGGCGTGCTGGGCGTCGCGGGCCTGGCAGAAAGCGTGCAGGGCAATGTGTACAAGGCGGTGGCTGCGCCGTTCGGGCTGCTGGGTTCGCGCTTTATTGATGCGTCGCCGGGGGCCAGTGGCGTGAAGCCGACAGGTATTACCGGGCTGGTGTACGGCGGGGTAAGAGGCATCACGCGGCTGGCGGGCGGCACGGTCAACGCTGCAATTGCCAAAGCTGCGCCGCTGCTCACTGGGCGCTTTGGCCAGCATGATTCGTCACCCGAGCGCGAAGCGGTGCTGGCGGCCATCAACGGCGTGCTGGGTGACCAACTGCTGGCAACGGCCAACCCGCTCACGATCAACATGAGTTTGCGCCACGAAGGCAAGCCTTTGTTGCTCAACAAAACTGCCTTGGCGCAGCGCTTGCCCCAAGCTACTGGCAAGCTGCTGGTGGTGCTGCACGGCTTGTGCATGAATGATTTGCAGTGGACCACGGGTGGCAAAAA
>JANYED010000223.1 GCA_025363315.1 Polaromonas sp.
GCCCACGGCATGCCGTACTTTTCAGTAAACGTCATCCAAAACTTCATGCCACCACGCTTGAAGGTCACCGGCCAAAAGCAGGCGGCCAGGTCGGGCTCTCCGTAGGGGTTCTCCCAGCTGCGCATCTTGCCAACTACCACAAACTTGCGGTCAGGCACAGCCTGGCCAACAATAGAGCCGCGCGGGCGAAAGCGCAGGCTCACGTCCTCGGGCTCAAAACCAAACCATTCGCTGGGCTTGGCAATCACGTCGACCGGAGCCACCAGGCCAGACGCATTGCCCCACATCACTTCCCCCACCCTGTAGCCGAAAAATGCGCCGTCGATCCAGTCGTTAATCAGCCGATTCACGGGCAGGCGCGAAAAAATGTCTTTCAGCGCCTTCATCACACGCACTGGCGTGCGTTTGGACAACTCGGAGTCAAAGCCGCGTTCCATTTTTTTGAGCGCGCCAATCCGCCTGCGGCGCGGCCCCATCACTGACGGGTCGGCCAGCAGGTTGCGATAAACCCGTATGTTCTGCCCCATTGCCCGCAGCACTGGGTCTGGGTTGGGCAGCAGTCCAAAGAAGCTGGTCATGTCGCCTGCGGCCATTCGCGTAGCGATCTGGTTGCCAAGTGGGCCGATCAAAGGCTCGGTTTGTTGTGCAAATGAGACGAATTCGGTGGGTGAAACGTATAAACCGCGTGTCATGGCAAGTCCTGAAGGTGGCCCGAACCTTTGAATACGGATTGCAGGCAATTTAAAGGGGGACGATAGTCGGTGATTTTTTGGCCTGCGGGGGTAGGCGCAGCTAAGCCGCTGCGGGCCTTAAAACTGGCTTTTTTCAGGTTTCGAGCTGGCGCGGATTGCGAGGTCATGCCAAATACCCCGCCAGTTGGCTGCTGATAGGCCTGCTGGCAGCGCCCGATCTGCTGGCCACATGCACCGGCCCGCTGGCCCCATGCGCCGCCAGCTCGGCCAGCGCCTTGGCCCAAAAGCGGTCGGCATGGCCATTGGCATCGCTGTCGGCATCAAAGCGTGGCGCACCGGTGGGGCTACTGACTTTGCGCACCTTGTGCAGGTCGCTGCGCAGCTTTTCGTCGCCCATCGGGATACGGCACTTGCGGTCTTCAAAGCTGCTTTTAATCAGGGTCGCCAACTGCAATTTGCTCGGCCCGGTAAACAAAACGCCTTCCACCCGATGCTGGCCATAACGTTTTTTAGCATCCTCGACCGGCTTTTCGCCCATGCCGGTTTGGTCCATGCAGTAGCGCAGTACTTTATAGCGCTGCTCCACATCGTCTTGCAGCGCGTCCATCTCGCTAAAGCTGATGCGCTTCCTCACAATGGTTTCTCGGTTCCACAGCACATCGCCCACCAGCTCGTCCACCCAGATCACAAAGTTGTCTGACCGAGTAGCAATGTCCACCCCCACATAACAAGGCCCGCCCGTGTAGTGGTCAGGTATGCCTGCATGGTCATGCTCGCAGCTGTTGATCAAGTCATAGCTGAGCCAAGAGCTAGCTTCATCCAGCCATTGCAGCTCAAACTCCTGCAGCCAGGCATCGTCATCCATCAGCGCGGCTTTTAGCTCGGCAGCATTGCGCGGCAGGCCGTCTGCAATCGCCTGGTGAATGTCCACCACGTGGCGTGACCACAACGTGTCGCTGGCCACGGCCAGGTCATAAAACTTGTTGCCCTTGCCGTTCGGTGTACTGGTGACGCGCAGCTTCCAGCCTGCCGATATCACCGGAAACAGCGCCGTCCATATTTTGCGGCTGTCTTTATGAAAGGCAAATTCGTCCAGGAACACGTTGGCACTGAAACCACGCGCTGTATCTGGGTTGGCGGGCAGCGCGGTTATTTTGTTGCCGCTGGGGTAGATCAGCTGCAAGGCACGGCGGCGTATGCCCGACTCTTCGTCGTAAAACTCAGCGTCCTCGCGCGCCACCTTCATGGCCGCGCCATAGGCCGCGTTGTGCCGCATCACGCCTTCTTCCATCGCCTCTTGAGCCTGGCGCTCGCCACGGCTCAATATGACCCAAGGCGCACGGGCTTTAAGGATATCGGCCTCGTGGACATCATCAACAATTTCCAGCGTGGTGGTAAAAGTCTTGCCGGTTTGGCGCGCAAAGCGGCCAAGCTTGAACCGGCTCTTGTCATTGAGCCAGCGCTGCTGATAGGGATAAAGAATGCCGGCGCTCAAACATACCTCCACGCCCGCGCAACGCGAATGAACAACCAGCGAACACTGATATATCCGCGCCAACCCTTTGGAGGCGAGAAGACGAACCGAGGCGTCCAGCACCATAGGAATCGGTGACAAAAACCGCCCTCCCAGTGAATTTCACGCTGTGGCTCTCTTTTGGTCAGGCTCATTACATCGCTCCCTCATACACTGCACGCACCTTGGCCAGCATGGCCAGCGCCACATCGCGGGTCTCACCTTTCATGGCCTTGGCTTCGGCCTCGACGGCCTTCATGCGCTCAGCCGCTTTGGTACGCACTTCCACTTGCCACTTCTTTTGGCTGATAGAGCTGCGCGCTAGGTCGGCAATGCTTTTGGTGATTTTGGGCAGGCTCAAACTGTCCGGCTCAACCTTCAGCTCAACTAGCACTTCCATCAGCGTTTGCTGCGTCATGCGAATCAACGCACCGTTCATGGCATCTTCATCATCCGGCGCGGCTTCAACCACGGCACGGGCTTGTTCCATGCTGGTCCGCAGTTTGCCCAGGCGCTCTTCAAAAACGCTGCCGTAACGGTGCAGGCCGCTTTTGGATAGGTCAGCACCCTTGGCCTTGAGGTCAGCGGCCAATTGCACGTAGTCAGCAAAGCCGCGCTTGAGCAGCTCATCATCCAGCCAGGCCTTCAGCTCTGGCGGCAACAGGTCTACCTTGCTTCTTTTAGGCATGGCTAGCTTTGCGTGATGCGTGGGCGCGCTACGCCAGGGTCGCAGTCAACCGCGTACTCAACTACGTCAACACCCCAGCGCGTCAGCTCGACCATCCAATTGTCCAGCGGGTCGCGTTTGATTTTGACCAGCTGGCGTTCTTCAAGGTAGTTCAGCTCGCGGCGCAGCTCGTGCTCTGTTGCATCCGCATAAATAGACTGAATGACGGGTAGCAACGCGGGCG
>JANYED010000299.1 GCA_025363315.1 Polaromonas sp.
ACGACTGTGCGCTGCTTGAACCCGGCTTGGGCATGCAACTGGCCATATCGAGCGACATGCTGGTTGAAGGTCGGCATTTTTTTGCCGACGTCGACCCTGCCGCGCTGGGCCACAAAGCGCTGGCCGTTAACCTGAGTGACCTGGCCGCTTGTGGCGCAACACCTGTTGCCTTCACGCTGGCACTGGCTTTGCCCCGGATTGACGACGCATGGCTGCAAGGTTTTTCTCACGGCTTGTTGGCACTGGCTGATTTGCACGGCTGCGAGCTGATTGGCGGCGACACCACGCAAGGCCCGCTCAATATCTGTATCACCGTGTTTGGCGAAGTCCCGCGCGGGCAAGCGCTGTTGCGGTCTGGCGCTCAGGTGGGCGACGACATTTATGTCAGCGGCACGCTGGGTGAAGCGCGCCTGGCACTTGAGGCCTTGCAGGGCCATATCGAATTGCCACCTGACGTGCTGGCCCAAACCAGGCAGCGGCTGGAGCTTCCCACACCACGCGTTGCGTTGGGCACCGCCTTGCGAGGCGTTGCCACCTCAAGCATCGACATCAGCGACGGTCTGGCGGGTGACCTGGGCCATATCCTCAAGGCCTCAGGCGTGGGTGCGCGGGTAGACACCGAAATCACTATTAATTTAATAGCTGCTTGCGCCCGAATCTATTGGTCTACAGGCATTTTTGATGGTCAAAAACAGCTCAAAACCGTGTTTTCAGGAGGCGACGATTACGAATTGGCCTTTACCGCACCACCCAGCGCCCGTCAGGCGGTTCAAGCCGCATCCACTGGCAGCCAGACACCCGTCAACCGCATTGGCCAGATAGAGCAAGCACCGGGTCTGCGGCTTGTCGATGGCCACGGCCAGCCGGTCAGTGGCTCATTCGCGTCGTTTGACCACTTCAAATGAACATCTGAAGGGGACGTTAAAATCTAGGGTTTCCCCTGTCTAAACTCCCCTCTCTTCACCAAAATCCCATGAGCGCTTTTAACGAAGAACGTGTGCTGTCCGTCCACCACTGGACCGACAAATTATTCACCTTCACCACCACACGCGACGAGTCCATGCGCTTTAGCAATGGCCACTTCACCATGATTGGCCTGAAGGTCAACGACAAGCCGCTGCTCCGCGCTTACAGCATCGTCAGCGCCAACTACGAAGACCATCTGGAGTTTTTAAGCATTAAGGTGCCCGATGGCCCGCTAACGTCACGCCTGCAGCACATCCAGGTCGGCGACACGGTTATCGTCGGCAAGAAACCCACCGGCACACTGCTGGTTGACTACCTGCTGCCCGGCAAACGCCTGTACCTGCTGTCCACAGGCACTGGCCTGGCGCCGTTCATGAGCATCATCCGCGACCCTGAAACGTACGAGGCGTTTGAACAGGTGGTACTGGTGCACGGCGTGCGTGAAAAAGACGAGCTGGCTTACCACGACCTGGTGGTCGAGCATTTGCCGCAGCACGAGTTTTTAGGCGAGATGATTGCCAAGCAGCTGCTGTATTACCCCACCGTCACCCGCGAGTCCTACCGAACCATGGGCCGCGTCACTGACCTGATGGCCAGCGGCAAAATGTTCGATGACCTGAAGCTACCGCAACTCGACGCCGCCACAGACCGCGTGATGATTTGCGGCAGCCCCGGCATGCTGAAAGACTTGAAGGTGATGCTGGAAGAGCGCGGCTTCAAGGAAGGCACCACGTCAAAGCCTGGGGATTTTGTGATTGAGCGAGCTTTTGCCGAGAAATAGAGCCCCCACGTTCGCTCATTGCGTGCGACTGTCTGCTTGACACAACTGCTTCCTGATAATTAGTCAATCCCAAATGTCCTATTGACAGGACATTAACAACCGCCCTAGCATGCAAGCATGGCTTTGGCTCAAACTGCAACTGCGCATCTGCCGCTACCAAAATACCACCGTGTTTACCTGGTTCTGCGTGAACAATTGGCTGACGGGCGGTTTGCTGCTGGCTTTCCAGGTGAGCTCACCCTGGTCAGGCAATTTGGTGTGGCGCGGGTCACAATCCGACACGCTTTGGCGCAGCTGGCTGCCGAAGGGCTGATCGCGCGAGAGGCTGGCCGGGGCACGCGGCCTGTAGATGCGAATCTGAAAACCACGACCAGCCAGCGTGCGCATTTAACCGGCTTGCTTGAAAACCTGGTCAGCATGGGCCTGACCACATCGGTCAAAGTGCTGGAAGTACGCGGCATTTCTGCGTCTGAGTCTGTAGCCAGCGCACTGCAAATCAACCCCGGTGATGAAGTGCAAAAGGCAGTGCGCGTGCGTAGCACCAAAGAAGGCGCGCTGTCGCACATCACCACCTATGTGCCGCAAATTCTGGCTCAGTCATTTGGCCGCCGCGAACTGGCCAAAAAGCCGATTTTGGTGTTGCTTGAAGAGTCCGGCGTGAAGGTGGGCCGGGCGCACCAGACGATTTCTGCACGGCTGGCCGATGCGAGCGTTGCCGAGCACCTGGATGTGTCTGTGGGCACCGCCCTACTGGCCGTGCGCCGCCTCATCTATAACGACGCCGACAAACCTATTCAGTGGCTGCATGGCCTCTACAGGCCTGACCGTTATGAATACCAGATGGAGCTTTCACGCGTGGGCAGCATTGATGCCAAGGTGTGGGTGAGCAAAGATTTATCAGCCCGTTTCAGTTAGTTTCAGTTAGTTTCACCAACAATTTATCAACAAGAGCAACCATGTCAATACCGCAAAATTCACGTCGCCAATTTATCGTCCAGACTACAGCCACAGCATCGGCGCTGGCCTTCCCGTTGGTTGCGGGCGCGCAGCCCAAGGCCATCAAAATTGGGGTGCTGCACCCGGTCACCGGCGCGCTGGCGTACTCAGGCCAGCAGTGCCGTGAGGGCGCTTTGATGGCGATTGAAGACATCAACAAAGCGGGCGGCATCAAGTCCCTGGGCGGTGCAAAAATTGAAGCCCTGCTGGGTGACGCGCAGTCGTCACCCCAAGCCGGTGCCGCTGAAATTGAAAAGATGAACGAGGCCGGTGTGTCGGCGGTGCTGGGCGCATTTGCCTCGGCAATTTGCCTGGCCACCACGCAAGCGGCTGCCAAGTACAACCTGCCGCACGTGGTCGATGTGGGCGTGGCCGACCAGATTGTTGAGCGCGGTTTGAAAAACACCTTCCGCTTTGGCCCCGGCTACAAAAAGTGCGCTGAAATTGCGGTCGCTAATTTGCATGTGCTGAACACCGCCGCTGGCAAGCCCGCCAAGACAGTCATGATCATTCATGAAGAGTCTTTGTTTGGCACGGGCACCGCCAACTTGCTGGCGCGCGAGCTGCCGGGCTATGGCTACAACGTGAAAGAAGTCATCAAACACGCCAACCCGACGCGCGACTTCAACAACATTGTGCTGCGCATGAAAGCCGTCAACCCGGACATCGTGATTCCGGCCAATTACTACAACGAGTACGCGCTGCTGGTGCGCACCATGCAGCAGCAAAAAGTCACGCCCAAAGCGATTTTCTCGGTGCTGGGCGGCGCGGCTTCCAGCTACAAGTTTGTCAAGGAGTTTCCTGATGCGGCCAACGGCATCATTGACTGCAACCACTGGTTCAACCCCAAAGACAAGCGCTCTGCCGAGCTGAAAAAGCGGGTCGAGGCCAAGGGTCTGTTCTTCAGCTACGAAGTCTTCATGGCCTACACCGGTATGCGTTTGCTGGCAGATGCGATAGACCGCGCCAAGTCAGCTGACCGCGCCGCCATCATTGATGCGCTGAACAACAGCACCTTCAGCGACCACATCATGCCGTACGGCCCGACCAAGTTTGTCAATGGCCAAAACATGGGCGCACAGCCGCTGATGACGCAGGTTTATAAAAACGACATCAAGGTGATCATTCCGCGTGACTACCGAGAAGTTGATGCTCTATTTCCATTGAAAACCTGATCATCTATGCCCCCACGGTTGCTCACTTCGTGTAGCGCCCTGCCCCCCGAGGGGGCCGCTGCGCCTGCGGCCTGGCAAAGCCAGTTCCGCGGCCCCTGCTTGAAAAGACCCCACTTCGTTTATTGCCCGCTATTTGCCAATGTTTGACGCCTCCATTCTTTTCTCATCCGTTCTGAACGGCCTGACGACCGGGGCCGTCTACGCCCTGATTGCGCTGGGCCTGACGCTGATTTATGGTGTGCTGCACATCATCAACTTTGCGCATGGCGCATCGTTGATGGTGGCGCTGTACGCCGTGTATTTGCTCAAGCAGCATTTTGGAATTGATCCCTATCTGGCGCTGCCGCTGGTCGTGCCCGGCATGTTTGTACTGGGCTACGCCTTGCAGCGCGTCATCATCAACCGGGCCAGCCACGGCAAAGACGAAAATATTTTGCTGGTCACGCTGGGTATTTCTATCGTGATGGAAAACGCCGCTTTGCTGTTTTTTAAATCTGACACGCGCACCATCGATACAGCCTACACCCTCACCACCATCCCGATTGGCCCGGCCATGATTGCGCTGCCCAAGCTGGTGGCATTTGCAGGCGCGCTGGTGGTCTCTGGCATCCTGCTGTGGATCGTCGGCAAAACAGACTTGGGCCGCGCCATTCGCGCTGTTGCCAAAGAAAAGCACGGCGCCAAACTGATGGGCATAGATGTGGACCATGTGTACGCTATGAGCTTTGGCATTGGCCTGGCCTGCCTCGGTGCTGCGGCCTGCTTTTTGTTGCCTGCGTATTACGTTAACCCACAGGTCGGCAGCGGCTTTGTGCTGGTAGCCTTTACTGTGGTGGTGCTGGGCGGCATGGGCAGCTTTGGCGGCGCGTTGATAGGCGGGTTGCTGGTGGGCGTG
>JANYED010000327.1 GCA_025363315.1 Polaromonas sp.
AGCCCGCCGCCGCCAGCACCATCGACACTGCTCACGCCGCTGGTCAACAACAACTTGCCGGTTTCGGCCTGTGCGCCGGCGCAAAAAGCGGCTGCACTGGCTGCCATCAAAGCGGTAACGAATTTTGTCTTCACGGGGCTGCAATCCTTTTAAAGCCGTCAATCGGATAAACGTGTAATCAAATGCTTACCAGATTATTACGGATCGGTTTCAGCGTTGGATTCAATTATTTGTCTGTGTCGGGTCGTTTACAGACACGCCGCGAATCCAAAACGGGAATACGTCACGTATTATGGCGATGCAGTTCACAATGACACTCTCACGCCGCCTTGTAACCTCTGCACAAGTGATTGCGAGCTCGACCATCGCAATTGGGGTGCTTGCGCAGCCTGCGCCTGCGCGTGAGTGGCTCAACCCACCGCCCGGTGACGCGCAAATCGGCTCCAGCCTTTACCAGCAGCACTGCACTGCCTGCCATGCGATCGACAGCAACAAAATCGGTCCGGCGCATCGGGGTGTGATGGGGCGCAGGGTCGGCAGCCTGGCGGGCTACAAGTATTCAGCGGAGCTGGCGGCGTCGCGCCTGCGCTGGACACCACAAACGCTGAACAAATGGCTGGCCGACTCAGAAGAGCTGGTCACTGGCCAGCGCATGGGGTTTTTGATTGAAAGCGAGCAGGAGCGGGCTGACCTGATCGCCTATCTGGCGACGCTAAAGTAACCCTTAACGCCGCTGCAGACATCAGAAAAGCTGATCGCCTAGCCCCTCATTTGCTATGATTTCAGGAGCTTCTCGCGCCCGAATTGATTGGTCTAGCGCCTCATTTGACACCTGAAAAATGCCGTCCTCAGCGGATTTCGTCAAATTATCCAGCCGCTCCAACGTTGCAGCCCTGACCCCTAGCAGCCGCAGCTTTTTAACCAGCGGCACGCGCTTCAGGCACTGTCCGGCCACCTGGCGAATGTTTTTGGCGTCCAGCGTGTAGCCCACTAGGCTCTGGTCTCGGGTGGCGATTTTGAAGTCGTCATAGCGCAGTTTGATACCAATCGTTTTGGCCGCATAGCCCTTGCGCGCAAGGTCGTCTGCCAGCCTGCCGCACAGTTCGGTAAACAGGGCGCCCAGCGCGGTTTTGTCCCTCACGGCATGCAGGTCGCGCTCAAAGGTGGTCTCCCGGCTCATGCTGACGGGCTCGCTGCTGATAACGACAGGTCGGTCGTCGCGGCCCCGGGCCACCTCGTGCATCCACGCGCCAGTGGATTTGCCGAAGTGCTGGATCAAAAATTCAGGCGTAAGAGCTGCCAGCTCGCCAATGGTTTGAATGCCCAGCGCGGCCAGTTTTTCGTCGGCTTTCGGCCCGATGCCGTTGATTTTTCGGCACTTGAGGGGCCAGATTTTGCTTTGCAAATCATCTTCATCAACAATAGAAATACCGTTTGGCTTGTTGAACTCACTCGCCATTTTGGCCAGCAACTTGTTGGGGGCCACACCGACAGAACAGGTCAGCCCAGTTGCCTCAGTAATCGCCTTTTGTATCAGCCGCGCCAGCACTCTGCCCCCTTCACGCTGGCCGCCCGGCACGTCAGTGAAGTCGATGTAAACCTCATCCACGCCGCGGTCTTCCATCAGCGGGGCGATCTCAAGGATAGTGCTTTTAAAAAGGCGTGAGTACTTGCGTACCTCGTCAAAGTCAACCGGCAGCACAATCGCCTGCGGGCACAGTTTGGCCGCCTTCATCATGCCCATGGCCGAACCTACGCCAAACCGCCGCGCCGCATACGTGGCGGTGGTGATCACACCGCGCCCCACGTAGTCTTTGAGCAGCGGGAAATCAGCGACCGGAATAAAGCGCGGGTCCCGTTGAGGTTGGCCGCCAAGCAACGCATCATCGACCTTGCGCCGCCCGCCACCAATCACCACCGGCAAGCCCTTGAGCTGCGGGTAACGCAGCAGCTCGATGGACGCAAAAAAAGCGTCCATATCGAGGTGGGCTATACGTCGTACGGGGCGCATGGGTGGCATGAACGGTGGGGCGGACCGGCAGGCTACGCCGGGTTAATTGGCGGGTCCGGTGAAGGAAACGTCGCCCGCACCTCTTGGGGACTTACTTTGGGTTTTACTTCGCGTTTTGCCTGCCGTTTTATTTTCCGTTAATGGCCAGCAGTTCCACCTCAAACACCAGCGTGGCGTTTGGCGGTATCACACCGCCTGCACCGCGCGCGCCGTAGGCAATGGCTGAAGGGCAGGTCAGCTTGGCTTTGCCGCCGGTTTTCATCATCTGCACGCCCTCTGTCCAACAGGGGATCACGCCGTTCAATGGAAACTCGGTCGGTTCATTTCGTTTGTAAGAGCTGTCAAATTCCTTGCCGTCCGGGAAGGTGCCTTTGTAGTGCACTTTGACGCGGTCAGTAGCCGCCGGGCTGGCACCCGTGCCGTCTTTCAGTGAACGGTAAACCAGACCGCTTTTGGTGACTTGCGCGCCCTGCTCTTTGCTGGCGGCAGCCAGTGTCGCGTCGGTTTGGGCTGAAGCTGCAGTAGCAACAAGAAAGAACAAGACGCTGGCAATGAGGGCTGGACGCATGAGATGACCTTTAAAAAAGTAAAACAAGTTGGAGACAGTGAAATGTTAATCGTTAATGTTGCGCGTTTACTTGCCGGCGCTTATGGCGACGGCTGGCGTTTTAACGGGCCATAGCATTCAGCAAGTGATGCGGTTTTGCAAACAATCAATTGGTCCCTGGCTGGATTCAGCTGAATAAACCTTATCGCCTCCATCCCCTCGCGGTCCACCACATCGCCGTAGCAGTCCTTTTAACTATTGTGCTGGATTGACGTTTCAAGCAGCCTGAAAAACCCCTGCGGGCTGGGCACAGCAGCCGCACTGTAGCGCCAAGTGGTCACGGCGTCGCCACTTGTGCTGAGCAAGACGCCATCGGCCCGATACTGCAAAACTTCCTTGCACTGGTCATTGAACACCGTCCAGTGCCATGTCCCGACAACGGGGTGCGTACCGATGGTTTGTGCGTTACCAGTCACGGGGCTGACCAGAAACCAAAAAAACGCCAAGGCGAAAGCCAAAGGCAGTCGTCGCGTCAGGAAGTGTGTGAAGTTCATAAAGGCTTGTGTAAGACTGATTACTATGTTTTTAAGAGCTGCTTGCGCCTGTATTTATTGGCTTTGGGGCATTTTCTTTATTTCTTGGCACTTGTCCATATATGCGGTCAATTTTCAGCAGGACACGGTATTTTTAAACCTTTGACGGCAACAGCTGGCTGATGTGCTGCACCCGCCACCAGGTCGGCAGCAGGCTCAGTACCTCGGGCTGGGTGAAGCGGTCGTCCATGAGGTACACCACGCCGGTATCTTGCTGGGTACGTATCACGCGGCCAGCGGCCTGTACTACTTTTTGCAGGCCTGGGTAGAGGTAGGTGTAGTTGTAGGCCTTGCTTTTCTTTTCATCTTCAGCATCGCCTTCGTTCTCAAAATACGCGGCCATGCGGGTTTTAATTTCTTCGTTCACTGCGTTGACTTGCGGCAATCCCAAGGTGGCGATGAAGGCGCCTATCAAACGGCTGCCCGGCAGGTCAATGCCTTCCGCAAACGCGCCGCCCAGCACCGCAAAGCCGACGCCACGCGAGGTCACGCTAAAGCGGCTTAAAAACCCCTCGCGGCCAGCCTCATCCATTTGGCGAGTTTGCGCCCAAGTGCTGATGTGAGGGTGGCGCCTGGTAAAACAGTGCTCCAGCTTTTGCAAATATTCATAGCTGCTGGTGAAGGCGAGGTAGTTGCCGGGTGTTTTGCTGTACTGCTGTGCAATCAGTTCGGCAACCAACACAAGCGACTGATCACGGTCGTTGTAGCGGGTCGATACATTGCGCACTGCGCTGACGGCCAGTTGTTCAGCCGCAAACGGCGACGCGACGTCAATCCATGCGGTCGAGATGGGTAGCCCCAGCGTATCCTGATAAAAGCTCGGCGGACTCAGGGTGGCCGAAAACAGCGCCACCGAATGAGCCGCTGCAAGACGCGGGCTTAAAAACGGCGCAGGCACGATGTTGCGGATGTTCAATACAGCGCTGCTCCCGCCCCCGTGCAGCAGGTCGCCGTCGATTGCAGCTTCGTCAACTAGCATGATGTCAAACATCGAATGCGCACCAAAAGCGTCGGCCATACGCGCAAAGTGCAGGGCCTCAAAGTAAAACGCCTGCAAATCGCCATCTACCCGCGTTGGGTTTGCCACTAAAAAGTCTGTGATGGCGGTGATGGCTTGTTGCAAAGCCTTTAAAAACTCAACCGGCAGCTCTTTGACCACCAGATAGTCATCAACCTGCGTTTTGTGCACGTCACTGAACGCGCGGTTGAGCTTGTTGAGTACAGCCCGCACCGCCTTGGGTGCAGCGCTGTGTACAGCCTGAAGCTGGCGTTGGCTGAGGGCGGCGGAGTACATGCTGCGCGCACGCTCAATCATGTTGTGCGCCTCGTCGACCAGCACGCTGACACGCCACTGATGATTCACAGTCATGGCGTGCAGCAGTGCGCTGGTGTCAAAGTAATAGTTGTAGTCGCCCACCACCACGTCGGCCCAGGTCGCCATTTCCTGCGTGAGGTAATACGGGCAGACGCTGTGCGCCAGTGCCACACTGCGCACCGCTGACCTGCAGAGCGACCCATTGCTTGCACTTTCAACAGCGGCCTGGCGTGCCTGGGGCAGCCGGTCATAAAAGCCTTTGGCCAGGGGGCATGAATCACCGTGGCATGCCTTGTCGGGGTGCTCGCATGATTTGTCTCGAGCTACCAGTTCCAGCACACGCAGCGGCAAATGGACGCTGCTGTTTTGTATCAGCTCAAGCGCATCCAGGGCCAGCTTGCGACCAGGCGTTTTGGCGGCCAAAAAGAACAGCTTGTCTAACCGCTGGGAGGGCATGGCTTTGAGCAGCGGGAACACCGTGCCTATTGTTTTGCCAATGCCGGTAGTGGCTTGGGCCATCAGGCACTTGCCATTGCTCGCCGTTTTATAAACTGCCTCGGCCAGCTCGCGCTGTCCTGGCCTGAATGACGGGTGCGGGAAAGCCAGTGTTGTCAGCGCCGCATCGCGCGCGGTGCGGTGTGCCAGTTCGCGCTCAGCCCATGCTAAAAACAGCTCGCACTGATTTTCAAAATACCCTTTCAGGGCACCAGACGTGAACTGTTCAACCAGCGGCGTTTCATCGGTGCTGGCAATGTCAAAGTACACCAGCGCCAGATTGATGCTCGTCAAACCCTTGGCCTGACAGAGCAGCCAGCCGTAAATTTTCACCTGCGCCCAATGCAGCGCTCGCTTGTTGTCAGCCATGGCGTGCAGGTCACCACGATAAGTTTTGACCTCTTCCAGCTGGTTGTTGTCTGGATCGTAGCCATCAGCACGGCCCCGCACGCGAAGGGTTTTGTAGCTGCCTTCCAGCATTACCTCGCTCTGGTAATTGCCATCCCGCCTGGCGGCGACGAGCAGGTGACCGAGGATCCCTTCTTGTGCAGACGGCGCGGGGGTGAAACGCAAGTCCAGGTCGCCGCGCTTGGCGGTGAACTCGCACAACGCCCGAACGCTGACCTGATAGGCGGAGTTCAAATGTGGCTCTTTGTCGGCATTCCCGCATTATCGCAACCAGTCAGTGAAACCTAGTTTTTTGGGATGATTGCCTGCTGACTCAAGGCCTGTTCAGCGCGTCGCCAAACTCTTCAACAGACAGTGCTCCGTCTTTGTTGATGTCAGCGGCATCGAAGTGTTTGGCCACATTGCGAAACCCTGACGCTTCT
>JANYED010000012.1 GCA_025363315.1 Polaromonas sp.
CCCTACCGCGCCCAAATCAACTATTTAAAAGACGCCATCGAAGAAATTGAAGCGCTCAACAGCCTGCAACAGAGGCGCATGCTCAGCGTAGGCACCGTCGATTCGTTTCAGGGCCAGGAGCGCGACATCATTGCTATCTCAATGACGCGCAGCAACAGCCAAGGCGAAATCGGCTTTCTCTCTGACATTCGCCGTATGAATGTGGGCATGACCCGTGCCAGGCGCAAGTTGCTGCTGGTTGGCGACTCGTCTACGCTCAGCAGTAATCCGTTTTTCGTGGACTTGCTGGCCTATGTGAAGCGCATCGGTGGCTACCGCACGGCCTGTCAAACCGCTGCTACGTCATAACTTAAAGCGACTGGACTTTACGAAATAAGGGGCGATTTATTCGACATCGAACGCCCACCTAGTGCCCGGTTCGTCAGACCCAGACTTGTTCAGGCTCAAGTATGAGCTGTCCAATTTTGCCAGGTTGGCAATGAGTAGCAATGTTCTGCGGCAGGGCTACACGGTGTGAACAAGAATGGACGAGCCAAGCAACCACCTGCAGATCTGACACCGCCGCATCAAATTCCATATACTCATTTGCATCACTCACCACCTTAAGAGGAAAGCATGTCTATCCAATCCGTCCTGAAATCTACTGTGGTCGCGCTCGCGATCGTTAGCGGTGCGCCGCTTTTCGCCCAAGGCACACCCATCAATACAGCGGCGTTTGATGCGCTGGTCGCTCAGGGCCCCGTTGCCGACGCTGCGACCATCGCCTCAAACACCTGGGCCAGCAAGATCAAGCAGGCCGGGGCCCTGCGCCTGGGCGGCACCCAAACCTCGAATCTCTTCTCGCTGCTCAACGAGAAGGACGGCAAGATCCGCGGTTTCGACGCGGGCCTGGCCCAGCTCATCACGCGCTACATTCTGGGCGATGGGGCCAAGTACCAGTTCACGCAGGTTACCTCGTCCACACGCGAACAGGTGCTCATCAACGGTCAGGTAGACGTGGTGTTCGCCACTTACTCCATCACGCCTGCCCGCGCTGAAAAGATCTCGTTTGCCGGCCCTTATTACACGTCGCAGGCCGGCGTGTTGGTCAAGTCGAACAACAAGACCATTCAGTCATACAACGATCTGGCTGGCAAGAAGACCGCCACTCAGGCCGGCTCTACCGGGCCCGCAATCCTGGCGCAATTTGCGCCTAAAGCTACTGTTCAAGAGTTCCAGACACACCAAGAAGCTCTTGACGGACTGCGCCAGGGGCGCGTGGACGCCTACGTGACCGACTACACGCTGCTGCTCAACACCCTGAGCCTCGGCGGCAGTGACGCGCAGTTGGCGGGCGCACCCTTTGGAGCCCAAGACCCGTACGGCGTCGGCCTGCCCAAGGGCTCGGACGGCGTGACTTTTATCAATGCTTTCCTGAAGAAGATTCAAGCTGACGGCACTTGGGCCAAGCTGTGGACAGTGTCCATCGGCCAACGCACCGGCAGCACGGCTGTGCCTGCGCCGCCCTCGCTGCCTTAACCGATGCAAGGTGTCTCCGGCCTACTGGCCGATCACGGGCCTGCCTTCGGGCAGGCCATCTTGCTGACATGGAAGCTCACAGCAATATCGTTCGCGGCCGGCTTTGTGCTGGGCCTGGTGGTGACGGTTCTCCGACTTCTGCCGCTGGCGCCGCTGCGCTTCGTTCTGACCGGTTGCGTCGAGATCTTCCGCAATATTCCAAGTGCGGTGCTGCTGATCTTCATCGTGTTTGCCCTGCCTGATTTGAACGTCCTGCTCGACTATGAACCTAGCGTGATCCTGACATTGACACTGGTGTGTTCCGCCTTCACGGCGGACTATCTGCGCACCGGCATCAACACGGTTAGCGGTGGCCAGGTAGAGGCTGCACTGAGCCTGGGCATGCGTCCGATGAGCATCATTTTTGCGGTGGTTTTGCCGCAGGCGCTGCGCGCTGTGGTGCAGCCAATGACCTCGCTGCTCATTGCGCTGATGCTGTCGACCTCGCTGGCCTCGCAGGTGCCGTTTCCGGGCAGCGAACTGACAACGCTCGTCGCCAAGCTCGCCAATGACTCCGCCGCCGGTATGCCTGCGTTTGCGGTGGCTGCTGCGCTGTATGTGGCGTCTGGGCTGCTGATTGGTTGGGCTGGCGCCACCCTGGAAAAAAAGGTGCGGATATTGCGATGAGCCGCGCGCTTGACGACATTCTGTTTCGGGACCCAAGTCCCAGGGCCCAAGCCATCACCCGGGGCGTGAGCGCGCTTGTTGCGGTCGTGCTGGCCTGTGGCATCGTTTTCCGGTTTTATGACGCAGGCCAGTTCAACGTGCGGCTCTGGGAATTCTTCGGCTGGTCGACAACCTGGGCTTTTTTGGCCAAGGGCCTGCTCGGCACGGTTGCGTCGGCGGCGATGGCCGCCGTCATTGCGCTGGTCCTTGGGCTGGTACTGCTGCTGGGCCGCTTGTCGCGGTTGCGGCTTGCGCGTTTGCCAAGCGTTGCGGTCATTGAATTTCTGCGCGGTGTGCCGACCCTGCTGCTCATCTACGTGTGTTTTCTGGTGCTGCCGTCGGTCGGGGTCAAGTTAAGTACCTACTGGATGTTGACGCTGCCTGTCGGGCTGAGCACCGCCGCCGTGGTGGCCGAGGTGTACCGCGCGGGCGTGCTCGCCGTTCCCCGCGGCCAGACCGATGCTGCGCGCAGCCTGGGGCTGACCGAAGCCCAGGTATTTTTTCAAGTGGTCTTTCCCCAAGCCCTGCGTTACATCGTCCCGGCACTGGTTGCGCAACTGGTCATCGTGGTCAAGGACACCACCTTTGGCTATGTCGTCACCTACGGCGAGTTGATGCAAAACGCTAAGGTGCTGATTGCCAACTACCACGCGCTGGTGCCCGTGTATCTCGTCATAGCGGTGCTGTACTGCCTGGTAAATTACGCCATATCACGGGCGAGCCAGCGTCTCGGCCGGCCCATGCATTGACCACAGCCGAACTGCGCAGTTTCTGATGCCGCGGCTGTTGATTTCCATCAAATCGAGTCTGCCTGCAGATGACAATGAGAAAATGGGGATCAGAGAAAACAATGCGAATCAGACTCCAAGTAATCCCCTTTCTGTCAGCTCATTTGGCCTGGAAGCCAACAACTTTGGGCGCGCGCAGCTACGAAATAAATAGCAAATTAGCCAGCCGCGACGGGCGCCTCGCCAAGCACCATACCGCGGTGTAAGACACGGTCGCCCACCACGCCGTCGTGGTCAGCCCGGTGCATGGTGACGCGGTTGTCCCACAACAAGACGTCACCAGCTTGCCACGCATGGCGATAAAGTCTGGCCGGTCGAATGCTATGCCTGTACAAAGCCGCAATCGCGCGCTGGCTGGCCTGCGCATCCATGCCGTCAATGCCGATGCAGCGCTGCGGTGTCGACAAATACAAGGCGGCTTCGCCGGTGATGGGATGACGCCGAAGCAGCGGATGCCTTGTGCCCTGCAGCAGGCCGTCCGGGCCGGTTGCCTGATGCTGTACCGACCGACCGCTCAGGGCTTGGCGAAATTGCGGCGGCAATGAAGCCGCCGCCAGAATCTGATCGCTGAAAAGCGTAAAGCCGCCCTTGCTGGGCAGAACCACTGGCCTGAGCGCCGTCAGCGACGGCGGACGCGGTACATAGCTGGTATCGGTGTGAAACACGCTGCGCGGCGGGGTCAGCCTGCCCACATTGGTCACCACGTTGAGGTCTGGCGCATGCGCCACAGGGGTCTCGCCATCCGTAAATGTGAGGCTACCAAACCCGCCCAAAAAGCGGACCAGCGCAGCGTCGTCAATTGTTTGACGCCGAAACACCACCACCCGAGCCGCCGCCACTAGGTGCGCCAATTCGTCATATCGATGCGCAGCCACGTCGGCAAGGTCCAGCCGGGTGACTTGAGCGCCAAACGGTGCGAGCGCAGTTACGTGCATGGCGGTCAGTCGAGTAATGCAAGCACCCTGGCATCCAGTGTGCCGCCATCGGCAAGCAGACTGCTGGCTACCAGATCAGCTTGCCAAAAATCCTGGCCAGCAGTGATGTCGCCCGGCGTGGCCACAACCTGCACGCCCGCGCGCTTGGCCGACATCACGCTGACCGCTGTGTCTTCAATCGCTAGCGCGTCGGCGGGTGCCACGCCTAGGCGGCCAAGCGCCATCAAGTAGGCTTCAGGGTGCGGCTTGCCGTGCACAACGCTGCTTCGCGAGGCAATGTAGTCGAAGTCAGTTTTAGCCAACGATTCCCCCGCCGCTACAAAAATCGCGTCAACGTTGGGCTGGTACGTGGTGGTCACAAATGCCACCTTCATCCGCCGGTCCTTGGCAAGACTGATCAGCTGCGCCACGCCGGGGCGAAGGCTGATGCGTCGGGCCACCAGTTCCGCGCAGGCAATCTGGGTTTTGCGCGCATGAATCTGCTCAATCTGCGCGGGCGACAGGCCCGCACTCGTTGCCGCTGCCAGCATAGACAAACGCTCCTGGCCACCGGACTGATTAAGCAATTCGGCATACACATCGCGGCTCCATTCCCACGCAAGGCCCGCTTCGGCGAGCGCCTGGTTGTACGCACGGCGCTGCACGTCGGACGTCTCCATGATGGAGCCGATCGAGCCAAACATCAAGGCGGTTTTTGGCATGCTGGTTTCCTGTTCACGTTAAAAAAAACATAAATGTCTGTGCGCAGCGCAAAGCGCAAAAAATGCCTCAGGCGTGCGCGGTTTCAGTTGATACCGTGGACGGGTCTTCCAGGCCCACGTCGCTGCACAAGGGCTCGATCCCCCGCCCCTCACGCGGATACGTTTTGCAGAGCGCTTTGTACTCGCGCAGGGCTGAAAAAAGCTCGGCCTGGGGCAATTCGTTGAGATAGCCGCAGTGCCCGATACCGCCTTTAGGCAGCGGGGCGACGAGGTTCTGCCCGCGTTTTTGCGTAACGGTTTGCTGGCTTTTCCACAACATCTGGCTGTCGTCCAGAACGTCGTGCCACAGGCTCAGGCCAAAGCCGCTCATGAGCTTGAGAATGCGGTGAAACTCGGCGTCGGAGATCCACTGCAGACGGCGGCTCAAATAAGCGCCAAAACCCATGCAGATCGCCACAGCGTGGCCATGCAACAGGCCCGCTGCAATTTCAAACCCAGGCGACCAGGTGTGACCGTAAGCATGCGGGCGGCACTGATGCGTCTCGTACAGGTTGTCGTATTCTGCAGCTACATACGAGCGCAGCGCACCGCCCAGAATCTTTTGACTCAACGCCTGAATCGGATCGTCTGCCGCACAGTTCAGGGTACCAAAGCGGGTTTCTATCAACCGTGATTGGCCCCGCTCCAGGTCGGCAAACAGTTCTGCATTTTTGACCACGCCCATTTTGATGATTTCTGCAATGCCGTGACGAAGCCATCCAGCGTGCAGCGTTTTGAAAAAGAACCGGTCGGTGATCGACACGACCGGCGGATGGTATGCACCAAACAGATTTTTATACCCAAAACCATCGCAACACGTGCGTGGTGATGGTCCCGCATCGATGCCAGAGACAATCGATGTGGCGAGCATCACATAGGGCGTGTTGCGACCGTACAGCGCACAGGCCAGGCCAGCGGTATCGGCCAGCACCCCGCCGCCCACAATCAGCACTGGCTCATTTCTGGAAACGCCAAGCGCCTTAAAGTCGCCCAGCATTTTTTCGACCGTACGGATACCCTTGTCAACCTCCATGGCGCGGTACACACGCTTGTGAAAGGCAATGCCATGGTGACGAAAATACCCCTCAAGCTCACTGCCGTAAGACTGCTCAACATTTTGGTCAACCAGGCAAACACAGCGGCCGAGCGATTTGTAAATGTCTTTCAACACGCTCTGTTCGGTGCTGAGGGCGCGGTCGACGATTTTGATGGTGGCAAATGTGGTCACGGACATCACCGCCTCGATGGTCTGGTCGTCCGGCGTGCTTTCTACCGACCCGTCCGATTCACGGTAATTGGACGTCGGGTAAACCGCGTGCGGTGTCTCTGCTTCAAGGCGCTGGGCCAGGGATTTGTAAAACTCCCGCACATCGGCGTCTGTGACCAGGCGTGTGGCAAACACCACCAACTTGATGTCGCAGATGTCTTCGGCGGCTTGAAGCTCGTCAGAAAACAAACGCCACACATGCAGCGGGCTGCTGGGGCCGCTGGCACGGTCAAAGGCTCGCAGCAGCTGGGCCAGTAACTCGAAGTAGCGCTGTAGGGTGAGGTTCAGTGAGCCGCGCAGCATGCGGCAAGCTGAAATCCCCTGCACAGCATTGGCCAGCGCGAATTGACGCCCAAGTCCTGGGGAAAAAGCGGGCGACTCCGCCAGGGCGACCAACAGTCGCTGAAACTGTACGTCGCGAAAAATAGCGTCCAGGCTGCCTTCAACATCCGAGGTGTTGATCACGCCGTGGTCAAACTGGGCGATGAATGATTCGATGGCGGTCACAGTGGTGTTGGTATTCACGAGGTTCCTTGGGTGATCAAAATTCTGTAAAAACGGGTGAGCCCGTCAAGCGTCGGCGCGTTCGCGATGCGCCTGAATCGCTTGGTGGACGGCGGTGTTGAAAAATACATCGAGTGGCGTGCCAGCCGCCTCCATCATGGTGGTCAGCACGCTTTTGGGCGAAAACGAGCAATAAAGTCCCGCTTCCAAAAACCAGGCGCGCCCTTGCGGGTCGATTCTGAAATCAAACAGGCTGTACTGCTCGCATCCCAGGGCGAGGTGGCAGCGCTGCACCGCGTCCCAGACAGTTTGGGTGACCGGGTCATTTAGCGGAACCATCCACGCTTGCGATTTGTCCTTGGCGACTAACGCCAAGTCGTTGTGGTCGTTGCGCTTGAGCTTGTCGGCACGCGTTCTTACTGGTCTGGTGACCGGATCGACCCGGTATTCCTCCAGCGGTAATAAACGAAAAGCGCCGCCATTCACCACCAGGCCTCCGCGCACTTCCCGCCCCAACGCAATGTAATCTTCGACCAACGCCGCGTCAGAAAATGAAAATGCTTTTGCCAATGCGATCAGGTAGTCGGCACTTGTTTGCACCAGCGTCACGCCATCGGAGTTGTCGGCGTTGTTGGGCTTGACCACGACCGGCAGGGAAGGCACCGGTGGCGGGCTGTCGCCCTTGCGTATCAGCTGCGCCGACGGCACGCGCACCCCAGCTGCTGCCACCAGGGTTCGGGCTTTTGCCTTGTCGGCCGCCAGCGCCATTTGAAACGGCCGGTTGCCCACATACGGGATGTTCAAGACGTCCAACATTGCGCGGTAATGCGTCATTCCGGCGAGGCAAAACAGGTGCGGTATGGCGATGTCAATCCTGGCGGCCGCCAGACGCTGAAACCCCTCAGCCATCGTGACGGAAATCGTCGCATCGACTGCTTCGCGCTTTAATGAAGGCGGAAATCGCCATTGACCGTCCGGTGTTACCAGCGCAATCGTCAATTCGTACTGCGCGGGATCGAATGTCGCCTCAATACACCCGCTTGCATAGAGCATTGACAGGTCACAGTATTCGGCCTCGGTGGGTGAACCGACCAGGTGCAAAACGCGCAACACCGTCATGAATCAGTCGCCCCCCAGCTGCACCAGCTTGCCAATATTGAAGTCAATCTTCAGCCATCCGCGTTGCTCCCGCACGTCGCGCAGCAGCAAAAGGGGAATATGCCAGTGGTGCAGCATAAAAAACGGCAACGGGTCGAACCAGTCGAAAACCGCATCCTTTCCAGCGGCAATGACCTTCAGGCGAGCGCGCACTGCCGCCAGCGACGTGCAGCTTGACATCAGCCGCCACAGCTCGTGATAGATCCAGTAGGTGGGCCGGCTATGCGGCGACGGGCGCACCGGCGACTGGGCCACCGGCTGGCCGAGGTAAGCGTCGGCCACTGCACCGCTGTCGTAAAACATCGTGATGGCAGAGTGCGTGCGCGGGTTGCACTCAATGGCGTACATCTTGCCATCGTCTTGCGCTTGTATAAAGTCAAACGACGCCTGACCGGTCAACGCCAGCCCGGCGCCAAACTGTTTGACCCACGACTCGATATCGGCGCGTTCAATGTGTGCATAGTTGATCTGAAAAGCCGATGACTCGCAGCAGCCGTGCACCCTCAGCTCGCCGTTGCGAAAGGTTCCGTGGGTGCAATACTCCTGCCCCCGAATGAACTCTTGCAGGATCCACGGGTTGCTCGCCGAAATCGGCAAACTGCGCACAAACCCGGCAGCGGCGTCCAGTGTTTGCGCTGTGAGCTTTCTCAGGTCCAGGCGGCGAACCGAGTCATATTGAATGCTTTTCAAAATGTAGGGTCGCGTTTCCCTGGAGAAGTCAAAATTGATCACTTGCTCCGCGTCAACAATCAAAAAAGACTTTGGAACGGCCAGACCCATGACCTGGGCCGCTTTGGCAAACTGGTATTTGTCATCAAGCTGCATGATCTTTTCGGGACCGACATGAATCACTTCACAATGCGGGGACAGCGCCGGCATGGCGTGCGAGTCGTGCAGGCTGGCCACCGGGCTGCACACCGGCACATAAACATCGATCTGCTCTTGCTTTATGAGCGCCAGCAGGGCGCTTTCGTAGTCGGCAGCACCGGCCTTGGGCAGCGTGCAAAACTTGTCGACCGCGCGAGAAAACCGATGGCCCGTCAGCCAGTAGGCGTGACTTTCCACCAGCACCACGCGGTGACCTGCTGCGTGAAAAAACCGCGCCAGCTGCAGCGCCTTGGACATTTTTCCGCCACTGATCAAAATGGACTTGCGATGCAATGGCGCTGCTGACGGTTTGCTGCTGTGCGAAAGTTTGCGCACAGCGCTCCAGCACATGGCAGTCAGCACCACTGCACCATTGACTGGCAGTGCTGCCGTAAGCAGGCCTACTGTTGCCAGGTTTTTAACAACAATAGCCGCCTGCTTCAGCATCGGCGAATCAGTGTCAACCCGTCGCGCAGCGGCAGCAAAACCTGCTCCACGCGCGGGTCGGCCGCAACGAGGTCATTGAAGGCGGCAATGGCATGCCCGTTGGCGCTCGGCTCGCCAGCACCGTAAGGCATGCCCTGCATCAGCGTGTTGTCCACACAGATGAGGCCGTTGGTGGCCAGCAGCGTGCCAGCCAGCGCTTGCTGAAAATAAGCCGCGTAACCGCCCTTGTCAGCGTCGATAAAAATCAGATCGAAGCTTTGACCGGCGTCGTTCAGGCGCTGCATCGATACGGCGGCGTCGCCTACCTCAATCCGAATTTTGGCGTGATGCGGTGAGCGCGCCATGGCGCGGTCTGCAACAGCAGCGGCAAACGCATCAATCTCGCAGGCCACCAGCTCGCCGTCGTCCGGCAAAGCCTCGGCCATGGCCAGTGCCGAATACCCGGTGAACAGGCCAATTTCCAGCACCCGTTTGGCCTTGAGCGCGTGAACCAGCATTTTTAAAAACTGCCCTTCCACGTGGCCCGAGAGCATTTCTTGCTCAAGCGCAACAACGGTATCGCCAGCCGCGTGGCGTGCTGCCCAGTCCATGTGGTGGGTATCCACCAACAGGTCAGTTAGCGCCTGCGAATGCGGCGTGGTACATGCCTCCATATAAGGCTCAAAACCTCCTGCAAGCAACGCAGTTTGGGCCAGGCTTTGTTTAAAGCTGGTGTCCAGGTTGTCAATTTTCGACGCACGTTCTACCAACGCTGCAAGTTGGTCTGCAAGCATGGCCACTGGCGAGACAGCACGCGGCGCGTTACCTGCGCTACGCGCGCCCGGCGCAAAGTGTGTCGATTCAACCCCAAGAGTTTGAAACATGAATAATCCGCTTTTGGCGTTCAAGTAAAAGTGAGCCCGCATTATTTGCGACTTGCCTCGAACTTCATTGACGACCGCGGGAAAGACCCGCAATTGACATAAAAAAACCTGTCCCAACAGATTTGAATAAATAAATCTTATTTTTCTAAATTGACAAACATGTAAGGAATTGCCGCGATTTCCCGGACTGTTTTGTCCATAGGCGCAACGCGGGCCTGAATTCGGATGGCGATCAGTCCGGGCAATCCGCGTGCTGTAAAACTTGCATGGCCAGCATGCTACAGGCCTGCTGGCCGTGCAAGAAATCTACTTGTTCAGCGGGGCTCGCCGGCTGTCAAGGGGCATGATGAAGGAGTCGTCGACCCATTGCGTTTTGAAGCCGTTTGAAGGCAGCCCCGCAAAATCAGAATCAGACTGAAATACCGGCTGCGCGGACTTTTCAGTTGTTGCGTCCTTGTCGCCGCTTTGGCGGGCGTGCCGCTTGCGCGAAATCGCGTCGCGCAGCACCGAACTCGCGGCGTCGAGTGCAACCGCCTGCTGCGCAGTTTGCGGCATTCTTGACGCCTCGCCCAAAAACTCAAAGCGGATTTGGGCAATGCTGGGCTGCATGTCTTTGTGCAAAACAAGGTAAGCAATGCCGCACTGTTCAAGCAAAATCGCCTTCATGCTGCGGGACCTGATTTTGTTGCCCGCCTCAGAGTACAAGTCCACGCAGCCCATGACCTTTCCGTCGGCACGAACGACGGTAAAACTGCAGTACAAACTGCTCAGCAGTTCAAACCAGTACAAGCCCTGCTTTTTTGAATGCGGCATCGAAAACCGGGTGACCGGCATTTTGACCATCACCGAGTAGTCAACGAAGGCCAGCTCCAGCCAGCGCCAGACGCGCCTCTCCTCGGAATTGATGACGGCGCGCGTGGTCAGCGGCCACTCTTTGGGTGGCCGCATGCGCTGGCGGGCAAGGCGTTTGGCAACCAGCGCATAAGTGATCGCACCCGCTCCAAAAGCGACCAGCAGCCCTGCGGCTATCAACATTGGCAAATCGTCGAACAACAAAGCCTCCGGGTTGTAAGCAGCGATATTTGTACTGGAGAGGTTACCAAAATTACGGGGTTTAACCAAATTGGGCGCGGCCTTTAGTTTGACCCAACCCGTCCGTCGACTTTGTATCTTCAGGCTTTTGGCCGTTAAAATAGCCGCTAAGCCAATAGATACGGGCGCGCGCAGCTATAAAAGTCATAGTATTTCGGGCGGCAGTCTGGCGCGGCGATCGTGTTACAACTACGCGCCGCCGCCGCTTGAGCCCAGTCGCACCGGTTACACCGTGCGCACGTCAGCCGCTGCAAACCGACTACGCTTTGCCGGCACAGGGCCGTTTGCCCAAAATCACCACAGGAGACTTGCATGAATAACTTTAACGGATGGGCGGCCACTACCTCCGGCGGGCCGCTGCAGCGGATGGCGTTTGACCCCGGCATCATGGACGGCGAAGACGTTGAAATTGCGGTTGAATACTGCGGCGTTTGCCATTCTGACCTGGCGATGATCGACAGTGAGTGGTTTCCTGTCAGCTACCCCATCGTGCCTGGCCATGAAGTGGTAGGCACCATCACGGCCGTGGGCGCGCAGGCCAAGGGGCGCAGCGTGGGCCAGCGGGTGGGCCTGGGTTGGCACAGCAAAAGCTGCCAGTTTTGCCAGCACTGCCTGGGCGGCGAGCAAAACCTGTGCAGCAAGCGCCAGCCGACCATCGTCGGGCGACATGGCGGCTTTGCTGACAAGGTGCGTGCCCACTGGAGCTGGGCCATACCGTTGCCCGCCGGGCTGGACCCCGCTTCTGCCGGGCCGCTGATGTGCGGCGGCGGCACGGCGTTTTTGCCGTTTGTGATTCATAACATCAAGCCGACCGACCGCATCGGCGTGGTCGGCATTGGCGGGCTGGGACATTTGGCGGTGAAGTTTGCCAAAGCCTGGGGCTGCGAGGTGACCGCGCTCACGTCCAGCGCATCCAAGCGGGCAGAGGCGCTGCTGCTGGGTGCGCACCGCAGCGTGTCAAGTGTGAATGCCGATGAGCTGAAAGCCGTGGCGGGCCAGTTTGACGTGTTGCTGGTCACCGCCGGGGCCAGCCTGGCGTGGGACGACTTGCTGGCCACGCTGGCGCCCAAGGGCCGGCTGCACATGGTGGGCGTGGTAACCGAGGCGATGAAAGTCCTCAGCCGCGGGCTGCTGTCATGGCAGCGCAGCATTTCTGCATCGCCTACTGCGTCCCCGGTGGTGCTGGCCCAAATGATGGCGTTTTGCGTGCGCCACGGCATTGCGCCGCAGGTCGAGCAGTTTGCGATGGACGACGTGAACGCTGCCATTGACCACCTGCGCGCTGGCAAGGCGCGATATCG
>JANYED010000047.1 GCA_025363315.1 Polaromonas sp.
AGCCACCCGCTGGCAGGTGCTAACACCGCCTGGGTGCCCAGCCCCACAGGCGCCACGCTGCATGCGCTGCACTACCACCAGGTCGATGTGGCCGAAGTGCAAAAAGACATGGAAAAGGCCGTCAAGAAGCTTGACGCCAAAAAGCTGCGCGCCGACACATTGAATACCCTGCTGCAAATCCCGGTAACGACCACACCCAACTGGTCCGCAGCAGAGAAAGCCCAAGAACTCGACAACAACGCCCAGGGCATTCTGGGCTATGTCGTGCGTTGGGTAGACCAAGGCGTGGGCTGTAGCAAAGTGCCCGACATCCACAACATCGGCCTGATGGAAGACCGCGCCACGCTGCGCATCAGTAGCCAGCACATCGCCAACTGGTTGCTGCACGGCGTGGTGACCAAAGCCCAAATTACCGAAACATTCCAGCGCATGGCGGCAGTCGTCGACGGCCAAAACGCTGGCGACAAGTTGTACCAGCCAATGGCCGGTAACTTCGACAAGTCGATGGCCTACAAGGCCGCGACTGACTTGGTGTTCAAAGGCCTGGCGCAGCCGAGCGGTTATACCGAACCGTTGTTGCATGCCTGGCGCTTGAAGGTGAAGGCCGCATAACGGTCATGCCCAACCCGGCTTGCAAAAATCTCAATTGAGAGACAAAATATAGTCTTCATAAAAAACCAACCATCATGACCGCACAAACCTCCATGCTCCACATCCGTGTGGACGACGACATCAAAGACCAGGCCACGCTGGCGCTAACGGCTATGGGGTTATCTGTATCAGACGCGGTGCGGCTGTTTTTGCGGCGGGTGGTGGTTGATCAGGCCTTTCCGCTGGAGCTGAAAGTGCCCAACGCCGAGACGCGTGCGGCCATGCTGGAGTCCCGCGCCATGATGGCGGGCCGCAAAGCGCGGTTTGCAACCAGTGACGCACTGTTTGCCGACCTTGAAAAAGCCAGCAGCAAGTAAGCGCGCCAGCGTACCGCGTGCTTGCGACTATGCCAAGTCGTTTCTCAAAGACTGGGTTCGGCTGTCACTATCGGGTCAATATGACTTGGTGCGGCTCAAAGAAGCCATGCTCTTGTTGATTGCTAACGACGCGCCGCTTGGCGCTGAATGGTTAGACCATGCGCTCAAAGGCGAGTGGGCTGACCACCGGGAATGCCACATCGGCGGCGATTTTTTGTTGATTTACCAGCTTGATGGCAACCAGCTCAATTTTGTGCGCGCTGGCTCGCATGCGGACTTGTTTGGTAGTTAACGCTCCAAAGCATCGAATTCAGCCCCATAATAAGCTCTAAATAAGGAGTCAATTAATATGCAAGCTGTTTTGAGTGACCTTACGGTCAGCATGTCTGAGTTCAAGAAGAACCCAGCTGCCGTTTTGCGCGATGCCAAGCACCGCCCTGTGGCTGTGCTGAACCATAACAAGGCAGCTTTTTACATGATTGAGCCCGCGCTGTTTGAGGCCATGCTGGAGGAGCTGGCAGACCAGAAGCTGGCGCGCACTGTGCTGGCACGTATGGGCGAGCGGGCCAGTGCAGTGGAGGTGGACGTTGATGCCATCTAAGGCAGCAGTGTCCAATGTAAAACACAAGTACCGCTTGCAGTTTGTCTCCAGCGCCTGGGCAGAATGGCAAAAGCTGGATGGTTCGGTCAAAGAGCCGCTTCGAAAGCTTCTCAAAAAACGCTTGGACAACCCCCACATTCCGGGCGCAGCGCTTCACGGTGCCCTGGCTGGCTATTACAAAATCAAACTTAACAAGCAAGGTTATCTGTTGGTCTATGGCGTGCAAGACGATGTGCTGATCGTGATGGTGATGGCAGTAGACAAGCGTGAAGATAGCGTCGTGTACAAGTCAGCGATGACGCGTGTGCTTGAGAAGTTGGCCGTGTCAGTAAAGACATCTCAAAAGCGTTGACGCCGTGCCATCTAAATCCCCCACCTTCTTGGCCCTAGCCGCCATCGCCCTGTGGTCATCGCTGGCGGTGCTGGGCACGCTGCTGTCGCACGTACCACCGCTTTTACTGGCCGGCATTGCGCTGCTGGTGGGCAGTGTGCCTGCCTGGCCGTTTTTCAGGCAGTGGCGGGTGACCTGGCAGGCGCTTGCTTTGGGTATTTACGGTTTGTTTGGCTACCACTTTTTGCTGTTCATGGCGCTGCGTTACGCGCCTGCGGTGGAGGCCAACCTGGTCAACTACCTCTGGCCGCTCGGGATTGTGTTGATGGCACCGCTGTTTTTACCGGGTGTCAAGCTAACTGCTACGCATTTAATAGCTGCTTGCGCCGGTTTTATAGGCGCTGCCGTCGCTATTTTGGGTGACGCGTTGCTTGCTTCAGGCGTGCCGGGTTTGGTCAGCAAGGGCTTTGCCTGGGGTTACATTCCGGCGGCGGCTTCTGCATTTATTTGGGCCAGTTATTCCTTGATGGGCAAGCGCATGAGTCTGGCTGGCCGCGGCTTCCCGACAGCGGCGATTGGTTTGTTTGGCCTGGTGTCCGGTGGTCTGTCGTTGGCCTGCCATGCGCTGCTGGAAGCGCCTGTTGCACTGACCGGACGCGACTGGCTGCTAATGGTGCTGATGGGCTTGGGCCCGCTAGGCGCGGCGTTTTTTTTGTGGGACGCGGCGCTTAAAAGCGGCGATGCGCGCAACATCGGCATCTTGAGCTACGTCACCCCGCTGGCGTCTACCGTGCTGCTGATGATCGTGACGGGGCGGCCGCTAACCTGGGGCATTGGCTTGGCCACGCTGCTGATACTGGGCGCTGCGGTGTTGGGCAGCCGCGCCCGATGAATGCCCTTGTCAATTTGATAATCAGCGCCAAATCATTGACATGATACCCAGCCGCAGCCCCAGCCGCATACTCAACATCCTGCCGCTCGGCCATCAGTGGCCGACGCTGGACCCGTTTTTATTCTGCGCGTACCACGACGATGCCTACCCCGAGGCCAATGCCGACATGAGCCCGAAAGCATCACTTGGCGGTCGCAACATAGGCCAGGACTTCAGCCGCAAAGACGGCTGGAGCATGTACCACGGCAGCGGCGTGCCCGGTTTTCCAGCGCACCCGCATCGCGGCTTTGAAACGGTGACGATTGTGCGCAAAGGGCTGATTGACCATTCAGATTCATTGGGTGCCACCGCCCGCTTCGGGTGCGGCGACGTGCAGTGGCTCACGGCGGGCAAGGGCATCGTGCATGCAGAGATGTTTCCGCTATTGAATCAGGATAAAGCCAACCCCCTGGAGCTGTTCCAGATCTGGCTCAATTTGCCAGCAGCCAGCAAAATGGTTGAGCCGCACTTCACCATGTTTTGGGCTGACGGCATCCCCAACAAGATTTTTCGAGATGCGCAAGGTCTGGAAACCTTTGTTTCGGTTATTGCAGGCCAGCTGGCTAATGTTGACCAACCACCAACCACATCGCTTAGCCCACCGCCTGATTCATGGGCCTCCCAAGCCCAAGCGGATGTCGCCATCTGGACACTGCGCATGCAGCCCGGCGCCACCTGGACGCTGCCCGCCGCCAAACCGGGCACGCGCCGCAACCTGTACTTTTTCAAAGGCCAATCAGTCACGGCAGGCGGGCAAAACGTGCCCAACCACGGCGCGCTAGAGCTGCGCGGCGACATAGCGGTTGAATTGATGAACGGAAGCGAGCCAGCCGAGTTCTTGCTGCTACAAGGCAAACCGATAGCCGAGCCCGTTGCCCAATACGGCCCGTTTGTCATGAACACTCAGGCCGAGATCAGGCAAACCATGGCCGACTACCAACGCACCCAGTTTGGCGGCTGGCCGTTTGCCGATCACGCGCCAACGCATGGTCGTGACCCAGCCAGACTGGCGACGCACCCC
>JANYED010000068.1 GCA_025363315.1 Polaromonas sp.
CAGCCAACACGCATGGCACTGGCTGCACGCTGTCGTCGGCTATTGCGGCGCACTTGGCGCTGGGCTACACGCTGGTGGGCGCAGTTGAAGGTGCACGTGCTTATGTGCGTGGCGCGCTGGCAGCCGGTGCACCGGTCAAAACCGGGCAGGGCAGCGGGCCGCTGAACCACGGCTTTGCGCCGCAGCTGATGCGGCTTAAGCCGTTACATGCTTAGGCGTTTTTACTGAGTCATTCATCAACTTGGCCAGGACAAACGTCAGCACCAGCGTAGGAATAGCCGCACCCCAAGCGGGTGCCATGTTCGCCATGATGTGGTAAAGAACCACGCCACTGAACCAGATCAATACGGCGCTGTAATTCACAGGCCGCTCAGTCACCAGCGCCGCCACATTGGTTTTGCCGACCAGTCGCGCTAATATCACGCCATACAGCGGGATAAACACCGAACTCAGCATCAGCAAAAACGGCTCCAGCGCGTGCATGGGCAGCACCAGCGCCAGGCCGGTACACACAGCGGCAAAGCCCATGCCAATCTGCCTGACAGACCATGACGGTTTCAAGCTGTGGCCCGCCACCGCGCCTGAATACACATCGCCGTAAGCGTTGTCCATCTCGTCAATCAAAATCAAACCCAGCGCAATCAAACCGCCTTGGGCCAATAACAACGCAGCAACCAGGTCGGTACTCGGCGTGGTAATCGCTATCAAAACCCCGAGCGAATAGCACCAGATATTTGCCACCGCATAACCCAGCCAGGTACCGCGCAGGGTGCTTCTGCCGCTCAAGCCGTGGCGCGCAAAGTCTGCCACCAGCGGCAGCCACGATATCGGCATCGCAATCACTAGGTCAAGCGCCTGCATGGTGCTCATGCCGCCAGCGCCGGGCTTGTTCCATATTGCGCTCAGTCCCTGCGCGCTGGCCTTGCCGACAAACTGCCAGGTCAGCCACAGCAGCGACGCAATTACCAGCGGCAAACCGAAACGGCCCACAAATTTGCGCACTAGGCGGGTCATCGATCCGTTGGACAGCGCCACCAGCACCGCGCCCAGCACCAGCGTGGCAGCCAGCGACAACCAGGCTGCTGAAATGCCAGTTAAGCCTACCCGCCCTGCAATGGCGGCAATGCCGTCACGCATCACCACCAGCTCAAACGTTGTCCAGCCGACCAGTTGCACGATGTTCAGCAGCACAGGCAGCTTGGCAAAGCTGGAGCCATAAGTCGCATGCATCAAGCCCGAGCTGGACAAGCCCGTGTCACAACCCAGCTTGGCCGTCCACGCCAGCAAGCCCGCACCCAAAATCGACCCCAAAACAATCACCAGTGCCGCCTGCTGCGGCCCCACGGCTGGCACCAGATATGCCCCAACCTGCATGACCAGCAGCCCCACGCCCAAGCTGAGCCACAGCGAGGCGTGCTCGTTGAAGCCGAAAGTTCGCTCAGGCGCAGGCAGCGGGGTAAGGGCAGTATTGGCAGGCGTGAAAAATGGGTTTTGATCGATCGGCATGGTATTTTTAGAGCTTAGTTTGGGCTGTAGCCCAAGTAATTCAAATTCAGAAAGCTATTGAAATAATAGTGGTTTATTCTTAAATCCCATCGTTAAATTCAACGATGCGTTGCGACTTTTAAGCCCTTGGGAGATGATTAACATTCCATTAACCATCGCCCATCTCATCCGTTCAGGTCATCATATGAACAAAAAGCTTTTGAAAACTGGATTCATCGCCGCCGGCCTGATGAACATCGGCGGTGTTCTGCTGTTCTCGCGAGGGTTTACCAATTCTGCGATCAACAACGCAGACCCACTGGTGATGTCCAACTTTGGGCTGCTCATGATTGTTGTGTGGGGCTTGGCTTACCTTGGCGCTGCTGCCATCGCCGCAAACATCAAGTGGTTGGCAGGCGCATTTGCTTTGGAGAAGCTGGTCTATGCGATGGTTTGGGTGATGTGGTTGTCAAATAACGGCGTTCAACAGCTCTATGCCAAAGACTTTTTTGCTGGCGCTTTTTACAGCATCTACGGTTTGAACGATTTTGTATTCATGGTGTTCTTTGCCTGGGTGTTTGTGTCGCAGCGCAATGGTCGCCAGGGTGCTAGCCTATGACTCGCGGTCGCGGTCAGTCCCACAGTGAATTGCACGGCACGGCGCAGAGGTTCAGCCACAACAGGCTTCCTCAACGGTTCGGCATCTTAAATTAAATTGGTTAAATCCATATTAGTGCAGTCGTCTGCGGCTCAGCGCCTGGTGCGCGTTGTCATTTGCCTTGTTCTTATTGCCCTTGCCGCTACTGGCGCTGTGGAATGGTGGGGTTATTTGGGCGTTGTTGCGCTGGCAACTGCGGCTATTGGTGGGTGCCGAGCCTACACGTTGTTTGGCGGTAGCACTTGCCCGACTGCCAAGCCTGGCTGACCGGGCACGTCTGGGCCAGTACCCGATGCCTGTTTCCCGTTAGCGCCGGTTCAGACTCGCATTATCGAATGCGGTGAGTTCTCGCAGTCGCGGTCCAGGCAGTTTCAGTACCCGCAGTTACAATTATAAAAATGCTTCTAGCCTTACTTCTATTCAACTACGAGTTGCGATTTTTATAGTGTGGCAAGGTGAGCCGAAGCGGCATTCGCTGCGAGGTTTTACCGTAACCACCACAGTCAAAGTTAGCAACACATGAACAAACACCTCGGCTCAAACGAACGATACC
>JANYED010000110.1 GCA_025363315.1 Polaromonas sp.
CGTATTAGAGGCCAAGGCAGAAAACAAAAATCCACTGATTGGCAAAGAGCAAGCGCGCAAATACGCCAAATCACTTAATTGTCGTTTTGTGATCCTGTCCAATGGCAACCTGCATTACCTGTGGGATTTGGCGCAGGGCAAACGACGCCCAGTGGGACCAGGCCATTGACTACATCACCACCGAGCTGTTTGACAAACCCAGCGAATACTTTAATTTGGATAAATTGCGCCGAGCCGCTGGCGTTGACCGCCGCCTGGGCCTGCGCGAGATTCTGGAAAAAGCCTTTGGCTTGATACCTGGCTTTAAAAGTAAAAACGACTTGTTGGAAGAAGAATTTGAAAAATTCCTGCTAGACCAGCAAAGCGCTACCGGCTTTAGTGCGGACTCCACCGCAGCGGCTGTGCAAGCGATGAAATACTACTTCACGGCCTATGCCTCTAACCACAGGTTGCGCGACATCATTGACGGAAAACGCCTTGTCGAACTCAACAACTACGCCGCGTTCAACATGAATGACTTCAAAGCTGTGCCCAGCGTGTGGCGTGACCGCATTCCCGAGTACGTGAAAGACTACGTGCCGTTAAATCAGTTCATGTGAGCCGTTTATATAAGCAATTTATGTAGCTTATTTAGCTTCCATTGAAGTAATTAAAGCTACAATAAAAGCTAAACATGCTACATATGCTGACTGACCTGCTTCTTGGAAGTTACCGTAAAAAGGTATTGAGCCAACTGCTGCTCCATCCTGATGCGGATTACCATGTGCGCGAACTAGCGCGGCTAACGGGTACGGCTGCGGGCACACTGCACAAAGAACTGACTCGGCTTGCAAGCGCCGGACTGTTGCTGCGAAAAAAACAGGGCAACCAGGTGCGCTACCAAGGCAACCGACAGTGCCCGGTATTTGCGGAGCTGGCAGGGCTGCTGCGTAAAACCACGGGTGCGGCGGAAATATTGACAACCGCCTTGATACCTTTGAAGCCCGACGTGGCTTTACTTTTTGGCTCCATGGCCAGTGGGACTGAAACGGCCAACAGCGATGCCGATGTATTGATCATCACCGCCTCTAGCTTTGCTGACGTTGTGCGGGCTGTCCACCCAGCGCAAGCCGAGTTGGGCAGGGAGATCAACCCGGTTGTTTACAGCGCTCTTGAATTTAAAAGACGCGTTCAAACGCAAGACTCTTTCATCGCCGACCTGCTCGCCAAGCCCAAGATTTTTTTAATCGGAACCCAAAATGACCTTAGCCAACTTGCTGGCCATACAACGGCTGCTGGCGTTTAGCGCCACGCCGCAAGGCGTGCAGCGCCTGCTGGCAGCCGCCCAGCGCAACCTGCTCGACGCGCAGTTAGCGCAGCTCAGCCCAGAAAACCGTTTTGATGCGGCTTACAAGTGCATCATGCAATGCGCCATGCTTGGCTTATGGGCTCAGGGCTACCGCACGTCCACTAGCCAGCCCGGCCACCACCAAACCGCCTTGCAGGCGCTGCCCCTGACCATGGGCTTGCCAAACGACATCATCATCGTGCTTGATGCCCTGCGCAAACAACGCAACCTGAATGACTACGAGGGCGACCCCGTCAGTGACGGCGTAGTCAGCGAATGCCTGGCACAAGCTGTAAGCCTGCTGGCGCACACCCGGCAGTTTTTGCAAACCCAGTTCCCCGGCCTTCTGGTGAAAACCAACAATAACAACACTGGCAACTAACCACCATGCTTGACCCCGAGACAAAACGCCGAATCGACGCCTGCCGCGACATATTGGTTGGCAAAGTGCCTGACCCAAAAAGCCAGGTTGAGCAAATCACCATTGCATTGATCTACAAGTTCATGGACGACATGGACGCCGAGGCGGAAGAGCTGGGCGGCAAGCGCAGCTTTTTTGCGGGGGACTGCGCCCGCTTTGGCTGGGCCAAGCTCATGTCGCCCAGCCTGGGCGGCTTTGAGGTGCTGGCGCTGTACAGCGAAGCCATTCAAAAAATGAACGAAAACCCCGGCGTGCCCACGCTGTTCCGAGACATTTTTAAAAACGCCTACCTGCCCTACCGCGACCCTGAAACGCTGAAGAGCTTTTTAAAAGAAATCAACACCTTCAGCTACGACCATTCAGAGCGGCTGGGCGATGCGTTTGAATATTTGCTCAGTGTGCTGGGCAGCCAAGGCGATGCCGGGCAATTTAGAACCCCGCGCCACATCATCGACTTTATGGTCGAGGTGATGAACCCAAAAAAGAATGAAACTGTGTGTGACCCCGCTTGCGGCACAGCGGGGTTTTTAATCTCGGCGTGGAAGCATGTTTTAAGGGCCAACACCCGGGCCAACGGCAGCAGCAAGCTCACGCCTGACGAGCGCGCCCGGCTCGCGGCCAGCATCAAAGGCTACGACATATCGCCCGACATGGTGCGCTTGAGCCTGGTGAATCTGTACCTGCATGGCTTTACCGACCCGCGCATTGAAGAGTACGACACCCTGACCAGCGACGACAAGTGGAACGAAGTGTTTGACGTGATCTTGGCCAACCCGCCCTTTATGTCGCCGAAAGGCGGCATCAAGCCGCACAAGCGCTTTACCGTGGCCGCCACCCGCAGCGAGGTGCTGTTTGTCGACTACATGGCCGAACACTTAACCGCCACAGGCCGCGCCGCCATCGTGGTACCCGAGGGCATCATCTTCCAAAGCGGCACGGCGTACAAAGCGCTGCGCAAGCTGCTGGTTG
>JANYED010000175.1 GCA_025363315.1 Polaromonas sp.
CCTAAGCCCTTGATTTTGCAGCGTTTTAGCAACTTCTCGGGCGTATTCAGCCTGGGAATCGGTGATATTGAGCACGGACACCTGTTGAGGTGCCAGCCAGGTTGGCAGCGCACCGGCGTGTTCTTCGATCAAAATCCCGATAAAACGCTCAAGGCTGCCCACAATCGCGCGGTGCAACATGACGGGCCTGTGGCGCGCGCCGTCTTCGCCCACATATTCAGCGTCGAGCCGCTCGGGCATTGAAAAGTCAACCTGCATGGTGCCGCACTGCCACTGGCGGCCAATCGCGTCTTTCAGCGTGTATTCAATCTTAGGGCCGTAAAAAGCGCCGTCGCCGGGAGCGATTTCAAATTCGCAACTCGATGCGCGCAGGCTTTCCATCAGCGCATGCTCGGCCTTGTCCCAGCTTTCATCAGAGCCAATACGCGCCTCGGGCCGGGTGGCAACTTTGTAAATGATGTTTTTAAAGCCGAAGTCGGTGTAGACCTTTTGCAGCAGCGTGGTGTAGTCCACGCACTCTTTCAAAATCTGCTCCTCGGTACAAAAAATGTGGCCGTCGTCCTGCGTGAAGCCGCGCACCCGCATGATGCCGTGCAGGCCGCCTGAAGGCTCGTTGCGGTGGCACTGGCCAAACTCACCGTAGCGCAGCGGCAAGTCGCGGTAGCTTTTGATGCCCTGCTTGAAAATCAAAATGTGGCCGGGGCAGTTCATGGGCTTCAAAGCGTATTCACGCTTTTCGCTCTCAGTGGTGAACATGTTGTCGCGGTACTTGTCCCAGTGGCCGGTTTTTTCCCACAGCGTTTTGTCAATAACTTGCGGGCCTTTGACTTCTTGGTATCCGTTGTCTTGATACACCTTGCGCATGTACTGCTCAACGCCTTGCCACAGCGTCCAGCCCTTGGGGTGCCAAAACACCAAGCCTGGCGCGTGGTCGTCGATGTGGAACAAGTCCAGCTCGCGCCCCAGTTTGCGGTGGTCGCGTTTTTCGGCTTCTTCAAGCTGCGTCAGGTACTGCTGCAAATCGTCTTTGGTGGCCCAAGCCGTGCCGTACACACGCTGCAGCATCTCATTGCGGTGGTCACCACGCCAGTAGGCACCGGCCAGCTTCATCAGCTTAAAGTGCTTTAACTTGCCCGTGCTTGGTACGTGCGGGCCACGGCACAGGTCTTCAAAATTGCCTTCGCGGTACAAACTCACATCTTCGCCAGCCGGAATGCTGGCAATGATCTCCGCCTTGTAATGCTCGCCAATGCTGTTGAAATGCGCCACCGCCTCGTCACGCGGTAGCACGCGGCGTGTCACGGGTTCGTCTTTGGCGGCCAGCTCAGTCATGCGTTTTTCAATGGCTACCAGGTCTTCAGGCGTGAAAGCGCGCTTGTACGAAAAGTCATAGAAAAAGCCGTTTTCAATCACCGGGCCAATCGTGACTTGCGCATCGGGGAAGAGTTCTTTGACTGCATAGGCCAGCAAATGCGCCGTTGAGTGGCGAATCAAATCCAGCCCTTCCGCATCTTTGGCGGTGATGATGGCCAGGTTGCTGTCTTTGTCTATCAAGTAGCTGGTATCAACGACTTTTCCGTCTACCTTGCCGCCGAGCGCAGCTTTGGCCAGGCCTGCGCCAATTGACGCAGCAACCTCTGCAACGGAAACGGCCTGCGGGAATTCGCGCTTGGAAGCATCGGGGAGCGTAATTTGAATCATTGACTATCGTTCTCAGGGTCTTGTGAAGCAAAAAGCGCGGTAAGCGCCGCGCTGAATAATTGAAATATGTGGCCCGATTTTAGTCGACTCAGCTCTCGCGAGCATGCTAGCGCCCCGTCACTTTTTTAATTGTTGGTTTGATGCTGTCACGCCGCGCAGGCAATACCGGTGCGCTTTCGCGCAAGGCGTTCAACACAATGCAGGTGGCGGTTTCGGTCATCACGCAGAACTTTGTCACCACCGCATCCAGATGCGCCACGTCAATGACAGCAATCTCCAGCACCCAACTATCGTCGCCTGTCACGTTGTACGCGGTAATCACTTCAGGCGTTTGCTCGACCAGCTTGACGATGCGCGCATACTCCGCCCGGCCCACCCGCACCACAGCGCGAATACCGTAACCCAGGCGCTGATAATTGACTTGTGCCCGGTAGCCTGTGATGACGCCTGACAGTTCCAGCTTGCGCACGCGCTCAGTCACGGCGGGCTGACTCAAGTGCACCAGCCTGCCCAGCTGCGCCATGGTGATTCGCGCGTCTTTTTGCAGCGCGGCCAAAATCGCTGCGTCGTAACCATCAAATTCGTTGATTTCCGTCGAAGTGTTCATTGGCGTTTAAAAGTAAGCTTTAAGTCGCGTAACTCCGTTAATTTTGCATGGCGAATCCCGTCTTGGCAAATTAACATTGTTCGCATGACTGCTGTTGCCCCACCCCTTATTCGCACTGCCAACGATCCCTGCTGGCTGGTTCCTGCCCTGCTGGCGTGCTACCTGGTATGGGGCTCCACCTATCTGGCGATTCGTTTTGCGCTGGTGAGCTTCCCGCCCTACTTTCAGATGGGTTCGCGCTTTGTATTGGCAGGCGCGTTGCTGATGGCGTGGATGCGTTGGCGCGGTGCAGCAATGCCAAGTTTGAGCGAATGGCGCAACGCCTTTGTTATTGGCTGCCTGATGCTGGCCGCCGCCATGGGCTGGCTGGCCAGCGCGCAGCAGTACATCGGCTCGGGCTTGATTGCGACGTTTATTGCCACTGTGCCGATGGTGGTGTGCGCCTTTGGATTACTGGCTGGCAAACGCCCAACCCGGTTTGAAGTGGCGGGCATGGCGCTGGGCGCTGTGGGAGTGCTGCTACTGGTGCGTGGGGCGAGTTTTTCAGCGTCACCCGTCGGCATTGTGCTGATTGTTGGTTCGGTCATCGCCTGGTCGATGGGCTCGGTGCTGCAAACCACGCGCCTGCCACTTGCACCCGGCCCCGTGGGTTTTGCTAGCGAGATGCTGTGTGGCGGTGTGGTGTTGATGGTGATTTCGTTCATCAAAGGCGAAGCACCCAACTGGCCACCACAGCCCTTGGCGCTGGCAGCATGGGCGTATCTGGTGGTATTTGGCTCCGCTGGTGGCGTTGAGCGCTTATTTGTACCTGCTGGCCAATGCGTCGCCCGCAGTGGCCACCAGCTATGCCTTTGTTAATCCGGTGATTGCGCTGGGCTTGGGTGTGGCGCTTGGAGGTGAAGTAGTCACCGGCGGCGAATGGCTGGCTTGTGGCGTGATTTTGGAGGGTGTACTGCTCATCTTTTTGAGCAAAACGAAACGACCATAAGAAAAGGGGCTTAACGCCCCTTTCTTCAAACGTCGAGTCATGAGCAGATCAGTGGAATTGCTCTTCTTCGGTCGATCCCGTCAGCGCAGTCACGCTTGACTTGCCGCCCTGAATCACGGTGGTGACCTCATCGAAGTAACCAGTACCAACTTCCTGCTGGTGCGACACGAAGGTGTAGCCGCGGTCGCGGGCTGCAAATTCAGGCTCTTGCACCTTTTCAACGTACGCCGTCATGCCGCGTGCGACGTAGTCTTGTGCCAAGTCGAACATGTTGTACCACATGGAATGGATACCAGCCAGGGTGATGAACTGGTACTTGTAGCCCATGGCGCCGAGTTCTTTCTGGAACTTGGCAATCGTCGCGTTGTCGAGGTTTTTCTTCCAGTTAAACGATGGCGAGCAGTTGTAAGCCAGCATTTTGCCGGGGTGAACGGCATGCACCGCGTCTGCGAACTTCTTGGCGAATTCAAGGTCAGGCGTGCCGGTTTCGCACCACACCAAGTCAGCGTAATGTGCGTAAGCAACAGCA
>JANYED010000232.1 GCA_025363315.1 Polaromonas sp.
CCAATACAACAACTTGGGGCAGCCGGGCCTTCAACTAGGCATCATCCCCGAACGCTTGGGAGGCTTGAGCTACAACAACAGCCAGTTCCACATCAACACTGTGGACTCAGTAACGGGTCAGGCCATCAATCCGAACCTGAACTACGACACCAACGGCAATGTGTCGGCTTTTAGCACCTACGACGGCAATGCCGCTTACTTCCAAAACCTGGGCGCTTACTACACCAGTAATGCCTTGGCACGTCAAGCCATCGCGCCCGAGTGGGAAGTACAAACCGCGCTGTTACAGGCGCAAGCCGGCCTGTCCAACGCGGGTCTAACTGAAACCCAGCGCGCTGCCAATCTGGGCGAGCTGGCCGCAGCATTACCTGCGGGCGCAACGACTGAAACCTGGAACCCAATCGCACTGGATTTTGGGGGTGGACTGGCTACCACGGCCCTGGCGGGCAGCACCGTGCAGTTCAATGTGGACGGCACCGACAACTTGGACGCCAACCTGACAGGTGCTGTAGACACTCAATACCTGCACCAAACCGCTTGGCTCAACAAGACAGACGGATTTTTGGTGCTAGACGAGAACATAAACGGTGCGATCGACAATGGTCAAGAAATGTTTAGCGATAGGCAAGTGGCAGCGGGCTACCGGGGCGTTTCTTCACTGGTGACGTATGACGCAAATGGTGACGGGGTTATTAACGCCGGCGACCCGGTGTTCGCACAGCTGGGCATCTGGATTGATGCACAAGGCACGGGCCGGATTATCCCGGCCAACTACCACAGCCTCGCAAGCCTTGGCATCACCAGCCTGAACTATCGGCTGGGCACCTATACCAAGAGCGACGGCGGCGTGCATGAAATGGGCACGCTGAGCCTGCAAGCCGATACCCTGGGCACCAGCTACACGGCGGCAACCAGCGGCATTCAATTGACCTCTACCAACGGCCAAGTAACTATCGCTGTAACGCACCTAACCAATTTGTCCAGCGTGCAGGCTAACGAAGTCGGCTTGACGACCAGCGAGGATGTGCCCGCGCTAATTCAGGTGCGCGGCAACGGTAGTAGCGTTCAAGGCTTGCTTGATACCGACAGCGTGAGCAATGCGCCTAATGCGGTGTTGCAACTCTCCAGTGTGCAAAACGCTACGGGTGGAACAGTGAGTTACAACGCTCAAGCTGGCACGGTCACGTTCACGCCGACTACTGGGTTTTCCGGGACGGCGGGGTTTGACTACACCATCAATGCGGGAGCCTACGGCACAGCCACCGCCCATGTTCTGGTGAATGTGGCGCAGGTGGATCACCCGCCTGTCATCACCGGCGATACGTTTCAGCAAATCCCGATTTACGGTTTTGCGCCCGGCAGCGATGCCAATGGCAATACGACCTACTCACAACTTTATGCACCGGGATACGGTTATGCAGACGCTATTGGCGGCGGCGCATACTTTTACCGCAACACGCCTGTGAGCTTCCAGACCAATCCGTATGCGGGCACATTGTCAGTAACAGATCAGGATTTCCCGGCCAGCAGCTTGAGCTGGAGTGTTGTCAACCAGGCCCAGCATGGAACTGCCTCCGTGGATGCCTACGGCAACTGGAATTTCAGCAATGGCGCAGCCCTTGGTGGCAACGATGCGTTTGTGGTGCAGGTGACCGATCCTTTGGGTGGCAAATCACAATACACCGTTTCGGTACCACTGCCAGCGGTTCCTTCGGGAGGAGGAGGTGGAAGTGACGGTGGTGATGCAGGCGGCGACAGTGGCGACGATGGCGGGGGTGACCCCTTGGTGCTTGATCTTAAAAGCACAGGATTTCATTTCAAATCAGTCAACGACTCCAACGTCTTCTTCCAGCAAGCTGGTGACGGACTTCGTCATCAAACCGCTTGGTTCACAGGTGGCAACGGCGTACTGGCATTTGACAAGCTGGGAAACGGCATCATCCAGGACAGCAGTCAGATCGATTTCTACAAACAGGTACCGGGTGCTACAAACGATTTGCAAGCCTTGCAAATCCTGGCTCAAGGCGCAAGCCAATTGAACGCCTCCAATCCCATTTGGTCCAAGCTGGGCGCGTGGGTCGACAGCAATAACGATGGCGTGTGTGAGGCTGGTGAATTTGAAACCCTTACGCAGTTGGGCATCACCTCGATCAACTTCACCGACACCCCAGCCTTTTCGGTGCAAAACGGCGTAGTCATTCATGAAATGGCGACTTTCACTTACGTCGATGGCACAACCAGCAATATGGCCGAGGTAGCTTTGCCGTTTTCTAATAAAGTGCTAATCGGAGCACAGATCAACCAAGTCGCCCAAGGCTCGCTCGCCAAACCAATTACGGCGGGGGACGGCAATAACCTGATGTTGGGCAATGCAGGCGATAACGCGATTAGCGCAGGCAATGGCAACAACGCGGTGATCACTGGATCTGGTAATGACCTGATTCAAATGGGCAATGGCAACAATTCAATTCAAAGCGGCGACGGAAACGATCTGATTGTCGTAGGTAATGGCAACAACACCATTCTGCTAGGCGCAGGCCCCAAGACCGTGGTGGTCGGCAAAGGCAACAACATCGTGGTGGGCGGCAGTGGCAACAACATCATCATGGCCGGACAAGGTAACAATGTGTTGTACGCTGGCAGTGGCAACAGCGTGGTGTTTGCCGAAAACGGCTCCAACACGCTGGTAGGCGGTGTTGGCCGCAACGAATTGATCGCCGGCAACGGTAATAACACCTTCACCGATGGTGGTGGTCGCGCCGACATGGTCGCAGGCACTGGCAGCAACACCTTCGCTGTCACCAATACTTCGGACACCATAACGGTCGCTGCGCCTGTTACGGGCACGGCTGCCGGAGTCAATACAGTCAAAACCAGTGTTAACTGGACGCTGGGAGATAACCAGCAGATTCTCTGGGGCACCGGCAGCGCAGCCTTGACGCTCGTCGGCAATAACGCTGGCGACGAGATCATTGGCAATGGCGCTACTGACACCTTAATCGGCGGCACTGGCAATGACACGTTGGCTGACAGCAGCGGTGCAGCCACCATGATCGGCGGCGGGGGTAACGACACCTTCATCGTCAGCAATGCGGCCAGTGTGGTGCAAGAAGCCTCGAATTCAGGCACTTCTACCATCAAGACCAGTGTCAACTACACGCTGCCTGCCAATGTGCAGACCCTTACAGGTACTGGCAATGCGGCGCTCACGCTCACCGGCGGCAGTCAGGATGGCGTCACCCTCAAGGCCAACAACGCCA
>JANYED010000258.1 GCA_025363315.1 Polaromonas sp.
GCAGTGCATGACATCAAAAGCTGGTCCGATGTGAAGAATCGGCTTGATTCTGACCGTCGCTGCTACGGGTTTTTTCATCCGCGGCTGCCCGATGAACCGCTGATTTTTGTTGAGGTGGCCCTGATGCACGAGGTGGCGGGCTGCATCACGCCGCTTCTCGATGAGCTGGCTGACGCAGAAGATTTGCGCCTGGCCACCACGGCTATTTTTTATTCCATCAGCAACACCCAGGCGGGCCTGCGCGGTGTGAGTTTTGGCGATTCGCTGATCAAGCGGGTGGTGGACACGCTCAAGAGCGAGTTTCCCCAGCTGAAAGTGTTTGCCACGCTCTCGCCGATACCTGGTTTGCGCGCCTGGCTGGGCAAAAGCATGCCCGAGCTGGCCAGCCAATTGCAAGATGTTGATGTGTTGAATTTGCCGGACAAATCGCCTTTGAAGCTTGCGTTGTTGCAACAAGCCGCTCGCTACCTGAGCCTGGAAATGGCGGACGCCAAACCGCTCGATGCAGTCGCTAAATTTCATTTGGGCAATGGTGCGCGGGTTGAACGAATCAACTGGGCGGGCGACCCGTCCATCAAGGGCGTCAGGCAATCGTATGGACTGATGGTCAACTATCTCTATGACCTGAAGCGGCTGGACAAGCACCGGACCATGCTGGGGCAGGGCAAAATTGCGGTGTCAAAAGAAGTGCAGTCGCAGGCGGCTTAAGCCTGCATCGAATCGCATCAAAGAACGGAGACAGACATGAAAAATTTGGCCCTCGCTGTGTTGGGCAGTGCGGCGTTGTGGCTGTCGCCGGATTCAGCCCTGGCCCGCGTCACCCGCATCGTGATTGACGAAACCAAGCCTTTGCAAACGTTGGCCAAGGGCTTGGCTTATGAGCAAATCGCCGGTCGCGCCTTTGGCGAGCTGGACCCCAAGGCGCCGGGCAATCGCATCATCAACGACATTGAGCTGGCCAAAAGCCCGGATGGCAAAGTGCGTTATGTGGCCAGCTTCGTGCTGACCAAGCCTGTGGACATGGGCAAAGCCAGTGGCCTGCTATGGCACGACGTGCCCAACCGCGGCAATGCGTCGCCCGATGCCGCGGCCCAAGCGCCTGAGCGGGCTTTGGGCGACATCAACTTGGCCAGCGCCTGGCAGGGCGACAACGCTGGCGCTACCACCGTGCGCGGCACCATGGCTGTCACCGGCACGCATTTTTTGCAGTTGCCAGTTGCCAGGGGGGAGGGCGGTGCGTTGATCACGGGCGACGTGTTTGGCCGCATCGTTAACCGCAGCGGGCCCGGCTCGCAGCCGCTGATTGTGCAGACCAACCCGGTGCCGTACCAGCCGATCAGCCTGGACACCAGCAAGGCAACGCTGGTCTCGCGCCGGGGCGAATCCACGCGCGGAGAGGTGATTGGCGAAATTGCAATTGCACCTACCGACTGGGCCTGGGCCAAATGCGACGCCGCCAACCCCTTCCCGGGTACGCCAGACGCCACCCAAATCTGTCTGAAAAATGGGTTTGAAGCCGACAAGCTGTACCAGGTGGTCTTCAAAGCCGCTGACCCGTATGTGCTGGGCGTTGGCTTTGCCGCCTGGCGTGATGTCGGCCAGTTTTTTAAAACCACGCAGCTTGATGATGTCGGCACGCCGAACCCGGTGGCCAAAGCGGTCACGCACAGCATTGGTCGGGGCGTTTCGCAGTCGGGTAACTTTTTGCGCGGCTGGTTGCATTTGGGGTTCAACCAAGTCGAGGGTGGTGGCCCTGGCGCCAAAGTGCACGACGGCCTGTGGCCCATCATTGCAGGGCGGCGTATCGCGCTTAACTTTCGTTGGGCGCAGCCTGACGGCGTACTTGAGCTGTACCAGGCCGGCAGCGAAGGGCCGCAGTGGTGGGCGCCGCATGCTGATGCCTTGCGTGGTGCAGTGGTGGGAAGCATTCAAGACCGCTGCGTGGCCAGCAACACGTGCCCGAAAATCATCGAGCATTTTGGTTCGGCTGAGGTGTGGGCGCTCAAGCTGACGCCAGCCTGGGTGGGCACCGATGGCAAAACCGACTTGCCACTGCCTGCCAACGTGCGGCGTTACTACATTGCCAGCTCGCATCACGGCGGTGGCGTGGGCGGGTTTGATTCGAGCTTGCCAGGTGTGGGCCTGCCCGCAGCAGGCGCGATGTGTCCTGGCAACAACTACGGCCAGGGTTTACTGCCGGCCAACCCGATGCCGCACCTTGAGACGGTCAATGCATTGCGGATGCACTTTCGCGACTGGGTAATGAAAAGCACAGCGCCACCCGCCAGTCGCTGGCCGCGCTTGGCCGATGGCAACCTGGGCCCGGCACATCAAGCGGGCATAGGTTTCCCCATCATCCCCGGCTTGCGCGCGACGGTGCCTGAGGCTGACTTCATCATGCCGGTGCTCGACTACGACTGGGGCCCAGCATTTAATAAAACCGATGGCTGGGGCATTGCAGCAAACGCACCGCCGCCGATCTTGCAAGTGCTGCCCATGTGGGCACCCAAAGTCAATGCCGATGGCAATGAAAAAGGCGGCGTGCCCGTGGTTCTGGCCGATGCGCCGCTGGGCACTTACCTGGGCTGGAACATCACCGCAGGAGGT
>JANYED010000297.1 GCA_025363315.1 Polaromonas sp.
CCAGTGACACAGCAAGCCGCCCCGCCCGTGAAGCTGGAAATGACAGCGCCCGTGACCCAAGCCGCCGCGCCGGGTGGGTTCGTGGTGCAATTCGTCATGCCCAAGGGCTACACGCTGGCCACGCTGCCCGAGCCGCTGGACGCGCGCGTCAAGCTGCGCGAGGTGCCCGGCGGCCGGGTGGCGGTCATCCGCTTTTCAGGCAGCTGGTCACAAAGCCTGTATGACGAGAAACTGCAAACCCTGCGCGGCGCGCTGGCAGCAGCCGGAATGGCCACGGTGGGCGAGCCAGTATCGTCGCGCTACAACAGTCCGTTTTCATTGCCGTTTTTACGGCGTAATGAGGTTTGGCTTAGTCTGGCTTAGTTTGGCTTAGTCTGGCTTTGTCTGGCTTTGTCTGGATTAGTCTCGTTTGCCCTGGTTTAAGTTGGTTTAAGCTGGTTTACCCCATCGCCTGAACTGATATTAAATCGGGCTGCAGCCCAGTATATTCGGGCGCGAGCAGCTCCTTAAATAATAGCAACTAGGGATCATCATTAAAGCGCGGTTTGCAGGTCGCGCTGATACTTGGATTGCCGCTTGCTACTTGGCAGCCAGCGCGGCGGCGCCTGCCATGGCCACCACTTCGTCTTGCGACGCCAGCACGCCCGACACGCCAATCGCCCCAATGATCTTGCCGTCAACCACAATCGGCACGCCGCCTTGTAGCGCGGTGGCGCCCTTCACGCTCAAGATACGCAGGCCAGCGCCGCCAGCGGCCAGCCCATCCTCCAGCGACTTGCTGGGCCGGCGAAACGCAGCGGCCGTGGTGGCCTTGCCGGTGGCAATGTCGATGCTGGCGGTTTGCGCGTCAAGCCGCTGCAGCGCCACCAGATGCCCGCCGTTGTCAACAATCGAGATCACCACCGCCCAGCTGTTTTTACGCGCCTCCGCCTCGGCCGCCACCATGGCTTTTTTGGCCTGGTCAAGCGTGATGGGCGCGCCGTACGGTGCGGGCTGCGCAGGTGGCGCGGCTGCAGCAGGTGCAGTTTGGGCCAAAGCAGCGCCCGTCATAAAGCCAGCGGCTAAAACAATGGCGGCGAGGAGTTTGCTAGATGCAGTCATGTTGTGTCTTTTTTAAAAATGTTGACTTGAAGTTAGAAGCGGTTTGGCTAACTCAGGCAATGAAATCACCCCAGCAAAACCAACGCCGATAGTGGCACAGCGGCTAAAAACTGCCACGGTAGAAACCATGAAGGCGGCACTGTTTAGCCAGCGGCAGTAAGTCGCCCGCCACCCTGGTTTGCTCTTCAAACCGCTAGTCGCCTTGACTGCCCGGTTTTGACTGCCCGGCATTGGCACGCCGACCAGGTCGCACAGGTCAATGAAGTGGCTTTGTGCGCCCTGCTCCTCGTTTAAATGCAACGCTGGGCCGCCGGGCCGCTGGGCCGCTGGGGGGGGTTTTGTAAATGTCAAAACTTGGGCTGGGCGGGTCTGAATGACTTTATCTTTGACCGGCCAACTGCTGCGCTTGGTACTCTTCCGGCTGTTCGGCGGCTGTACCTTCTTACTCAATGTGCCGGGCTTACGCCGTCAGGGGATAAGCTCGAAGCGCTCGTCCTCATGCACGTCCTCATACACGACGACATCAAACAAACGACCAGCATATTTCTTACCCAGCGACATCTGGCCGCTGGCACCGACTTCCGCGAGCATCACTTTGGCCCTACTGCCCGGTCGCGGTCACGCCGCAGCTGATCACAAAACTGATGGACGAGTTGGCCGCGAACGCGTTGTTCAAAACAATGCCTGAGCCGGGCGGGCTTTGCAGATTGCCCAGGCTGACATTGGCAGCCGTTGGGCACACCGCCGTGCCGGTGGTGCCTGAGCACACCACGCTGGTGCAGCTCAGGCCCGTGACGGCCGGGTCTTTCAACACCGCGCCTGAAGCGTCTGACGGGCCCAGGTTGCTGACGGTGACGGTGTAGCTGGTGGTTGCGCCTGCAACCAGGGCGCTAACGCCATTGGTTTTGGTGATTTGCAAATTGGCCGAGCGCTGCACCCGAATGTCGTCAGCTATGTTGGCGGCCAGGTTGCCATCGTAGTTGCTGCCCGCGACGGCGCCGCCGGTGGTAAACGCGGTGTTGGCGACCAGCCCCGTGGCCGCTGGCGGCAGCGCCGTGGTGACGGTGCGGCTGCCGCTGCTGTCGGTGGGGTCGGTAAAAAACGCCAGCGCCGAGTTGCTGTACGTGCCGTTGGGCACTGTCAAGGGCACCACCGCCGCAAAGGTGTAGGTTGCGGTGCAACCGCCTGGCAAATTGAAGGTGCCCATGGTGAAAGTGGACGTCGCACCGTTGGCCGGGTTCAACACCGCCGTGCGGGTGGCCAGGGCGCAGGCACTCGGCGCGGCGGTGAAGGTGACGGTGGGCGTGGGCGGGTTGGCAACTGTCACGCTGCCGCCAGGCAGGCTGGGGTCGTAAAAGTTCATGCCGCGCGCATCGCCCTTGCCCGCAGGGTTGGCCACGACAATCGAATAGGTGGTAGTGCCGGGCGGCGCAATCGGGCTGGTGGCCGCTGGGGTGGACGTGACTTTGCTGGTGACCAGCGCGGGCAGGCAATTGGCGGGCAGGCCGCCAGCGTTGGTGGGCAGTGCGGCGTTGGCGGTGCTGGCCGCAGCGCCCGCCGCGCCATCACCGGCGCCGTAGGCGGCGCTCGTGCCGCCCACGTTGGTCAGCCCTGCCACGCCTGCATTAAGGGTACTCGCCAGCGTCAGGCCGGTCGACGTAAAAACGAAGCCGCCACCACCGCCACCGCCAGGACCATGAATCTGACCATTGATGTTACCGCCCTGCCCGCCGCGTACTTGCGCCAAAGCGATGTTGCCGCTGCTGGCCAACACCACAATGCCGCCGCCCGCGCCGTCGCAGTTGTTAGGTGCGTCAGCCGGGCAGTCGGCCGTGCCGTTTTTGGCTGGAATGCTACGGCCCGCCTGGCCGTTGGCCAGCAATGCGCCCGTGCCGCCCACCGTGCCAGCTTTTAAAAATATCAAGCCGCCACCAGCACCGCCCGAGGCGTCAAGGTTGTAGCCGTTGTTGGTGGTGCCTGAGCCACCACCGCCCCCCAACGTCAATTTATTGGCCAGCAGTGGACCGGTTGCGTTGCCGCCGCGCCCGCCAACAGCGATGTTCGTGTTCCAGGTGTTCCCACCCAGGCCACCTGCGCCGCTGTTAGCGCCGCCACCACCGCCACTGTTCTCCGTGTTGTCGACGGGCGAAGAGTCATCACCGCCGCCGCCGGCATTGCCCGGAGCGCCTGCCGCGCGCGAACCACCGTTATAGCTGCGGCCTGTGGCGGCGTTTCAATAAGCCGCCGTTGTAGAGATACCGTTCGGCGCTGTGGTGGCATTGGTGGTGGTTCCGTTGGCAGAAGTCGTGCCAGATGTGAGCAACACGCCGGGGCCGCTGAACACGTTAATGACTTGCGGCGGGGTGCCGGCGGTGCCCTCGCCTTTGCCGCCGTGCGCCAAGTAAGTGTCGGGCTGTACCCGGTCAAACGCCGCGACGGTTTGCGCCACAGCACCGGTCTGGCCGTTGAGTGTCACACCCGCATTGCCCCCAAAAGCCTGCGTACGATGCGTTGACGCTGCCGTTGTTCGCCAGCGCGCCCGACACATCGGCCGCAACGACGCCGCCAGTAGTGCCGTCCCAAGGCGCGGGCACAATGGACGCGCCAGCATTGATGGTCAGCGTTGAATATTGCGGTACCCGCACCACCTGATATGTCTGGTTGTTGGCCACCGCTGTATTTTGTGTGTAGGTATTGGTCAGGTTGGACGACAGGTTCAGAAGGTTGACGCCAACCGACAGCACGCGGGCAAATTCATACGTGCCAGCAGCTGCGGCCGGAAAGTTATAGGCCGGGGTGTTGGTGGCGTTAGGCGAGGTGATGCCCGTTGCGCCCGTTCCGTCTTGCATTTGAATGATGAGCACCAGGTCACCTGCTGCGATGGCTGCTGCGGCACCGCGTGGCACAGCGCTGTTGTAGCCGACCACCGCTGCGCCCGCTGCCCCGCCCGCCGCAGTGCCGGGGTAGTAGGTGTTGACGAGCGTGTTGGCCAGGGTGACGGTGGTTGCGCCGCCCAAGCCGGGGGCGGCGCAAACTTGAGCCACGGCAGCCGAAGCAGCAAAGCAGGCAAGGCAGACGCCAGCCAGCCAGCGGGTTAAAGTGTCAGCAGAAGGTTTCAAGACGTGCCTCACCATGGTCAAGGTTTTTGGGGTTTCACAATCGCCGCGACCGAATGATAAGTGACGACACATGTTGTTACCTAACGTTTCCTGAGGCGCCTTTCCACCGGCCAGCCGCGTGTAGCCTTCTGCTGACTGTGCTGTGACCTAATGGCCTGACTGGCTGCCTTCCGATTGCTCGACCGGTCTGTTGACCGATTGATCAGCGCTTGATCAGCGCTTGAGCAGCACCTTCAGCACGGTTTGCACGCGGCGGGCGTTGCTGGCGTCAAAGTCGGCGGCGAGCACTTTGGCGGTGTCATCGCCCCACGTATCAAGAGGCGTGGCAGCGTTGCGCTTGGTCAGCAGCGTCAGTTGCAGCATGCGGCGCGCGCTGATGTGCTCGGCCGGGGTGGGCACTTCGGCGGCCATCTCCAGGCGGAGCAGCGACTCAGCCGCGTCTTTGCCTGACGGCGTGGTGACGGCTTTTGACCAGCTGCCAAGCACCGCGGGGGTGACGACTTTGCCAAGCTCTTGCGCGCTGGGCAGCAGGGCCGCGTCGCGTTTTTCCCAGGCGGTAATGACATTGGTCAGCACCTCGCCGTGGGCCTGAACATGCAGCTTTTTGAGCGCCTGGTTGGCGGCTTCAAAAGCTTCGCGCTGGGCGCGGAAAGCAGCATCGCCCAGGCGTGGGCCGCGCTCTTCAAAGGCCGGGCGTTGCTCGCGGTCTGCAAAACGGGGACGGTCGTCGCGCTCGGGGCGGTAGGGCTCAAACTTGTTGTCGGTGCTTTGGCGTGGGCCGCCGGGCTTGCTGCCTGGTTTGCCACCCGGTTTGCCTGAATCTTTGCGGTCACCAAACTTGCCGCCTCTTGCCATTCCAGCTGCGGATGCGGGCTCGCCCCGGCGCGCGCCGGGCCGGTCGTCGCCGCGCATGGCAACAATGGGCTTGGCTGGCTTGGGGGGGGCTGCAGGCACGGCGGCTGCGGCGGGTTCAGAAGTTGATACAGCTTCAGCTTGGGCAACAGCAGTTTCTTCCATCGCGGCCGGCTCGTCAGCACTGGCTTCTGGGGCGACGTGGCCCGATGGCACCGCGTCGCCTGAAATGGTTGCATCATCTGCTATATTTTCAGGAGCTGCTTGCGCCCGTATCTCTTGGGCTGCAGCCTCATTTGATACAGAAACGTCAGTGTTTTCAGCAGCTGCAGCCGGTGCAAGCACCTTGCCGCTGACAATCGCCTCCAGCGCTTTGGCAGCCGCATGAATCTGCTGCGCATCGCCGCTGGCGGTGGCCGCTTCAACAGCTTTGGCAGCATCAAGCACCATGCGGTCAAACTCGCCCAAAGCCGACGCTGCTTTTTCACGCTCGGCGGTTTTGCGCTGGAACGCGTCGTCAATGGGTTTTCGGAAGGCGTCCCACATTTTTTGTTCTTGCTTGCGCTCGATCGGCACGCCTTGCGCCTCATGCTGCCAGCGCTGCTGCAAGTGTTTGACGGCGTCAATATGCAGCACTGGCTCAGCGCCCAGCACTATGGCTTCTTCAATCATGGCTTTGCGGCGGGCAATGCTCTCGCTGCGTGCGGTTTTAAGCGGTGTGTCGGCGGCGTCCATCGCGGCCTTCCAGACGGGCTGGATCTCGGCGAACACTTTTTCGCCCAAATGCCCGGCGTTTTGCCATTTTTCAACAAACCCATTCAGGCTGCGGATGTGCATCTTCCAGTCGGCTTTTCCGTCATTTGGGGCGCTGTTCGCATCAGCCCAAGCGATGACTTCATCAATCAGCACCTGGCGCTGGGCTTTGACGGCCTCAGTTTGTTCTTTCACCGTCTCAAGCCATGTCTCAACGACTTTGTAGGCTTCATTGCAGGCGTCGTCAAAGCGCTTCCACAGGGCGTGGTTTGGCGTGCCGCCTTGGTCCGACGTTTTCCACAAATCGCGCATGTGGCGCAATGCGTCTTGCTGTTTGCGGCCGCCCAGCGGCTTGACCAACAATGCCTCAGCCTTGCCGACCAACTCTTCACGGATCTGGTCGGCACGCCAGCGCTGCCAGCCTTCCAGCTCGCCTGCGGCCGTTAGCGC
>JANYED010000305.1 GCA_025363315.1 Polaromonas sp.
TCAAAGCCGATGATGACTTCATAACCCTGTACAAGCGGGCCGGTGGGTCGGCCGAGCTGTGTCTCGGCAAATGGGTTCACGGTAGTTTGGGTTTGGCTCATTTCAAATCACTTAAATGTCTTGGGGCTGGCGCATGTGCCAGTCGGTCGCCAATTGAAACTGATGCGCCGCGCCAAGCAATTGCGCTTCCTTAAAGTAATTGCCAATCAGCTGCAAACCCACGGGCATGCCGTAGGCGCCAAGACCGGCTGGCACGCTCATGCCGGGCAGGCCTGCCAGGCTCGACGACAGCGTGTAGATATCGGCCAGGTAGCTGGCCACTGGATCTTTGGCGTTTTCGCCAATCTTCCAGGCCACGGTGGGAGACACCGGTCCGGCAATCACGTCGCATTGCGTGAAGGCTTTCTGGAAGTCTTCGGCAATCAGGCGGCGGATTTTTTGCGCTTTCAGGTAGTAGGCGTCGTAGTAGCCGTGCGACAGTACGTAGGTGCCAATCATGATGCGGCGTGTGGCCTCGTCGCCAAAACCTTCGGAGCGCGACTTTTTGTACATGTCCGTAAGGTCAGTGTAGTGCGCGGCGCGGTGGCCGTAGCGCACGCCGTCAAAACGGCTCAGATTGCTGCTGGCTTCTGCGGGTGCAATCACGTAATACACGGGAATCGACAGTTCGGTTAACGGTAAATCGACATCTACCAGCGTGGCGCCGAGTTTTTCAAACTCGGCCAGCGCTGCGCGAACCGCTGCCAGAACGTCAGGCGCACACCCTGCACCGAAGAACTGTTTGGGCAGGCCAATGCGCAATCCTTGCAAGCTTTTTGGGTCTGTACGGCAGGCTTTATCGGCACCAGCTGCTATTAATTCAGTAGCGTAATCGGTGACAGGCAAGTCCAGCGAGGTCGAGTCGCGGTCCAGGTCGGGGCCTGCCATGCTTGACAACAGCAGCGCGCAGTCGAGTGCGCTGCGTGCCATGGGGCCGGCCTGATCCAGGCTGGAAGCAAAGGCTACCATGCCGTAGCGTGAGCAGCGGCCATAGGTCGGTTTGATGCCGGTGATGCCGGTGAGAGACGCAGGCTGGCGAATTGAGCCGCCGGTGTCGGTGCCCGTGGCGGCAGGCACCAGGCGCGCGGCCACAGCTGCTGCTGAACCGCCAGATGAGCCGCCCGGAATACGGCTTAAGTCCCATGGGTTGTGCACCGGCTTGTAGGCGCTGTTGTCGTTGCCCGAGCCCATGGCGAATTCGTCGCAATTGAGCTTGCCCAGCGTGACCATGCCGGCCTGGGCCAATTTGCTGACCACCGTCGCATTAAACGGGCTGCGGTAGTTCTCCAGCATTTTCGAGCCCGCTGTGGTGACGAAGTCGCGCGTGACGAACACGTCTTTGTGGGCCAGCGGCACGCCCAGCAAAGGCGTGCGCTCGCCGGCTGCCAATCGCACGTCGGCCGCCTTGGCTTGCGCCAGCGACACGTCGGCATCCAGCGCCAGAAAAGCGCCGAGGGCGTCTTGCTGTTTTATGCGGGCCAGAAAGTGCTGGGCTATTTCGACACTGGAGACCTCGCGTGCGGCCAGCTTGGCGGCGAGTTCTGCCACGGCGAGGTTGTGCAGGTCGGGTTGGAGGGGCACGCTGCTCATTCGATCACCTTAGGGACTAAAAACAGGCCGCGTTCGACGGCGGGGGCGCTGGTCTGGCTGGCGTCGCGCTGGTTGGGTTCGCTGGCGATATCCTCACGCAGGCGCAGGGCGACATCGCCCAGAATCGCTGCTGGGTGGGCCAAGGGTTCCACGCCGTCAGTGTTGACGGCCTCCATTTGTTCAACCAGGGTAAAAAAACTATTGAGCTGGCCTAAAACGCGTTCGGTCTCGTCCGGACGCAATTCAAGCCGCGCCAGATTGGCGACGCGAGCAATTTCTTGGTGTGTCAAAGCCATGGGTAAAAGAAGCTGTAGTTGAAGCTTTAAATTAAGCCGGGAAAGGAGCTGACAAAGCGCATGGGAAGGCACGGTATCAACGGTGTAAAGATAAAGCAACCTGCCCGTAAGGATGCCATTGCTTTCAATGCGATGCGTTATTATCCCGCCTTTGGTGTGAAATCAGGGCGGGTTGCACTCTTTACGCGTTTTTTGAACGCGGGAAACCGGTTTGCGGAAGCTTTGCGCTGAGTATTGGAGCGTTTAGGGCCTTCCAGCACCTGCTTTTTTCACCGATGAAATAATCCGAAAAAACAACCCCAAAAGGCGATGGACAACGAAGTTTGTTCGTGCCTTCACCGGACTCTTGACCATGTTTGAAGCATTTCGTCGGTATTTTTCCACCGACCTGGCGATTGACCTTGGCACTGCCAACACCCTGATTTACGTCCGCGACCGCGGTATTGTTCTTGATGAACCATCGGTGGTGGCCATTCGCCAGGAAGGTGGCCCACAAGGCAAAAAAACCATCCAGGCCGTTGGCCGCGAAGCCAAGGCCATGCTGGGCAAGGTGCCCGGCAACATTGAGGCGATTCGCCCGATGAAAGACGGCGTGATCGCCGATTTCACCGTGACCGAGCAGATGCTCAAGCAGTTCATCAAAATGGTGCACCCGCGCAGCTTCTTTAAGCCCAGCCCGCGCATCATCATTTGCGTGCCTTGCGGTTCGACCCAGGTCGAGCGCCGCGCCATTCGCGAGAGCGCCCTGGGCGCCGGCGCCAGCGACGTTTACCTGATTGAAGAGCCCATGGCCGCTGCGATTGGCGCGGGCCTGCCGGTGTCTGAGGCCAGCGGCTCCATGGTGGTGGACATTGGTGGCGGTACCACAGAAGTCGGTGTGATCTCTTTAGGCGGCATGGTCTACAAGGGCAGCGTGCGTGTTGGTGGTGACCGTTTTGACGAGGCCATCATCAACTACATTCGCCGCAACTACGGCATGCTGATTGGCGAGCCAACGGCGGAGGCCATCAAGAAAAACATCGGCTCAGCTTTTCCTGGCTCTGAAGTCAAGGAAATGGAAGTCAAGGGCCGCAACCTGAGTGAAGGCGTGCCGCGCAGCTTCACCATTTCCAGCAACGAAATTCTGGAAGCCCTGACAGACCCACTCAACAACATCGTCAGTGCTGTTAAAAACGCGCTTGAGCAGACTCCGCCGGAGCTTGGTGCAGACATTGCCGACCGCGGCATGATGCTGACCGGTGGCGGGGCACTGTTGAGAGACCTGGACCGCCTGCTGGCCGAAGAAACCGGCCTGCCGGTGCTGGTGGCTGAAGAACCGCTGACCTGCGTGGTTCGCGGTTGCGGCATGGCGCTCGAGCGCATGGATCGCTTCGGCTCGATCTTCACATCGGAATAACCCAGCCGCTGCTGTCACACTGCATCAGGATGGCCTGCATGGCATCAACACGCCAAGTACAGACAGTGCGGTTGCGGGGTGATACATGCCTTTAGGAACACTGGACCGTGCCCCGCCGCCCTTTTTCAAGCAGGGTCCGTCGGCTTTGTCCAAGTTGATGTTTTTCAGTGCCTTGGCGCTGTTCCTGATGGTTGCTGACACGCGGTTTCGCATTACCCAGCCAATTCGCGCGGCGCTAAGTACTGCGCTTTATCCGGTGCAGTGGCTGGCCTTGCAGCCGGTGCGTGCGGTGCAGGGCGCGGGCGAGTATTTCACCAGCCTGTCCCAAGCCAATTCCAGCAGCGAAGATGCGAACAAAAAACTGGCCCTGCAGTCGCTGCGGACTGGGCAGGTCGAGCAGTTGAGCCAGGAAAACAACCGCCTGCGCAAGTTGCTGGGCCTGCGTGATCAACTGGCTACCTCGGTCATGGCTGCTGAGGTTCTGTATGACGCAGCCGACCCCTACACGCGCAAAATCATCATCGATAAGGGCCTGCTGCAGGGCGTTGAGCTGGGCTCGCCGGTGCTCGACGAATCCGGTGTGCTGGGCCAGGTGACGCGCGTGCATCCGCTGGTCAGTGAGGTCACGCTGGTCACTGACCGTGATCTGGCCATTCCGGTGCTCAATGTGCGTACCGGTGCGCGCAGTGTCGCTTATGGTGACCCGTCGGTGTCTGGAAGCGGGCTGGAATTGCGCTTTATGGGTAGCAACTCGGATGTGTTGAAAGGCGACCTGCTGACCACCAGTGGTATCGATGGTGTCTACCCTCCGGGCCTGCCGGTAGCCAAAATCAGCCGCATCGAGCGCCGCGCCGAATCGGCATTTGCTAAGATTTATTGTGCTCCGCAAGCCCTGGTGAATGGCGCGCGGCACGTCATGGTGGTCAAGCCCGTGGCCAGCCAGATACCACCACGGCCCGACGCCGCGGTGGTTGCGCCCGTAGTTAAAAAAGGGGGCTCCAAATGAGCTTGCAAGGATTGACAACATGATCATGCGATCTGGCCAGCAACTGCTGCTGCCAGCCAATCCGCTTTTTATATGGAGCAGCCTGATCGCAGCGCTGCTGCTCAACATGCTGCCGCTGGGTCGCGTGCCGTGGATGCCTGACTTTCTGGCGCTGGTACTGGTTTTCTGGAATGTGCACCAGCCCCTGCGCGTGGGCATTGGCGTGGCTTTTATGTTTGGCCTGGGCATGGACGTACACCAGTCTTCGTTGCTGGGGCAGCACGCGCTGTCGTACACGGCGCTGAGCTTTTCAGCCGCCATGATCCACCGCCGCTTGCTCTGGTTTACAGTGCCCTCGCAAGCCTTGCAGATGCTGCCGCTGTTTGCCGGGGCGCATGCTCTGGAGTTGATGGTCCGTATGGCGGGCGGCGGTATTTTTCCAGGCTGGATCATGCTCATGGCACCGCTGCTCGAGTCGGTGCTGTGGCCGGTGGTCAGCATCCTGCTGCTGGCGCCGCAGCGACGAGCGCCAAACCCCGACGAAAATAGACCACTCTAGATAGATATGACGCCCCCACGGTTGCTCACTGCGTGTAGCGCCCTGCCCCCCGAGGGGGCCGCTGCGCCTGCGGCCTGGCAAAGCCAGTTCCGCGGCTCCTGCCTGGATGGCAAATATGGGATCGGGCACTTTTACACCGCAAACCGCCTCTTAAAGCGATGACTGAACTCCGAAACGTTGAAGCTGACCTGTCGCGTTTTCGTGCGCGCGTGGTGGTGGCCAGCCTGGTGGTGCTTGGCTCGTTTGCACTGCTGGCCAGCCGGCTGGTTTACCTGCAGGTGTATCGGCATGCTGACCTCAGCGAGCAGGCCGAAAGCAACCGCACCGCCATTGTGCCGATCGTACCTAACCGGGGGCTAATTCTGGACCGCAATGGCATCGTGCTGGCCTCCAACTATTCGGCCTACACGCTGGAAATCACGCCGTCTAAAGTCCCCAACCTTGAAGAAACGATTGCTGCGCTGGAGAAAGTCGTTGATATTCAGCTGCGAGACAAGCGCCGTTTCAAGCGCTTGCGCGAAGAGTCGAAAAATTTTGAGTCCCTGCCGATTCGTACGCGCCTGACAGACGAAGAAGTCGCGCGTTTTGCGGCGCAGCGTTTTCGCTTTCCGGGCGTTGATATCAAGGCCCGCCTGTTTCGCAGCTACCCTTACGGCGAGCTTGGTAGCCATGTGGTGGGCTACATAGGCCGCATCAATCAGGCCGAAAAAGAGACCATCGAAAGTGGTGACGACGAGGGCAACTACCGCGGTACCGACTACATTGGCAAGCTTGGGGTAGAGCAGAGCTTTGAGCAGCAGTTGCACGGCACCACGGGTGTCGAGCAGGTTGAAACATCTGCCGGTGGGCGCGCCGTGCGCAAGCTGGCCACCAACCCGGCCACGCCTGGTGACACCGTCATGCTGTCCATTGACATCAAACTGCAGCACCTGGTCGAAGAGATGTTTGGTGACAGGCGCGGGGCGCTGGTGGCGATTGACCCCAAAACGGGCGACGTGCTGGCCTTTGTCAGCAAGCCCACGTTTGACCCGAATCTGTTTGTGGACGGGATTGACACCGAGAGCTGGCAAGACCTCAACGAGTCGATCAACAAACCGCTGCTGAACCGGGCGCTGCGCGGCACCTACCCGCCGGGCTCAACGTACAAGCCTTTCATGGCGCTGGCGGCCTTGCAAACCGGTACCCGCGCGGCCACCACGCTCATCAACGATCCTCTGTTTTTCATGTTCGGTGGCAGGCGCTTTGGCAGCCCTGAAAATGAAAAGGGCGGCATCATGGACATGAACCGCGCCATCGTTGAGTCAAGCAATGTGTACTTTTATTCGCTCGCCAACGAGATGGGCGTGGACACGATTCACGACTTCATGAAGCCGCTGGGCTTTGGCCAAACCACAGGCATCGACATCAACGGTGAGGTGCGCGGCATTTTGCCCAGCCAGGACTGGAAGAAGCAATACTTTAAAAAGCCGGAAGCCAAAAAATGGTTTGCCGGGGAGACCATCTCGCTCGGCATTGGGCAGGGCTACAACAGCTTCACCATGTTGCAGCTGGCGCAGGCCACGGCGATCGTGGCCAACAACGGCATCAAGCACAAGCCCCGTCTGGTGATTGGCACACAAGATTCGGTTACCCGCACCATGAAACCGTCGCCGCTGGCAGCGCCCGAAGACCTCGGCTACAAGGCAGAGAACGTCGCCATCATTCGCAAAGCGCTGGCTGGCGTGACCCAGCGCGGCACATCGGCCAAAGTGTTTGCCGGGGCCGGGTACTTGAGCGGTGGCAAAACCGGCACAGCGCAGGCAGTGGCCCTGGCGGCCAATACCAAATACAACAGCGCCAAGCTGGAAGAGCAACAGCGCGACCACGCCCTGTACATCGCCATGGCGCCTGCAGACGACCCCAAAATTGCGATTGCAGTGATTGTTGAAAACGCGGGCTGGGGAGCCGGCTCTGCTGCTCCGATTGCCCGCCGCGCTTTCGACTACATGCTGCTGGGCCAGTACCCGAGTGAAGAAGACATGGCGGCTGTCAAGCTGGGCCAGGCCGGCGCGCCCATCGGCAAACCGCGCCGGGCGGCTGACATGACCAATTTGTTGCCAGGCGGGGCCAGTGTGGCGGGACTGGTGACGGTCGGCCAGCCCATAGCCGCAGCCCCGGCCCCACTAGCACCCGTTGCAGCGCCAGACAGCAAAGCTGTCAAGATGGCGGCAAAAACCACCCCTTAGCTTGCCACGGCAACACACTCAATTTCAATGAGCATGCGCGGGTCAGGCAAAGACAAGACCACCGCGGTCGTTCGCGCTGGGTAAGGTGCGGGGCCAAAGGCAATCGTGTAGCGGCGGTTCATCTCTTGAACGTCTTGCAAACGCGTCAGCAAAACATTCACCTTGACCAGTGCCCGCATGGAACTGCCCGCCAGTACCAAGACCTCTTCAAGTGTGATGATTGCCCGATCAAATTGCGCGCCAAAGTCGCTGTCGATACGTCCGTCTTTGTGGTACCCAGGTGTACCGGACACAAACACCATGTTGCCTGTACGCACTGCCACTGACAACGGCGGCACTTTAAAGCTGCCGGTTGAGGCGATGTGGCTCAAAACTGTTGTCATGAAAGTTCCTTGGGCAGGGCAGACAGCGTTAGCGCATGAACGCATCAAACCCGGTTTTTAAAATCAGCGCGCTGACCACCACGATAAAAACGATTCGCACAAAGCCCGAGCCATGCTTCAATGCCAGCCGCGTGCCCAGCACACTGCCCACCACATTGGCCACCGCCATCGTCAACGCAAAGTGCCACCAGACGTGGCCCTTGTAGGCAAACAGCGCCAGGGCGGCCAGGTTGGTGGCAGTGTTCAGCAGTTTGGCGGACGCCGAAGCGTTTAAAAAATCGTAGCCCAGCCAGCGCACGAATAAAAAGACAAAAAAGCTGCCGGTACCGGGGCCAAAAAACCCGTCGTAAAACCCCAGCACCAGGCCAATGCTGCAAGCGGCAGCCGTCTCGGCGGTGCCGGTAAAGCGCGGTGCATGGGTGCTGCCGAGCTCTTTTTTTGCCAGTGTGTAAGCCAGTACTGTCAGCAGCAAAAACGGCAGCCCTTTGCGCAAAAAACTGCCGTCAATCAGCGTGACGAGCCAGGCGCCGCCCAAAGACCCGGCAAAGCCCGCCGCCGCCGCTGGCAGCAGGGCGGCCCAGCGCAGGTCGACCCGGCGCGCGTACTGCACCGTCGCCACCGCTGTGCCCCATACCGATGCGCCCTTGTTCAGACCAAACAGCGTGGCGGGCTGTGTGGTGGGAAACACAGCAAACAGCGCGGGCACCATGATCAGTCCGCCGCCGCCGACTATCGAGTCCACAAACCCTGCCAGCAGCGACGCCAGCGAAAGGATCAACAATTCCATGCACCACATTGTCGCATTGAACAGAGTTTTAAATTGCTATGCTTTCAGGAGCTGCTCCCGCCCGTATTTATTGGGCTACAGTCACTTTTGGTGTGGTATTTGTAATTTTCAGGCAAAAAAAAGCGCCGGGGTTGCCAGCGCCTTGTTAGCTGCACCCCTTGTGAGCGGTGCAACTGCCTTGAATCAAATTATGTGTCTCCTCGGCTTCTCGCATGCAGGGCCCACAAGCACCGCAGCAATGCTGTAATTGTGGTCAATGCACTACGGCAGTGCATTGGGACTTTCCCGCCCCCGAATTGCGCGCCTGCACTTGCCGCCAGGCGCTCGCGCCTCAGGCCAGCGTATCTGCCCAGATGTTGCTGGCCCAGCTCAGGGCATAGCTGGCTTCCAGTTCGTTGGGCGCCGCGCTGACGCCGCCAGAGCCTGCAACGGCTTTAAAGGTTTTATCAAGCGCGACATACTCGTGCACGCTGGCCACATGAATCACGTTTTTGGTATTGACAAAGCTGTAGCAGGTGTTGGTTAGCATGGGCGCCGGGTTCACGTCCCAGCCCGACAGCTGCGCCACGATGGCGCTGGCCGCCACCTTGCCGTGGCCGTTGGCCATGTGCGCGCTCTTGGGCATGGCGGGTGCAATTTGAATGGAATCTCCCAGCACATGCACGTCTTTGGCGGCAGTTGATTCAAACGTCAGGTAATTGACGCCGCACCAGCGGTTGTTGGCCTGGTTGTTGAGCCCGGTTTTCACCGCAATCGCACCGGCCCGCATGGGCGGCAGCACATTCAGCACGGCGGCGGTCACGTCGTCCTGCACGTCGAATTTAACGGTGTTCGTTTTCGCATCAACCGCTATGGCCTTGTGCTGGCCGCGGTATTCCACCATGCCGGGGTACTGCTCGGCCCAGACCTTTTTAAACAGCGCGGGTTTGGACGTGACGTCCGGGTTCGCGTCCAGAATCAGCACTTTTGATTTCGGCTTGTTGGCCTTGAAGTAAGCCGCCACCACCGACGCCCGCTCATACGGGCCGGGTGGGCATCGGTACGGCGCTTCAGGAATCGTGATGGCAAACACGCCGCCGTCGGGCATGGCCTCAAGCTGCCTGCGCAGCGCCTGCGTCTCGGCCCCGGCCTTCCAAGCTTGCAGAATCTGGCCGCTCGCGTTGGCGGCTTGCAGGCCTTCAATGCCGCCAAGCATCAACTCGACCCCGGGCGACACCACCAGCTTGTCATACGCCATCACGCTGCCACCGCGCAGGGTTACTGTCTTTTTGGCGGTGTCGATGCTGTCTGCAAAGTCTTTGACCACCGTGATGCCGTGGTTCTTGGAAAGACTGGCGTAAGACGTGGTCAAAAAATCCATCTGTTTGATGCCACTCACAACCAGGTTTGACATCGGGCACGACGCAAACGCGTCTTGTGGTTCGATCAACACCACGTCGATTTTGTAGTCAGACAACAGGCGCACATACTTGGCCGCCGTTGCACCGCCGAAGCCGCCACCAATCACCACCACGGTAGCTCTGGACGGCACACCCGTCATGCTGGCGCAGGCCGACAAGCCCGCCGCGCCGAGCAAGCCCAGGGCGGCAGATGACTGCAAAAACGAACGGCGACTGGATGGTGAGGTGTTGCGCATGATGTAGCTTTCCTTATTTCTTTTGCGCGGCAAAGTAAGTTGCCAGCACCTCAATTTGCGCGTCGCTGTAGCCCTTGCTGAGCTGGTGCATCACCGTGGCAGGACGGGTGCCGTTTTTAAAGGCGGCCATTTGTGCCATGGTGTAGGCCTTGTCCAGCCCCGCCAGCGAGCCAACGCTGGCACCAGAAACCGCCACGCCGTTGGTGCCATGGCAACTGGCGCAGGTGGCGGCCAGGCTTTTGACGTACAGCGCATCTTTGCCAGCATCGGTTTGTGCATAGGCTGAGCTTGCCAGGCAAAACATCAAGGTGGCCAACAAGGGTAAGCGAGTGGCCAGAGCTTTGATTTTCATGATGATTCCGTGGGGTTGGTTCAAGTCACAATTTAACGTGCTGAGGCGCATGCCATACGTGGAGTATCCAGTAGTTGGGCTGTCTTGCGGCGCTGCCCCTTCGACTGATTTGCAATTTGCTTATGCAGACATTCAGGGCTAAAAAATCGCGTCGGGCCGTGTTGGCAGCAAATCATCGCTCGACAAAGCTGACATTGGCCTGCCGTAAATGCGGCGAATGCGTTCTGCCAGCGGTGGGTGTGTGGCAAACCACCGGCCCGCGTCCTGCGCGTCCAGCAGCATGTGTTGCACGCTGGGGTGCAGCCTGGGCAGCTCAGTCCCCTGGCCTGTTGACTGACCCAATACCTTGCGCAACACGCCGCCCAGGCCGTCCTTGCTGCGGGTAAATTGCACCGCGCGCGCATCGGCCAAAAATTCGCGCTGCCGCGACACCGCGGCCAGTAAAAGCCGCCCCGCCAGCCAGCCCAACGAGCCTGTCCACTGGATGGCAAAACCGGGTAGCGCCAAAAATGAACGGCTGCCCTTGTCGTCTGGCTCGCACATGGTGCGGCCTAGGTTGAAAATCATCTCCAGTCCCGACACCATGCCCGCCAGCCGCATGTTCAGTGGCATGTCACCCTCGCGGATATGGCTGAACTCATGCGCCACCAGGCCCTGCAACTCGTCTCTTGTCAGGCAGTCGAGCGCGCCCTGCGTCACGGCCACCACCGCATCGTTTTCATTCCAGCCACAGGCAAAAGCATTGATGCTGTCCACCCGGTCCAGCACCATCGGCTTGGGCGCCTTCATGCTGGCAGCAATGGCCAGCTCGCTGACGATATTGCAGAATTTCTGTTCGGCGTCTTCCGAGCCTAGCCTGGACAGCGGCCCCAGCACCTTTGCCTCGCGCGCACCCGCGCGGCGTGCCAGTTGCTCGCCACCGCCGTCCAGGCTGGCGCTTTCAAGCCACCAGCCGCCCAGCACAAACAGCAGCGTCACGCCGGTATTGATCTGAAAAAAGTAAGCGGGAAAACCGTGTCCGCCCCAGGCCACAACGCGCCAGGTTGCGGCCAGCGCCCCGTTAACCGCCAGCACCAGCACCATCACTGTGACGAAGAACAGCACCAGCAGGCTCGTCGTTTGCGCCCTGGCGTCGTGTTGTTGCTCAAAAAACCCCATCGCCCGACCTACATTTGAATCCGGACGGCCTTGCGTTCGTCGGCGCTTTCAGTCGCCTGCAACATGGCTGACGGCGCAAAGCTGAAGAGTTTGGCAACCAGCACGGCAGGAAATTGCCCTTGCGCATTGTTGTAGTCCAGCACGGCGTCGTTGAAGGCCTGGCGGGCAAACGTCACCTTATTTTCAGTGCTGGTCAGCTCCTCGCTCAGTTCGCGAATGGTCTGGTCAGCCTTCAATTCGGGATAGGCTTCGTTCAGCGCAAACAGGTTGCCTAGGCTGCTCGTCAAGGTTTGCTCGGCCGCTGCCAGCGTGGTCACGGCCAGCGCATTGGCCGGGCGGCTGCGCACCGCGTCGCTGGCGCTTTTGGCCTGGTTGCGTGCATTGATGACGGCCTCCAGCGTTTCGCGCTCGTGTAGCAGGTATTTTTTGGCGGCTTCGACCAGGTTGGGAATCAAATCGTAGCGACGCTTGAGCTGCACATCGATTTGCCCAAAGGCGTTGGCAATGACGTTTTTCAGGCGAATCAGGCGGTTGTAAGCGCCCACAGACCAAAAAACAAGCACAGCCAGGATGGCAATTGAGATCAGGTTGGTCGGTGTCAAGCGGTGCTCCTTCGGGCTGTTATTAGCAGATTGCCGAGGTTAACTGATTTTTACAAGTGTTTTCAATACTATTATTTTAATAGCTGCTCGCACCCGTATCTATTAGGCTACAGCCGCATTTAAGGGATAAAACCGGTTGATTGATATAATTCGGCCATGATCCGACGGCATTTTGTTTTTTCTGCATTGACAGCTTCCGTTGCAGCTGACGCGGTGGCCCAAAGTGGGGCTGACTTGGGTGCTCAAGGCGCTGTGCAGGACCGACCGGACTGGGCAACGTTTTTCTCGAAGGCTGATGCGCAAGGCACCATTGCTGTGCTGGATGCGCGCAGCAAGACCGACGCAATGTTTGCGTACGACCCGCAGCGCGCGGCGCGGCGCTACACGCCCGCGTCAACCTTCAAAATCGCACACAGCCTGTTCTCGCTTGATGCGGGTGTGCTGCGCGACGAGTTTCAGGTGATCCCCTGGGACGGCATCAAACGCCCCACCGAAGCCTGGAACCACGACCAGACGCTGCGCTCTGCCATGCGCAACTCAACCGTTTGGGTTTACGAGCGGTTCGCCCAGCAGCTGGGCAACCAGAAAGAAGCCGCCTACATGACAAAAATTGGCTACGGCAACGCAGCCACAGGCGGCAGCAAACCGTTTTGGGTCGAAGGCGATTTGGCGATCTCGGCGACAGAGCAAATTGCGTTTTTGCGGCGGTTGTATGCCAACAAGCTGCCGTTTCAGGTGTCGCACCAGCGCCTGGTCAAGGACGTGATGATCAACGAAGCGGGCCGCGACTGGATTTTGCGGGCCAAGACCGGATGGAGCGGCAAAATTGGCTGGTGGGTCGGCTGGGTGGAGTCAGTAGAGTGGCCGCAAGGCCCGGGGTTTTTTGCATTGAACATCGACACCCCCAACCGGCTGGCCGATCTGGCCAAACGGGAAGACATCACGCGCAGCATTTTGCGGTCGATCAGTGCGTTGCCACCGGCGTGATGGTCAATTGCTATTATTGTAGGAGCTGCTCGCGCCCGTATCTATTGGCTTAGCGGCTGATTTTCCACCTCAAACTAACCCCTGGCGCGCTGGTAAAGTGCCTGCACCTTGGGCACGTTGGCCTGTAGTTGTTGAATGCGCTGCGGCCCGGACGGGTGGGTTGACAAAAAGCTCGGGCCACTTGCGCCGCCGCCAGCCTGGGCCATCTTTTCCCACAGGCTCACGCTGGCTTGCGGGTTGTAGCCGCCGCGCGCGGCCAGCTCCAGGCCGACCAGATCAGCGTCGGTTTCGTCCTCACGGCTGAATTTAAGGGTCAACAGCTGCGTGCCCAGATTGGCGGCCACGTCGCCCAGCTGGCCCAGGCCCAGCAGCTGCGCGCCAATTGACAGCAGCGTGCCGGTGCCCTGGCTTTTGGCGATGCGCGAGCGGGCGTGCTCGCGCAGCGCGTGCGCCATCTCGTGACCCATGATCATCGCGGCCTCGTCGTCTGACAGCTTGAGCTGGTCCAGAATGCCGGTATAAAAAGCGATTTTGCCGCCCGGCATACAAAACGCATTGATCTGCTTGCTGCCCAGCAAATTGACTTCCCATTTCCACTGGCGGGCGCGGTCGTTCCACTGCGCGGTTTGCGGCACCAGCTTGGCGGCGATTCGTTGCAGGCGCTGCAGTTGCGGGCTACCGGGCGGGGCCAGCGCGCCCTTGGCCCGCGCATCAGCCAGTAACTGGGCGTACTGCTGCGTGGCCGCGCCCTCCAAGTCCTCAGCCGGTACCAGCTTGCGCAGGCCAGACGACGGCCCCACGTCAACCTGAGCCACGGCAGGCGCAGCGATGGCGCCAGAGCCCGCAGCCACTAAAAATGCCCGGCGGCGAACCCAAGCGGATGATTTAGCCTCACAGAGTAAACACATGGCCTAATAATAGTCACAAATTATTGACTGCGTGGCGGTTTTTCCCCGTCCTCCAACATGATCTCTGAACCCGTCATTACGGCCCCTGAAAAAGCCAAAAAACCGTGGCGCGACGTGTTCGCCGTGTATGCCGAACCTGCCACCCTGCGCATGTTGTTGCTCGGGTTTTCAGCCGGGCTGCCGCTGCTGCTGGTGTTTGGCACGCTCAGCTTTTGGCTGCGCGAGGCCGCTATTGACCGCACCACCATTGGTTACTTGAGCTGGGTCGGCCTGGCCTACGCTTTCAAGTGGGTGTGGGCACCGCTGGTCGACCGCATGCCGATACCCGTGTTGACCCGAATGCTGGGCCGCCGCCGCAGCTGGCTGCTGGTGTCGCAACTCATCATCATCAGCGCGTTGATCAGCATTGGCCTGACCGACCCGCGCGTGGCATTGACGCCCGTGGTGTGGTGCGCACTGGCGATTGCCTTTGGCTCGGCCACGCAAGACATTGCGCTCGATGCTTACCGCATTGAATCAGCCGACACCGACCGCCAGGCTGCACTGGCCGCCGCCTACCAAACCGGCTACCGCATCGCCATGATTTGGGCCGGCGCAGGCGCGCTGTGGATTGCTGCGCGGGCGGAAGTGCCGGGCGTGGTGGGCTACCAGCAAGGCGCGTGGCAGATTGCGTATTGGGTCATGGCCGCGTCGATGTTGCTGGGCGTGGCCACGGTGCTGCTGTCGCCTGAGCCAATTATTCGACATTCATCGCGCGCTTTTGCGCCTGCCCGCAACGCGGCTGAGTGGCTGCAAGGTGCGTTGATTGAGCCGTTTGCAGACTTTTTGCGCCGCTATGGCAAGCAAGCCATTTTGATTTTGGCGCTGATCGCCGTCTACCGCATCAGCGACGTGGTGATGGGCATCATGGCGAACCCGTTTTATGTCGACATGGGTTACACAAAGGACGAAGTAGCGGCGGTGACCAAAATCTACGGCGTCATCATGACGCTGGTCGGCGCCTTTGTGGGCGGCGTGCTGGCCATGCGTTTTGGCGTGATGCGCGTGTTGATGCTGGGCGCGGTGCTGTCAGCTGCCAGCAACCTGCTGTTTGCATGGCTCGGGTCGCGCGGCCACGACGTGTGGGCGCTGACATTTGTGATTTCAGCCGACAATTTGTCCAGCGGCATTGCGTCGGCGGCGTTCATTGCGTATTTGTCGAGCCTGACAAACATCAACTATTCGGCCACGCAATACGCGCTGTTCAGCTCGATGATGCTGTTGTTGCCTAAATTTCTGGCGGGCTATTCTGGCAAGTATGTCGATGCGTTTGGCTACAGCCACTTTTTTACCGCCACGGCTTTGCTGGGCTTGCCGGTGCTGGTGCTGGTTTATCTGGCATCGCGCGCGCAAGCAACGCAGCCTGCAACGTAACCATTTACCCCATCTTTACCCAAGCGACAAACCGGCTTGCCGCAATCCAATCAGGATAACTGCATGGCACAACAACACCTATTAATGATTGAAGACGACACCCGCCTGGCCGCCATGGTAGGCGAGTATTTGCGCCAGTCGGGTTATGGCTTTGCCCATGCGGCCGACGGTGCCAGCGGGCTGGAGGCGCTGCAAAGCACGCCGCCTGATCTGGTCATTCTTGACCTGATGCTGCCCGACATGGACGGCTTGGAAGTGTGTCGGCGCATCAAGGCGCTCGGTGACAACACAAATAAGGCCACCGCCGTGCTGATGCTGACGGCCAAAGGAGACCCGATGGACCGCATCGTCGGGCTGGAAATTGGTGCTGACGACTATCTGCCCAAACCATTTGAGCCGCGTGAATTGCTGGCACGCATTCGTGCGGTGCTGCGCCGCGGCGGCGATGTGGCCAACACCAGCGCCGTGCACAAAACCCTGCGCTTTGGCTCGCTGGAGATTGACCGCGATGCGCGCACCGTCATGGTTGGCGGCAAGGCAAGCGAGCTGACGTCCTACCAGTTCGATCTGCTCGTCGCGCTGGCTGAACGCGCTGGCCGGGTGTTGACCCGCGACCAGATCATGGAGGCAGTGCGCGGCCGCGAGCTGGAAGCGTTTGACCGCTCGATTGACGTGCACATGGGACGCATCCGGCAAGCGATTGAAGTCGATGCCAAAGAGCCGAAACGCATTTTGACGGTGCGCGGTGTGGGGTATGTGTTTGCCAAGCAGCAGGACTAACCGGATGCGCAACTGATGTGGACGCGCCTGACGTCCCGCTTGTACGTTCGCATATGGCTGGCCGTGGTGGCCACCGTGGTGGTGCTGACGTTTGCCGCCACCGCCGTCTGGCATGCCAGCCGCGAGCCGCGCGAGCTGCCCATCCGCGAGATTTTGGTGCACAACAAGGCGGGCGAAGTCATCGGCACTGCGCAAACCAAGCCCGGCCGCAAGTGGGGCGATGGGCTTGAATTTGATGTCACCACCAAAGATGGTCAAACGCTGGTCATGCTGCTGCCGCGACCGCCCCGCCCGCCCGGCGCGGGCCCCATAGGCGCTGCGGGCGGGTCTCTACAGGGCTTTGGTTTTGGCTGGATGCTGGCTCTGGTTGGCCTGGCGGTGGCGCTGGGTAGTTATCCCATCATCCGGCGGCTGACGGTGCGCCTTGAAGCGCTGCAAAGCGGTGTTGAGCGTTGGGGCGCGGGCGATTTGTCTACCCGGGTGAACGCTGACGGCAAAGACGAAGTGGCATTTTTAGGCCAGCGCTTTAACCAGGCGGCGCAGCGCATTGAAACGCTGATGAACTCGCACAAGTCACTGCTGGCCAACGCGTCACATGAGTTGCGCTCGCCACTGGCCAGAATCCGCATGAGCCTGGAACTGATGGGCGTTGATGCCGCGTCGCCGCAGCGCATGGAAATTTCGCGCAGCATCACCGAGCTGGACCAGCTGATCGACGAGATTTTGCTGGCCAGTCGGCTCGACGCTAGACAGGCTGACGCAGAGCCCTTCGAGTCACTTGACCTGACGGGCCTGGCGGCCGAAGAATGCGCCCGGGCCAATGCCGAACTGGGAATGTCTGCCACCGGTCAAAGCCTGCTGGTGCAGGGCTCGCCGCGCCTGCTGCGCCGCCTGATGCGCAACCTGCTGGAAAACGCCAAACGTTATGGGCAGGGCGATGTCACCCTTGAACTGACGCAAAAGCAGGTTGGCCTGCAATCATTTGCCGTGATCGCGGTACACGACCGCGGCCCGGGTGTTCCGCTGGCGCAGCGCGAGCGCATTTTTGAGCCTTTTTACCGCCTGCCGGGTGCCAGCGAGCGCGAAGGCGGTGTTGGCCTGGGGCTGGCGCTGGTCAAGTCGATCAGTGAGCGCCACGGCGGCACGGTACGTTGCGAAGCCCGGCCCGGCGGCGGCGCCACGTTCGTTGTTGAATTGCCAACGGCTTGACGTAGGCGATGCCAAACGCTGTGGCCGCTTGTTTGCGCAGCGGCATTTCTCGTTCGCGTCAAATATGCATGGCTGCCAGCACCCGCTCGGCGCTGATGTCATTCAGACATCGGGTGTGGCCCAGTGGGCACTCGCGCGCAAAGCACGGTGCACAGTCGAGCGGGGGCTGATACGCGGCATCGTTTTTCAGCCACAGCACAACCGCTTTGTCGCTCAGCGGCGGCGTGTGCAGCGGGCTGCTGGAGCCAAAAATCGCCACCTGCGGCACGCCCAGCGCGGCCGCCACATGCATCAAGCCGGAGTCGTTGCTCACTATGATTTTACTAGCTGCTAGCGCCCGAATTGCTTGGGCTAGCGACGTTTTTCCTGCTAAATTAATGCAATTGTGGGCGGTGCTGGCGATGCTCTGGCACAGCTCAGCCTCTTTGCCAGAGCCCAGCAACACCACAGGCAGATTCAGCCTGGCGGCGGCTGCCGCGTAATGGGCTGCTGGCCAGCGCTTGGCCGGGCCATATTCAGAACCCGGTGCAAACACCGCATAAGCGCCACGCTGCAAACCCAGCTCGGTCAGCGTTTGGTGGATGTCGGCGTCATGCACCTGCAGTTGCGGGCGGTCAGCCTCAATGCCTGTTTGTCCACTCAAGGCCGAATAAAACGCCACCATCGGTGGTTTGTTGTTGGGGTTTTTCAAGCGGTGCGTCAGCAGCCCGATGCGGGCCTCGCCCAGGTAGCCAATGCGTTTGGGGATGCTGGCCAAAAACGGTAGCAATGCGCTTTTAAGCGAGTTGGGCAACACATATGCGGCGTCGAACTGGCCTTCTATTATTTTGGCAATATTGCGCCGTGCCCTGAACTGCAAACCGCCATGCGCAAACGGAAATTCAATCACGTCCGTTACCTGCGGCATGGCCCGGTAAATTGGCGCCACCGACGGCAACGCTCCCACGGTTAGCCGCTCACCTTTGGCAGCCAACCGGCGCATCAAAGGCTCGGTCATGACCGCATCGCCAATCCACTGAGGCGCAATGATGAGGGATCGGGTCAAAACAAGAAAATAAATGGCGTCTGACCCCAATTGACTGCATTTTTAATTGGGGTCAGACGCCAATTAAATCGCTCAGCGTCAATGATGCGCGCCAAAATGCTCACCCGCCTTCAGCGCGTACACGGTCCCGCAATACGGGCACTTGGCGCTGCCGGTACGCGCCACGTCCAGGTAAACCTTCGGGTGACTGCTATAAATTTGCATGTGCGCTTTGGCGCTGGGGCAGTACACGCCGCCTTGCGCGTTCAGGTCAGTTGCCAGCAATTCAATGTGCGAAGAGGTGGTCATCTGGCTCAAACCTTGGCGAGCCAGGAGGCGTATTTTGGATTGCGGCCATTGACGATGTCAAAAAACGCCGCCTGGATTTTCTTGGTGATTGGGCCTCTTGAACCCGAGCCAATCTCGATCCGGTCCAGCTCGCGAATCGGGGTGACTTCAGCCGCTGTGCCGCTGAAAAACGCTTCATCTGCGATGTAAATTTCATCGCGGGTGATGGGCTTTTCTTTCAACGTCAGACCAAGGTCCTGGCAGATCGAAAAAATCGTGTTGCGGGTGATGCCGTTTAGCGCGCCGGCGCTTGAATCAGGCGTGTACACCACGCCCTTGCGCACGATGAACACATTCTCGCCCGCGCCCTCGCTCACAAAGCCTTGCGGGTCCAGCAGCAGCGCCTCGTCGTAGCCTTCGTCTGTGGCCTCCATGTTAGCCAAAATCGAGTTGGTGTAATTGCTCACCGCTTTGGCGTGAATCATGGTGATGTTGACGTGGTGGCGGGTAAAACTCGATGTTTTGACGCGAATGCCGCGCTTCAAACCCTCGTCACCCAGGTAAGCGCCCCAAGGCCAGGCGGCCACCATCAAGTGGATTTTGTTGCCCTTGGGCGACACGCCGAGCTTTTCAGAGCCGATCCACGTCAACGGGCGGATGTAGCAGCTGGGCAGCTTGTTCTCGCGCACGACAGCCAGGGTTGCCTGCATGACTTCCTCTGGGGTAAACGGGATTTTCATGCGCAAAATTTTGGCGCTGTTGAACAAGCGCTCGGTGTGCTCTTCCAAGCGAAAAATGCCCGTGCTGCCGTCAGCCAAATGGTAAGCGCGCACGCCTTCAAAAGCGCCGCAGCCGTAGTGAAGTGTGTGCGTCAGCACGTGGATTTTCGCGTCACGCCACTCGACCATGCGGCCATCCATCCAGATTTTGCCGTCGCGGTCGTCCATTGATTGCGGTGTGGTGGCCATGCTTGTCCTAAGTTGGTGAAATTTGCAGAAATTTTTGGAATTGCTGGATTTTACGGGGGCTAGGCCGCCTCAGCGCCCGGCCTGACCAATTCATGGTGCGCCAGCTTGCCCCCTACAAAGGTGCAGGTCACGGACGATTCGCTGCCGTCTTTCCATTCAAACACCTCGGGCTGCTCGCCCTTGATGCTTTTGAGCAGCCCCAAGGTTCGCGTCAGGGCCACAACATGCAGCAGTGTGGCGCCAGGCTTGAGCTTGGCGTTCAGCATGACAGCGCTGTCGACATAGCCCATGGGCCGATTAGCAGCGCGCTTGAGCACCTGCATCATGCGGCTGAAATGCAGCAGGATGCCAAACACCAGCACACTAACCACAACCACCACGCCCTTCCAGCCATAAGACTGCCAGGCCAGCCCCGCGCCGCCAACGACAGCCAGTGGAATGAGTATTTTTTGAAAGTTCATCCTGCTATTTTCGCAGCTTGATGCGGCGCGCCACGAGCCGGTTAGCAGCGCTGGCTGAATGAAGCAGAGCACCCAATGGAGTCGCCGCAGTTGATGATCTGGTCTACGCCCACCGCGTCAGCCTCGGCCAGCACCGTTTGCAGAGCGGGCAGGTTGCCATGAATATCTGGAAATAAACGCGATTTTCGTCGTGACTGGCTTGCGCCAGGATTGAAATGCTATTTCTTCAGGAGCTGCTCGCGCCCGTGTCTATTGGCTTACCGCTCTATTTTTTAACCAAAAGAGCTGAAAAGTCAAACAACAAATAGGTCGGTCTGTTTTGTCTTAATCGTCCTCACGCCCCGACACCACGCGCCGTATCGCATCCGCCCCAAAGCCGCGAGCGGCCAAAAAGCGCATTTGTTTGGCACGGTCTGCTGGCGTGGTGCCTGCATCGGTTTTGCTGTCAAACTTTTTGCGCCACAGCTCGCTTGCGCGCTCCAGCTCGGTGGCTTTAAGGCTGTCCATCGCCTCGGCCACCATGCCCACGTCCAAGCCCTTGCGCTGCAGCTCGCCTTTGATGCGGGACGCGCCCAGTTTGGCTTGGCGGCGGTTGATGACCGACTCAATCACGCGGGCGGGGCTGATGAAGTCTTTGGCCTCTAGCTCATCGAGCACTGCGGCCAGTTGGCCGGGCTCTTCTTCGTGGGGGGCTAACTTGCGCTCCAGCTCTTTGCGCGACTGCTCTCGTGCTGAAAGCAGCCGCAGCGCACGACCTTTGAGCGACAGCGCAAAGCCGGATTTGCCAGACTTGCCAGAAGTGGGCGTTGAGTGCGGTCTGTTAATCACCGCGCCGCCCTCATAGCCGACATCAGAACCGACGTCATAGCCATCGCCATACTGCTACTAGTTTAGGAGCTGCTCGCGCCCATATCCATTGGGCCACAGGACTATTTTTCACGATTTAACACCTGAAAGTGACTAAAAAGCGGTTTTTACCGTTCAAGCTGCGCTTTTAGGCGCTTTGTCTGCCTTGTCCGCTTTGGCAGGCTTGTCTGCCGCCTTGTCAATCACGTCCAGCACCTCTTGCGATACTTGCACCAGCGGGATGCCGAGGGATTCGCGCACCTTGTTTTCAATCTCAATCGCCAACTCGGGGTTTTCTTTCAAGAATTCGCGCGAATTGTCGCGGCCCTGGCCGATTTTTTCGCCGTTAAAAGCGTACCAGGCACCAGCTTTTTCAACGATATGCCCAGCCACGCCCAGGTCAAGCACCTCGCCTAGCCTGCTGATGCCTTCCCCGTACAAAATGTCAAACTCTGCCGTTTTGAAGGGTGAGGCAACTTTGTTTTTCACCACCTTCACCCGGGTTTCGTTGCCGATGATTTCTTCGCCCTTTTTGATGGAGCCGATGCGGCGAATGTCAAGACGTACCGAGGCGTAAAACTTCAGCGCATTGCCGCCAGTGGTCGTCTCGGGGCTGCCAAACATCACGCCAATCTTCATGCGGATCTGGTTGATGAAAATCACCATACAGTTGGCTTTTTTAATCGTTGCCGTCAGCTTGCGCAGCGCTTGGCTCATCAGTCGGGCTTGCAGGCCGGGCAGGCTGTCGCCCATCTCCCCTTCCAGCTCGGCCTTGGGCGTCAGCGCCGCTACCGAGTCAATCACAATCAAATCAACCGCGCCGGAGCGGGTCAGGGAATCAACAATCTCTAGCGCCTGCTCACCAGTGTCGGGCTGGCTGATCAGCAGTTCTTGCAGGTTAACGCCAAGTTTTTGGGCATATTGAATGTCGAGTGCGTGCTCAGCATCCACAAACGCGCAGGTGCCGCCCAGCTTTTGCATCTCTGCAATGACTTGCAGTGTCAGCGTGGTTTTGCCAGATGATTCAGGGCCATAAATCTCCACCACCCGGCCGCGCGGCAGGCCGCCGACGCCCAGGGCGATGTCCAGACCCAACGAGCCGGTTGAAACGACCTGGATGTCTTCAATCACCTCGCCGTCGCCCAGCTTCATGATGGTGCCCTTGCCAAACTGCTTTTCAATCTGGGCCAGCGCGGCTTGCAGGGCCTTGGCTTTTTCAGTGTTCAGCGCGGCGATTTGTGCGGGGGTAGATGAGGCGGTTGGGCGGCTGGGGAAGTCCATGAAAAGCTCCTGGGGATAGTGAAGTTAGAAAGAACCAAGTGCAAACGCTGTTTGCATGACCAGTACTGTATGAGCACTGTTGAAATAAGTAAATGCTATTTTTAGTCAGTTTGCCTGATTAATTAACGGTACACTTAAAACATGAATAACGTCATGGAAATCCAGGCGGAGCCGAGCTGGCGCGTCAGTCATTTAGGCCGTTTGATGGGCCATGCGCTGCGGCGCTTTGACGAGCGTGTACTGTGGCTGATGTCACGTGACGTCCTGGTGCCGCTGGCGCTGTCAAACCTGGCAGCGCGCGACCAGGTGGGTGCGGCGCACATCCACATCACGCGGCATGTGGCACTCAAAGGCTCGCGCCTGACGGACTTGGCGCAAAGCGCAGGCATGAGCAAGCAGGCCATGGGCGATTTGGTCGCGCAGTGCGAAGCCTGGGGGCTGGTGACGCGTGAGGCGGATGCCTATGACAAGCGCGCCAAGAAGGTGCTGTTTACCGCCGATGGCTTGCTCTGGTTGGGCGCGTTTGAGCGGGCCGTGACCCAGGCGGAAAGTGAGTTTCGTGCGGCCGTGGGCAAAGACGTGGCAACGGTGGTGGCGCTGGGGCTGGAGGCTTATGGCGAAGGCATTTCCCAAAAGCCTAAAATTTGAGTGCACCCAAGAACGACGGAGACACCCATGCGAATTTTGATTGCCGAAGACGACCAAATTCTGGCCGATGGCTTGCTGCGAACGCTACGTGCATCGGGCGCGGCGGCTGACCATGTGGCCAGCGGGTCTGAGGCCGACGCCGCGCTGCTGACCAACACCGAGTTTGACCTGCTGATTCTGGACCTGGGGCTGCCCAAAATGCATGGGCTGGAAGTGCTCAAACGCCTGCGTGCACGTGGCTCGGTGCTGCCAGTGCTGATACTGACCGCCGCTGATAGCGTAGAAGAGCGCGTCAAAGGCCTGGACTATGGCGCTGACGACTACATGGCCAAACCGTTTTCATTGCAAGAGCTCGAAGCACGGGTGCGCGCGCTGGTGCGGCGCGGCGCGGGCGCGGCCAGCAGCACCATCAAACACGGCCCGCTGGTGTACGACCAAGGTGGGCGCGTGGCCACGATAGACGGCGCGATGGTCGACTTGTCGGCGCGCGAACTGGGACTGCTTGAGGTCCTGCTGCAACGCACAGGCCGCCTCGTCAGCAAAGACCAGCTGGTTGAACGGCTGTGTGAATGGGGCGAAGAAGTCAGCAATAACGCCATTGAGGTGTACATCCACCGGCTGAGGAAGAAGATTGAGAAAGGGCCCATCAGAATTGCGACAGTTCGTGGCCTTGGTTATTGCCTAGAAAAAATTCCAAGCTAAGCCCGCGACATGGCAATTCGCATCTTCCAGCGCGAGCGCCGAAGTTTATTTGGCGAAATTCTTGACTGGATGCTCACGCCGCTGTTGTTGCTGTGGCCCATCAGCCTGGCGTTGACCTGGCTGGTGGCGCAAAACATTGCGGGCAAGCCGTTTGACCGCGCTCTCGAATTTAACGTTCAGGCGTTAGCCAAGTTTGTGGTAGTTAAAAACAATCAAGTGCAGTTCACCATGACGGGCCCGGCACGAGAAATTTTGCGGGCTGACGACACCGATCTGGTCTACTACCAAGTGCGCGGCATCGGTGGCGAATTCTTGGCTGGCGAGCGTGACCTGCCTGCCCCGGTTGAAGAAGACAAAGCGGCTGACGGCGAGGTGGTGCTGCGCCTGGACAGAATCAATGGCGAAGAAGTCAAAGTTGCCTACACCTGGATCAAGGTGGATGCCAAAGGTGAGGGCAAGTCTGGCAATCAGGTGTTGGTTCAGGTGGCCGAAACCCTTGAAAAGCGCAAAACTCTAGCCACTGAAATCGTGAAAGGCACGATGGTGCCGCAATTCGTCACGCTGCCATTGGCAGTGCTGCTGGTGTGGCTGGCGCTGGTGCGCGGCATCAAGCCGCTGGCGCAGCTTGAAAAACGCATTCGCGCCCGCAAACCCGACGACATGAGCCCGCTGGACGACAACGCCGTGCCCGAGGAAGTTGCGCCGCTGGTGTCGTCCATCAATGACTTGCTCAGCCGCCTGAAAGTCTCGCTCACCACGCAAAAACGCTTTCTGGCAGACGCTGCGCACCAACTTAAAACGCCGCTGGCCGGGCTACGCATGCAGGCCGATTTGGCACAACGCGAAACCAATGCCGACGAGCTGAAAAAGTCGCTTAAAAACATTGGCAGGTCAAGCGTGCGTGCAACCCACACGGTTAACCAGTTGCTGGCATTGGCGCGGGCTGAAGCCACTGGCCGCAGTCTGCCCAAGCAGCTGGTAGACCTGGTCACCATCGCCAGCGAAGTCGTGGCCGATTCTGTGCCGCGCGCCCTTGAAAAGCAGATCGATCTGGGTTACGAGGGGCCTGAGTCGGGCGGGCAAGGCACACGACTTGAAGGCAACCCGACACTGCTCAAAGAACTGATGCGCAACCTGCTGGACAACGCCATTGCCTACACGCCCGAAAAAGGCCAGGTCACGTTGCGGCTGGTAGCCGACAGCTTCAGTGGCGCGTTGGTGTTGCTGGTGGAGGACTCAGGCCCCGGCATTCCGGCAGCCGAGCGCGAACTGGTGTTCCAGCCTTTTTATCGGGCGCTCGGTACCAATGTTGATGGCTCGGGTTTGGGCTTAGCGATTGTGGTCGAAATCGCCGATCAGCATGATGGGGTCGTCAGCATTGAAGACGCGCTACTACCAGGCCATCCGCAGTCACCCGGAACGCGGATTGCAGTACTGTTCAGCGGCGTACAGCGGCAACGCTGAAAATACAACCGTTACTTGTCAGCCGGGGCTTGCGCCGCCGAGAAAACTGGGATGTCAAACGAGCCATCTTCCTAGTTTGGCACCTGCTCAGCGCACCCGCGGACCGCCAGCCCTCAATTGGCGCAACAGCGTCATACAAACGTCACAACGCTGACACAAACCAAATTTACATTGTGAGTAGCTGTTGCAGTGTTGTCATGTCCGCCACCACTGCATTGCCGATAAAACCTATTGTCATCCTTCGGCACGCAGAGCGCATGCCTACCAACCGGAGTTCACCGAATGAGAAATTACGTATTTAAAACAACGCTGGCCGCGATCTTGGTCGCAGGTTTGCTCAGTGCCTGCGGTGGCGGCGACGACAGCCCACCAGACACGCGAGCCACGTTCGGCGCGGCTTACGGTAGCGGCTTGGCAAACATGAGCACGGCAGCTGGGCTTCAGCGCGCTGCCCTGCTTGACGTAGTGGACGCTGGCTTTTTGGACGGTGGTTATAACCGGGCCAAGATGGCGAGTAACTTTTCTGCAGATGCCGCGTCATTGAGCGGCGCTACTGCAGTGTCTTTGTTTCCGATGGTTTCACTCAGCAATCCCGTGATTACCTGCCCAACCAGCGGCAACATTTGCAGCTTCACGGGCACCGTCACAAACACCGATGCGGACGCAACCGAGGCAAGCTTCACAACCCCAGTGATTTTTAGTGATGGCGCTTTCCGCCTGTACGGCGATCAGGCTAGCAGCTGATCCAAATGCAGCGTTGATTTTGACCTTCATTCCGATTTTTTAATATTTTCTACCGAGGCTTCGCCATGAGAAACACATTCAAACCCCGCGACATCACCCTGGCGGTGTGCGCCGTTGCCAGCCTGGCAGGGCTGGCCCTGACCCAACACGCTGGTGCCGCCCCAAAAGCCAATACGAAGGCTGCAGGCACCTATGTTACGGGCGATTTCCACAACCACACCACCTGCTCAGACGGCACCTTGTCGATGAAAAAACTCATCGACAAAAGCGCAAAAACCTACAACCTCGACTGGTTCGTCCAAGCCGACCACGGCGGCAGCAGCACCCGCAACTGCACGGTGGCAGAAGACCCGTTCGAGCCCGTCGCGCCAGCGCTTGGTTTAACCAACAGCACGACAGGACCTTACCCGCCTGCGACGTACCCGTCCGGTGGCGAGCCCGCGGCATTGCTCAAAGGCCCAAACCAAAGCTGGGAGTCAACGCTTCCCAATGGCCGAGCTGACATTAAGGGTGACGGCACTGCAGTACCCAAAGCCATGTGGCGCTGGCAAGAAATCAAGGAATTTCAATACGCTGTAACTGAAGCTGAAAGCCGTAGCCGCCTGAAACCCATCTGGATTGGCGTGGAGCAAAACGCGCCCGGACACGAGCATGTGTCAACGAACGTTTTGAAAGGTCAGCTGCCTTGGCCATCCACGGCTGCCGGCGGCAATGCCAACTTGCAAGCGCAATACGAATATTGCTTTGACCGCTCTGATGCAGACACCAGCCGCGGCGCTGAAAACCAGTGGGACTGCTCAGTGGTCGGCAACGCCAGCAACAGCCTTATCAACGCGACTGCGGCGAAAATCACCGGCAACAACAGCGCGGCCACACCTGACTTGGGCCATACCAAATCGTTGATGGGCGTGGCGTGGATGGCTGAAAAAGCACCAACCACCAGCTACTTTATACCGGCCCACCTCGAGCGCGCTGGTGCTTACAACCCGGTGGCGAGCAGCGGTTTTAACGTGGAGCACTTGCGCAACTTCAACAACGTCGCACCGAACGTCGCTTTTGGATTTGAATCGATGCCCGGACACCAGGCTGAAGCAGGTCGCGGCAGTTACAACACCACCGCGGTCGGCGGCGGTACTTACGGTGGCACAGGCGTTTACGCTGCGGCCATTGGCGGTGTGTGGGACGCACTGTTGGGTGAAGGCCGCGGTTGGTGGTTCTTTGGCAGCTCTGACTACCATAACCGCGGGCAATTCGGACCAGACCAGCGTGAAACAACTGCTGACTTTTATCCTGGCGAGTACACCAAAGACTACGTCATGTCGCGCCGCGGCACGAACAACTTGTCGCCTGAAGCCATCATTGACGGCCTGCGTTCCGGCAACAGTTTTGTCGCCAACGGCGATTTGATTGACCGCATGGCATTTGTGGCCTGCGCCTACAACCCTGGCCTGCCACGCCCAGCGTTCAAAGCCCTGATGGAAAAAGCGGCCATCAACGCGGTGACTAAAAATGCTGAAGTGCGCATCGACGGTTGCGCGACCATGGGTGAAAAGCTGGTGGTGCGCCCAGGCGCGGACATTTTGGTGACGATGGCAGTGCGCGATCCCCAGGGCACCAACAACTCGCCTTATAGTTTTGCCAACCCCTCTCTTAAGCAGATCAATATTACCCAGCCGCTGAACGCGCCGGTGCTCGACCATTTGGACTTGATTGGTGGCGATGTAACCGGCCTTGTTGCGCCGACCGACAGCGCCAAGTACGCTGGCGCACTTGGGAGCGCTGCAGCAACTAATAAATCGACAGCCGTCAAAAAGGTATTTAACAGTACCAGCTGGACGATTCTGCCCGGTGGTGTTCGTTTGATGAGCTACCGCATCCCGGCAGTTAGCGCGTCACAGTTTGTACGATTGCGCGGCACCAATTTGCCGCCGTCTACGCCGTTTGAGTCAGATGTAAATGGCAATCCAATTTTGGATTACGACCTGAGCCCATCAGACCAAACCGTGGCCGGCAAGGTGGCGTGTACCGACGCAGCCTGCCCAGCGCACATGCGCACCGTGGCCGGTGTCAAGTACTCCAGTTTTGACGTGGCATCTTGGGCAGACCTGTGGTTTTACAGCAATCCAATCTTTATTGAAGTGACAAACTCGGTGAAGGTTGCTGGTATCAACGTCAAGTAATCGATTTGGATCCGCGCTAGCAGCCGCTTGGCTGTTAGCTCGATCCAGTGATTGTTTGCAGGACTGATTGCACCGTTGTTTTTTGCTACCTTTTTAGCCTTCCTGTCTGGTGCTGCCGGACTGGTGTGGCAAATCGCCTGGACCACCCAGCTCGGACTGATGCTTGGTCACGAGCTGGTCTCCGTTTTGGCGGTGATGGTCGGTTTTTTCGGCGGCTTGGCTGCAGGCGCTTTTTTGCTGGCCAGAAGAGTCGAGCAGTCCAAACGCCCGGGACAGTGGTACGCCGCACTGGAAGCGCTGACGGGCTTGTGGGGCCTGCTGATCGTCTTCTCAAACACGTATATCTCAAGCATGGTGACAAATTGGCTGGGCGCTGAACCACCGGCCTGGCAGCACTGGCTCGTCGCCTTTGCGGTACCGCTGGTTTGCTTGTTGCCCGCCACCATGGCCATGGGAGCCACCTTGCCTGCGTTGGAGCGACAGTGCCGCGCTGCAAGTGCGCATGCGCTGCGATTGCTGTACGCGTGGAACACGGCGGGTGCGATGGTGGGCTTGCTGGCTGCTACCTTCTGGTTGTTGCCAGCCGTTGGCTTGAAGGCATCTGCAAACCTCTTTGCCATGTTGAACCTGGTCTGTGCATTGCTAGCATTTTTGAAGTGGCGCACCCAGTTAATTTGCGTGCCAGAGACCACTTCGACTCATTCGCATCAAACGCGCGAAATACCAGATCAGCCAAACTCAAAACGCTTGCAAGTAGCCCTGTTTGCGACGGGTTTGCTCGGCATTGGCTACGAAGTAATGGTGGTGCGGACGCTCAGCCAAGTGACTGAAAACACCGTTTATTCCTATGCGCTGTTGTTGGCCGTGTTTTTGCTCGGCACGGCGCTTGGTGCGCGCCTCCTGCATGGCAACGCACCCGACCATTCAGACAATCGGCGAATTGACAATTTGCTGATCTGGCTAGCCGTCAGTGTGCTGGTATCCGGCAGCAGCCTGTGGTGGGCTGATCGCTGGGTGACTCTGCCAGCTGTCTGGCTGGGCGGTGGCCAGGCCACGGCGCTTGCAGGCGAGGCGCTGGCAGCAATCGCTGCGCTGCTCTGGCCCGCGATGGTGATGGGTGCCTTGTTTGCAGAACTGAGCATTCGGGCACAAGCCAGCGGCAGCACATGGGGCAGGGCGCTGGGCATAAATACGGTAGGCGCTGCGCTAGCCCCGGTGTTGATGGGCGCTGTGCTGGTGCCGCAGTGGGGTGCACATATTGTCCTGGTTCTGCTGGTGCTGGGCTACTTGGCGCTGTGCTCACGGCTCACTTGGCGGCGGCCTACGCATTTGGGGTTGGTGGCAGCTGCGCTAGCGCTGCTGGTGTTGGCACCGCCGCTGCGCTTTGTAGATGTGCCCGAGCAAGGCCGAATCCTCAACTATCGCGACGGCATCATGGCTGCCGTCAGTGTGGTGGAAGACTCGGGCGGCACGGCGCGCCTTCACATCAACAACCGGGTGCAAGAAGGCAGCAGCGCCAGCGGCTTGGTTGAAACGCGGCTCGCGCAACTGCCCCTGCTGCTGCACCCCGCGCCACGCACCGCCTTGTTTTTAGGACTAGGCACCGGCTATACCGCGCAAGCCGCTGCGATTGACCCAGCGCTGCGCGTGCAGGCAGTCGAGTTGCTGCCCGAGGTGGTCGAGGCGGCGCAGTTGTTTGCCCTCAAGCCCGGCGCACCGCGCGCCGCCTGGCCGGTTGCCATTGCGACTGCTGACGCGCGACGATATGTGCAATCCAAAGGCCTGGCTTATGACGTGATCGTGGCGGACTTGTTTCACCCCGCCCGCAGCGGCGCGGCCTACCTGTACACGCGTGAGCATTTTCAGGCAGTTAAATCGCGTCTGGCAGACGGAGGTGTGTTTTGCCAATGGCTGGCACTGCATCAAATGGACCTGGCCAGTTTGCGTAGTATCAGTGCGGCGTTTATGCAGGTCTACCCCGACGCGGTCCTTGTGCTGGCCAGCAATAGCCTGGACACGCCGGTGGTGGGTTTGATGGCGCGCAACGGCGGCGTGCCGTGGTCCATCGACCGAATCGCCGCCAGATTTCAAAGTCAGCCCACCGAGCTGGCCAGCGCCTTGAAGTTGGCTCGAATTGACGATGCCTATGCGGTGCTGGGCAGCGTGCTGGCCGACCCACAGTCGTTGCGAAACTTTATTGGCACCCAGCCCGCCAATCTTGACGACCACCCAATCGTTGCACATATGACCGCCAGCGTTGACTACGCACCGCAAGACACGCCCCGCCAACGCTTGGCTGCGTTGCTGCTGTTGTTGCAACCGCGATTGGAGGGCGTGACGCAAGCAAGCACTGACCAACGCCTGCTCGCTTACTGGCAAGCCCGACACCAATACCTGGCTGTCGGCCTGCAAACCCAGGCGCGTAACGACCCAGAGCGCATGCTGGCGCAACTCAGCCCCGCATTGCTGGCGGTTGCCAACATGAGCGCCGACTTTCACCCTGCCACCGAGTCGTTAATCAGCCTGGCCAACGCCGCGTTGGCGCGCAACCCACAATCTGCGCTGGCCAAAGACGCGTTGGCAGCGCTTCGTTTTGAAACTCCAACCAACACCACGACAAAATGACCGACGTAACACTCACCCCCGACCACAGCCAAACCCCGAGCGGCACTAGCGGCATTGGCAGCCGTTTCAATTCCTGGCGCCAGCACCCCTTGCTGCGCGAGCCGCTCGTTCACTTCGTGTTCTTGGGTTTGTTGATCTTTGCTGCAGACCAGGTCGTGCTGGCCATACGCGGCAATCCGCAGGAAATCATTGTGCCGGTTGCTTCACAAAAAGAAGCAAAGGACGCGTTCGTGGCGGGCATGAAGCGCGAGCCCACACCCGCAGACATGAAAATTTTGATGAACCGCTGGGTTGACAACGAGGTGTTGTACCGCGAAGGCATTTCATTGGGTTTGGACAAGGGCGACACATCGATTCGTGAACGGGTTATTTTTAAAGCACTCACCATTACCCAGTCCGGCCTGTCTTTGCCGAAAATTAACGAGGCTGGCTTGCGCGCCTGGTTTGTCACCAAGCAGGGCCGCTACGACCAGCCCGCGCGCTTTGACTTTCAGGAGGCGATGGTGCTGGGCGACAGGTCCGCCGAGCGCATGGCCGCATTCGTCAAAGCGCTCAACAGCCAAAGCCTGTCGGATGTTGAAAGCAGCCTGAGCTTGTTCAAAGACCGTCCGCGACCCAACCTGGTTCAAAGCTATGGCGAGCCCTTTGCCGCAGCGCTTGAAAAGCAAACCCCCGGCGTGTGGGCAGCGGTGGACAGCCGCGAGGGCGTGCGCGTCATCAACCTGACCGCCATCGCAGCAGGTCAAACCAGCAACTTTGATGCGGTCAAAAAACGCGTGTTTCAAGACTGGAAAGATGACGCCACCGGCCAAGTGACCCAGCAAGCGCTGCAAGGCATGGCACGCAAATACCACATTCGCGGTGATGGGTTTGCGCTATGAGTGGTTTCATCAAATGGCTCACTCATAAATTAATAGCTGTTTGCGCCCTATTTATATGGGCTACAGCCGTAAATGCCCATGAAATGACGATCACCGACCTAAACCTGCGCGAAACCCAGCCCGGTCAATTCGTCTGGTCCTGGGGCTTGCCCGGTAAAAGCAAACCGGTGGCAGAAGACTTAAAACCGCTGTGGCCCGAAGGCTGCGCCGGGGACGAACGCACCTTGCGCTGCGGCCCCAAAGGCCTGGCTGGCACGCTGGCGGTAGACGGCATAGGTAAAAATTATTCAGCAGTGATCTTGCGGGTGCGCTGGCGCGGCGGCGATCAAACCACTTTCACCATCACCGAGTCGCAGCCCAAAGTGCAGCTGTTCGGCAGCGCCAAAGACGATCGCCCCGCCAGCGAGGTCATCGTTGCTTACGGCATGCTGGGCTTTCAGCACATCCTGGAAGGCATTGACCACTTGCTGTTTGTGCTCAGCCTTCTGTTTTTGGTCGGTTTCAGGCGGCAGCTGCTGACCACCATCACCGCATTTACCGTGGCCCACAGCCTGACGCTGGCGGCCAGCGCACTCGGCGCCTTGTCACTGCGGCCAGCGCCGGTTGAGGCGACGATTGCGCTGTCAATTGTGCTGGTCTGCGCCGAGGCGCTGAGCCGCAAAGACTCACTCACCCGGCGCTACCCGGCAGCGGTGGCGTTTGTGTTTGGCCTGGTGCACGGCCTGGGTTTTGCAGGCGCACTCAAAGATATCGGTCTGCCAGAACGCTTCACCAACTGGGCGCTGGTCAGCTTCAACGTCGGCGTTGAAGCGGGGCAGTTGCTGGTGATTGCAGCGGCTTGGGGTTTGTGGTGGGGCTTCAGGCGCCTGCGCGTTGCACCCCGTGCCAGGCAATGGGTGTTGTATGCCATGGGCGGCATGGCATCGTTTTGGACGCTGTCGCGGTTGGTGGTGATTGCCGGGTGAGATGTTTCAGCCAAGTTTTAAACTGCAAAACGTATGCCAGACCAAGTAAATAGAGCGCAAGCTGCTACGGTTTTTGAATTGTTTCCGACGCCCGTGCTGCACGTGCCCGCACTGCTGACGACCCCTGATGCGCAAGCTTTGGCGCAGCGCCTGGTCCTGCGCGCAGCCGTGCCCAACAGCAGCTCAGACAAGCTGGCGCACACGCAGCCACTGGCCCCGGGCGATGACGCAGGCGTGGACGCCCTGGTCAGCCTGATTCGCCCGCACCTGCAGCGCATGGGCCAACTGCTGTTTGGCCAGACGCTGCCGTGGCTGGTCAAGGACATCTGGGCCAACGTGCTGCAAACGGGCGGCCAGCAGGCGCTACACAACCATGCCAACTGCTTTGTGTCAGGCATCGTTTACCTGACCGAACCCGATGCATCCGCCCGCACCGTTTTTGCGCGGCCATTGGGTGGGGCTGACTTTGTTTTTCGCAACGACCACGCTGGCAGCCAGACCAACGCTTTTAACGCCGCCAAATGGATAGTGCCTGCGCCGCAGGTCGGTGACTTGCTGCTGTTCCCGAGCTATTTGCTGCACGAAGTGCCGCGCAATCAGGGCGGTGAGCGCATCAGCGTGGCCTTCAACGCGATTGCCCAGCGGCTGGATTCGTGGGGCTACGCGGTGTCTTTTCAACCCTGATTTTTGTGAAGCGACCACCATGTTTAATCGCATATTTGCCGTGTCGATGTTGTCTCTAGCGTGCAGTGTCGCCCCTGCTCTGGCACACGAGTACTACACCCCCGGCTTTACCTTCGTCCACCCATGGGCCGAGGCCACCGCTGCCGGCCAGCTTGACGCGCCGGTGTACTTTGAACTTGACAACGTTACCCGCAGTGACACGGTGCTGGGCGCCGCTACGCCAGCGGCAGATAGGGTCGAACTGCGTTCGGGGTCCGACCAGAAAGCCGCCGCAGCGGTTCAACTTTCCGTGCCGGCAGGAGACTCAGTGTCCTTTTCTGCCGACAAAGCCCATTTAATGCTGCGCGGTCTGAAGGCGCCCCTGCAGTGGGGCCGCAGCTATTCAATGATGGTCGATTTTGAAAAAGCGGGCAAGGTGCTGGTGATGATTTCTGTGGGCGCGCATTAAGGGGCAATTAAGGGGCAATTAAGAGGTATTTGGCACGCCTAAAAACGACAGCCAGGTTTGCGGATCAAGCGTTCTGGCAAGGCCATTTATCCTTGTCACGCACAGGACTTGTTTGCGCCGTACGCTTGGGAACTGGACGCATGCATTCACAGGCGCTCTAGCAGATCACTTCTGATCAAACTCCCAAGGAATTTCCCATGCATGACATTATTGACACCGCTGTTGCCGCCGGATCGTTCAAAACGCTGGCTGCCGCTGTTACGGCTGCAGGACTGGTTCCCACGCTCAAAGGCGCTGGCCCATTCACCGTTTTTGCACCAACCGATGAGGCATTCGCCAAGCTGCCAGCCGGCACCGTTGAAGCCTTGTTGGCTGACATCCCCAAGCTGGCCGCAATCCTCACGTACCACGTTGTGGCCGGCAAAGTCATGGCGGCTGACGTAATGACGATGGACGGCAAATCAGCCGCCACCGTGAACGGCGCCACAGTAGCCATCAGCACCAAAGACGGCGTTAAGCTGAACGGCGCATCCAAAGTCGTCACCACTGACATCGCCTGCACCAACGGCGTGATCCACGTTATCGACACCGTGCTGATGCCCCCATCAGCCTGATCGTTAAAAGCGGCTGGTTGTTAAACTGGCCGTGGTTAGTTAAGAAGCTTGACAGCGGTGCCGTCAGGCTTCTTTGTTATGTGTGCGTGTCGATCTGCGGGCGTTAAAAAAGCAGGCCATTCAAGAGCGGGCAAAGTATGACATGTGTCGCGGCTTTGTTGATCGCTGATTGTGGTAAGGTTTTAAATGCAGTAGTCGGTCAACAAGCCAATAAATACGGGCGCGAGCAGCTCCTAAAGTAATAGTATTTTAACTGGCAATCCGCGCATTCAACCTCGCCCCAAATGCCCCAGTGGCAGTGCGCTGCTGGCCTTGACTTCTCCCAGCGAGAAGCTGGTGTGGATGTCTTTCACATGCGGCAAGTTCATCAGCTTTTTCAGCGCAAACTGGCTGAAGGCTTCCAGGTCTTGCGCCACCAGTTGCAGTTCGAAGGTGCCGGTGCCGCTGATGTAGTGGCAGGCTACGACTTTTGGCATTTTTTTAATCGCTTCTTCAAGCTTGCCGGTTGAATCTGCACTGTTGCGGTCGGCATCCAGCCGCACAAAGGCCAACACACCCAAGCCGATTTTGTGACGATTGATTTCGGCGCGGTAGCCGGTGATGTAGCCAGCTTCTTCAAGCGCGCGCACGCGCCGCCAGCAGGGTGCGGCGGACAGGCCCACGCGTGACGCCAATTCAGCGTTGGTCTGGCGTGCGTCGGATTGCAGCTGCACCAAAATAGCGACATCAAACTTATCGAGTGTTTCCATAAACTGCATTTTGCAGCAAGATTCTTGCGCCAACAAGCCTGAATCGGGCACACAACGCAAAGACTTATCTTGGGTAACGGCATACACTTTGCTTAACTACAAGGACCTCACGTACGGAGACAACACGATGAACGCACCGCTGCCCGAACACATTCGCAAAGCACTTGAGACCGTTACCTTGGATGACAAGTATTCGCTAGATTACGGTCATGCCTTCATGAGCGGCGTGCAAGCGCTCGTCAAGCTGCCGATGTTGCAGCAGCTGCGCGACAAGCTGCAAGGCAAGAACACGGCGGGTTTTATATCGGGCTACCGTGGCTCGCCACTCGGCGGGTACGACCAGGCGCTGGTCAAAGCTGCAAAGTATCTGAAAGAGCGCAACATCGTCTTCCAACCCGGTGTAAATGAAGAGCTGGCCGCCACCGCCGTGTGGGGCACTCAGCAACTCGGCTTTGCGCCACCGGGCACGAACAAGTTTGATGGCGTGTTTGGCATTTGGTACGGCAAGGGGCCGGGCGTAGACCGCACGTCTGATGTCTTCAAGCACGCCAATATGGCGGGCACCACGGCGTGGGGTGGCGCACTGGCGATTGCGGGTGATGACCACATTTCAAAAAGCTCCACCGCTGCCCACCAGAGCGACCATATTTTTAAAGCCTGCGGGCTGCCTGTGTTCTTCCCC
>JANYED010000315.1 GCA_025363315.1 Polaromonas sp.
GGTTGACGCCTTCGGTGCCGTAGAAGCGGTCAACTGCCAAAGAATCGGGCAGGCCTGAGCCTTGCGCGGTTTCAATCTCGACCAGCCGGGCCGATTGGGACAGGCCTGTGCCGAATAGCTGCGATAGGTCAGCAACTGACAATGCCAAGGGCGTGCCGCTAACAAAGTCAAATGCGGCAAGGTCAGGGGTGCGCATGGTGGCAGTTCTTTCTGTGACTCAATTCAGCGCAGGGTGGGCTTGCTGATACGAGATGGCGAATACGACATGACTAATACGAGATAACTAGGACCAGTTGCCTAAGGCAGGGTGATAGTGATGTTGGCCGCGCGCGGGGCCAGCTTGACCAGGTCGTCGTAGCCGCCCAGCATGGCGGTTGTGGAGCGCGTTGACCAGCTGTTCAAACCCACATAAGCTGCCAGGCCCAGCAGCGCAAATACACTGCCAATGACCCACAGTGGCGTTTCTGATTTAAGCTGATGCGTGACCTTGTCTGGTCTGTTCCAGTGCGGTGCAAACGCAGCGCGCTTGCCCTTCATTGCCGCAATTTCGTCGCCTAAGCGTGCAGTTAAATAACGCAGTTTTTCCGAGCCTTCCAGCATGTATTTACCCTGAAAACCGAGCAGCAGGCACATGTAATACACCTCTAGCACCTGCACATGGGCAGCGCCTTTGGATCGGAGTTCTTCTAGCTTGACAAAAAACGTCTCACCCGCCAGTTGCTCGCCAAACATCGTCAGCTGCAGCGGCCGCAGTTCCCACGAGTCGCGGATCCTGAATTGTGATTTGAGGATGATTTCATCTACCGTGGCACAAAAAGCGAACTTGGCCAGGTGAATATCGTCGGCACTGACGCTCAAGTTTTTCGCGTTGCGGTCAAAGTCTGTCAGATAGCGCTGCATGCGTACCGCCAATTCGGCGTCGTCTTTTGGCGGATTGCGGCTTTTGAGCAAAAACAACGCATAAAACCCGTCGTACAGCAGGTCAGACATGGAGTTGACCAGTCTTGGCGCATCTGCTGCGGGCATACGAAACGCACCCGTTTCGGTAAAAGACGCAATGCTGGGCGAAAGTGAAGGTGGGTTTGCCATAACGGTGGATATGTTGATCAGCCAGTAACGGCTAGAAGTTCAAGACGCAGGCCTTTGACGCCGGCCGGGACATAAATCGACAGCGACTGCGCTTGCAGCATCCGCTCGTAGAGCGGGCTTTTGTTGTCGACTGAAAAATAGTAGGTTTCAGGCTTGACCGGCAGGGCGGCAGGCACCTGCGGCGAATGAACCAGCCGCACACCTGGCATGGCAGACAACACAAACTTGTCTACGTCATCCGGCGCGCCAATCTTGAAGCGAAGAGGCACCACATCTACCAGCTCAAGCGCTGACATATCAGCGCCAACACCTAGGTAAAAAGTAGTCTTCTCGTCAATCTTCCCCGAGTCAATTCGCCCGCTGTGAAAGCTTGGTTTGTTCTCTGACAGTGCAATGGCGAAATAGCGCGAAGAAATTACCGTGTCCAGCAAATCTTTGATGATGTCGTGCAGCCTGGCAAACCCTGGGCTGGGATCGGCATGCTTGTAAATTGGCAAGTCCGCCAGCGCATGAGTTTTAGAAAACGTCATCAGTTGCCCGGCTAGATTGAGTAACTGCTCGAAGTATCGTTCAGGGTGCAGAGCAGGGTGGTGAAACAGATGCGTCATGCTGGCAAACGCAGAGCTGGCCGTGTTCAGCAGCCAGAATGATGCCATGTCTCCTGAGCGAAATTCAATAACGTTTTTGCCAGGCTCCCGCTGGTGTCCATACAGTGCGTTGACCTTAGCCTGCAGCGAATCCATCAAACGGCGCATCTGCAAAAACAAGATTGCATTGCTCTTGATGCTGACGCTTGGTGCCATGAAAGTAGGGTCCACCACAAAGCCTCCGGTGGTTTCGCGCTGCAGCCTGATCACTGGGAAACTTACCATTGAATCATTGGAATCAAGTTCTGAGATGATGCGAACTTGTTTGCTCAAGTAAATCAGCTCAGCAGTAGCCGCCTGCGTGAAAAGGTCCTGAGTGTCTTCCCCGTACTGGGTATAACGTGCAGCAATGTTTCTGTTCTCGTCAGCCGAATTACCGCCATGCCAGTTAAGTGATGGAACTGCTAAGCTGAAGGTTACGGTCTGCTGATTGAGCGGGATTTCAGCCAAAGAAACTTCCGGCGGTAAATCATCGCCTTGCGGTGCGCTGTAAATCTCCCCGTCTGGGAAGATGGCGGAAAGCACGTTGAATCGAAGGCGGCTGTTAAGCAGCGCATCCCGGTCAATTTGAATGTCTCTAACGCCCCATACGTACGGGTGCGCAGCATGGGCTGTCTGGTGCAGACGCGCTTCATGGTAAGCATCCTGTCGCTGGAAATGTTGAGGCCTTAAAAAAAGTCCCTCACCCCAAAGTAATTTTGAGCCTGAGTTCAAAATATTTCCTTTTTCTGTTTTTAAAAACCGTGTTGCTACCTGCGTCAATTAGTGCACGCGCTTCGAGAGTTGCACTGTCGCAGGAAGGCGTGGATCAAATTTCAATTCAAGCTGTAAATTTAGTTTATTGGGTCGGGCAAACGGCCAACGCTTGTAAATCTTTAAATCTTGTTGCCGGCATGGCTCTTTACTGATAAAGATCGTCGTCTAGTCACATCTGGCGGGCGTTTGTGCCAATGCCTGATTTACTTGTTCCAGTGCGGCTCCCTTACCAAGTGTGAGTGAACAGGCGTGAACCCCGAGCGTTACGCCTAAAGTTTCTGCCTCCCTGGCAGAAAACGCTGCCCGCCATCTCAGCGGCGCGGGTGACCTAAACAGTGTAACGATCCCGATGTAGCCTGACTCTCGAGATACTTTTTCATTCACTTCGTACAACTGCCCCGGGATGAGGTTAATTTCTCGAACCTCCACCAAGTCAGCTCCCAATGCTATTTTTTCTTTATCAGGGGACGAAAAGGAGTCGTAGGGGGCCGAGTAAAAAGTTCCTGTTTGCTTCAGTTTATAAATCCGCGCAACGACTGAAAAAGAAAGGTTGGTTCTACCAGCATTTAGGTTCGAGCCCGCGTGCAGTTTCAGCGCTACGTTTCGTGGCGGCTTTTGCAACTCGGGCAACTCGGGGGCATCTGGCATTTTCAAACCTGCTGCTTCGAGAGCTGCAGCCGCAGCTTTACCGACAACTGAAACGGCGCCTACCGCACTACAGCCACTGACGTGCATGCATGCCAATATCACGATAAAAGTAACGAACGTTTTCATAGATGTGCTCGGGTGATAAATAGTAAGCGAAACAAACCGCTTTCGTGGCACGACAGATAAATGGCGCGATGTTATAAATTTAATAGATTTGAAACTAAATGAAACAATTACACCTCTTTATGTTCTAAATCTCTTCACTAAATGATAGGGTGATGTAAAGTCAGGTCTGACAATTAACGGCCTAAGTATGGCGGTTGAAAAGAGTTATGTGCATGTAGAAAGAGTTTTATGCGCCGCCATCCCCTTTTGTATATTTTCTGCTTACTTCTGAGTTATGCGCTTGCGGGCTGTGCTGCAAAACTAAAGCCGGGCGAAACTGACTCGAACGTCAAGGTCCCTGAACTAGCAACGCTTATGACCCAGGCAGGTGCTACTGAAAAGAGTGATACAAAAAGCGCAGCAATTATTCAATACGAAGAGGCCGCGAAGCTTTACCCAACCTCAAAGATGCCATGGGTCAGAATCGCACAAATTCAGTATGAGTCACTGAACTACGGCGAAGCCATCGTTGCTGCACAGCAAGCCGTCGCCAGAGATGGAAAAGATAAAGTCGCGCAAAGTATTCTGTCAGTCAGTGGTTTGAGAGTTTCTACGAAGGCATTGGCAGAATTGGGACGACAAAACGAACTGGAGGGATCCGTGAAAACTGAAGCCCAAAATTTAGCAAAATTGATCCGCGAAAGTCTTGGCGAGCAAGTGTTGGTCCCTGTAATCTCGCCTGCGGCAAGCCGCTTAAGCTCTCCCAAAATTAGAACACCACCCGCCGCAGTCCGGGCTGGTACGACACCGTCCGTAGCTCCAGTGACACCAGAAAGACGCGGTGCTAATCCGTTCGACGTTTTAAAGTAAGTGGATTCTGTTTGTTGTGAATGCAACTGCAGTTAAACAACAAAAAATTTATTTCACAGGAGCTATTCATGGCAAAAAAAGAAAGCATTCAAAAACGGCTACAAAAAGTACGGCCACCCCGCGTGCAGATGACTTACGATGTTGAAGTAGGGGATGCTATTGAGAAAAAAGAATTGCCGTTTGTTGTTGGTGTGGTGGGCGACTTTAGCGGTCAGTCGGAGGTCGAGCAGAAAAAGTTGCGAGATAGGAACTTTGTGAATGTGGACAACGATAATTTCGATGAGGTACTCAAGGGAGTGGAGCCTCGAGCAGCCTTTCGAGTTGTTAACACCCTCGGTGATAAAGGAGGTGAGTTTGCTGTTGATCTCAAATTTAAATCAATGGATGATTTCAGACCAGAGTCGGTTGTGCAGCAGGTCGAGCCCTTGAAGAAACTACTTGAGGCCCGAACCAAACTGGCCGATTTGCGCAACAAACTGGCCGGCAACGAAAAGCTGGAAGACATTTTGAGTGATGTCCTTTCAAGCACCGAAAAGCTTACCGCCCTGAGCAAGCAGACCACCAAATAGAGGAAACTACTCCATGTCCGTTCAAAACGCATTCGCAACTTCGTCTTTGAGTGAGGCTGGCCAAAGCGTCGGTTTGCTCGATGAGATCGTCGAAAAAAGCAAGGTAGCCAAATCCAGCACTGAGCACACTCGGGCCAAAGACATCATTTCTGAACTGGTCAACCAGGTGATGGATGGAACGGTTGTCATGTCAAGCAACCTGTCGGCTACCATTGACGCCAGAGTTGCGGAGTTGGACCGCATGATTTCCGAGCAGCTCAGCGCTATCATGCACGCACCGGAATTCCAGAAAATGGAAAGCACTTGGACGGGCCTTCGTTATTTAGTGTTCAACACGTCTTCAAGCACGACGCTCAAGATCAAGTTCATGAATGCGACCAAGAAAGAGCTCGTTAAGGACTTCCAATCAGCGATTGATTTTGACCAGAGCTCGATGTTCAAAAAAGTGTACGAAGAAGAATTTGGCACTTTTGGCGGTGCTCCGTTTGGCACATTGATTGGTGACTTTGAAACCACTCGCCAGCCTGAGGACATGTATTTCATTGAGCAGATGGGCCACGTAGCAGCGGCCGCGCATGCGCCTTACATAAGCGCTGCTTCCCCGGAGCTTTTTGGCCTCGAGAGCTATAGCGACATGAGCAAGCCGCGCGATCTGGCAAAAGTGTTTGATACCGTGGAGTACGCCAAGTGGAAATCATTTCGCGAGTCAGAAGATTCCCGTTATGTGGGTCTTACATTGCCGCGGTTTTTGGGCCGCTTGCCTTACAACCCAAAAGATGGAACAACAGTTGAAGGCTTCAATTACGTCGAGGATGTAGACGGTACTGATCACGCTAAATACCTGTGGTGCAACGCAGCGTATGCCTTTGGTGTGCGACTCACAAAAGCATTTGAAGACTTTGGCTGGTGTGCGGCCATTCGAGGTGTGGAAGGCGGAGGCCTGGTGGAGGATTTACCGACACACACGTTTAAGACTGACGAGGGTGAAGTCGCGTTGAAATGCCCAACCGAAATTGCCATTACGGATCGCCGCGAAAAAGAACTTAGTGATCTCGGATTTATTTCGCTGGTGCACTGCAAAAACACCGATTACGCCGCGTTTTTCGGTGCCCAATCGGCGCAGAAGGCCAAGAAGTACAACACCGATTCGGCAAATGCGAATGCGGTTTTGTCTTCCCAGTTGCAATATATTTTTTCTGTGTCGCGTATCGCTCACTACATGAAATCAATGATGCGCGACAAGATAGGCAGCTTTGCGGCAGCCTCAAACGTGCAAGACTTTTTGAATCGTTGGATCACTCAGTATGTGTTACTTGATGACAATGCGTCACAGGAGTCCAAAGCGCAGTTTCCACTGCGCGAAGCAAACGTACAGGTAAGTGAGGTGCCTGGTCGTCCCGGCGTGTATCGAGCTGTTGCCTTTTTAAGGCCGCATTTTCAGCTTGATGAACTTTCGGTGTCTCTGAGATTGGTGGCCGAACTTCCTTCGTCTGCCAAATCGTAGTTTTTTCTTTTAACTTAACCAAAGGGATTTCAGCATGGCAATTGACGTATATCTGCAAATTGACGGCATCAAAGGTGAGTCGACCGACAACGAGCACAAAGACTGGATTGAGTGCCAGGCGGTAAATTTTGAAGTCTTGCAACCCAGGTCAGCAACTGCATCATCAGCCGGTGGACACACCGCTGAACGCTGCGAGCACAAGGACATTGTGGTGTCAAAATTGTGTGATTTGGCTACTCCGCTTTTGCTGGAGCAATGTTCAATGGGTAAAACCATTCCCAAGGCTAAGTTTGATTTCATGCGGGCCGATGCAGATGGTAAGCGCGTAACCTATTTCAACATTGAACTTGAGAATGTTCTGGTCAGCAGCGTTGCACCGAATGTGGTTGAAGGCAACATCATGACTGAAAGTCTTTCCATCAAGTACGCCAAGGTCAAATGGAAGTATGTGCAGCAGAAGATTAGTGGCGGCACGGGCGGCAATACGGCTGGCGGATGGGATTTAAGCAAAAACGCAAAAGCTTAAGCCTGCATTAGCTATGTATGAGGCCGCACCACCAATGTGTCGCGGCCTTTTCATTTGCTTTTGATGTTGTCGTCATGAAAGGGTTTCCTCAAACACTCTTTGACAAGCTTTTTGGAGAGCAGCCGTCCAAGTCTGCTAGGGGAGTCGTTACGCGCTTGACGGTTGAACAGGTCAAGGATTCTGTGGCGCTTGACCTCGAAGCGTTGTTAAATACACGGGCTGTTATTTCCGAAGAAGCATTTGCTCCCTATCCCGAGTGCAGCAGATCAATGATGTCGTATGGTCTGAGCGATTTTGCTGGTCTGAGTCTTGCCAGCATTGACGACCGCACATTTGTGTGCAGAAGTCTTGAATTGGCCATCTCACGGCACGAGCCTCGGTTGCGCAACGTCCGTGCGGCGTTGGAGGTTGATCAAAATTCAATCAACCGTTTGTTTTTCAGCATCACTGCGCTGCTGGTGCTTGATCAGTCGAAAGAGCCCGTCAGTTTTGATGCGTTACTTCAGCCTTCCACCTTGCAGTATTCCATTAGCAGCTCAAACCGCGCGCCTGCAGTGCGCCTTGGTGTCTAGAGCCAGCCATGGAAGAGTTGCTGCCTTACTACGAACGTGAGCTAGGATTTCTGCGTCGGTATTCGCGCGAATTTTCTGAAAAATATCCAAAAATAGCTGGTGATTTGCTGATGGCCGGCGAAGTGTGCGAAGACCCGCACATCGAGCGCATGATCCAGTCGTTTGCCTTGATGAGTGCACGCGTCTCCAAGCGGCTTGATGACGATTATCCGGAATTTACTGAGGCCCTTCTGGAGGTTTTGTATCCGCATTACCTACGCCCGTTTCCGTCTTGCTCGATAGCACGGTTCAATTACTCGGCAAATGCAGCGCAGTTGACCGGCGCGCATGTGATTGCAGCCGGAACGGAACTAGCCACCCGGCCCGTTAAAGGCGTAGCCTATAAATTCAAATCTACCTTTGACGTCGTGGTGGCTGCTGTAGCGATTGATGAAGTGAGGTTTGAGCCGATTTTTGAGGCGCCAGAATCTGTGGCGCTTCCGGCAGGTAGCACTGCAAAGGTGAGCATCAGGTTCAGCGCGACATCCGACCAGTCACCGCTGCACAGGGCAACCCACAAACTGCGCGTTTTTGTGGATGGAGAGCCGTCATTCTGTTCGGCATTTTTGGACTCGCTTTTTTTGCGGTGTATTGCTGCTTATGTAGAGCCAGACTCATCGCGCAATTGGCGTAGGCTTGACAAGGTACCTGTGTCACCAGTGGGTTTTAGCCAGCAAGATGCTCTCATCGATTTTCCTGAAAGGTCCCACCCGGCTTATCGGCTGTTGACAGAATACTTTGCCTTTCCAGAAAAGTTCAGCTTCTTTGATATTGACCTCGCCGCGATTGCCAAGCAATTAGGAGCGAATGCGAGTTCGCTAGTGCTGCATTTGGTTTTTTCCGGGTTACGTGCAGATTCAAACACGTCACGCATTTTGACAAATCTCAGTAAAACCAATCTGCTGCTGGGCTGTACGCCGGTAGTCAATTTGTTTAAGCAGCGGGGTGATCCGATTCGCGTAACGCACGCTGCCGCTCAATACCCAGTAGTTGCTAACTCTAGGAACGCTTATGCTTATGAGGTATTTTCAGTTGACTCGGTGTACCTGATCAAACAGACACCGCAGGGTGACTCAGTCACCGAGGTCAAACCGTTTTACTCCTTAAAGCACGGTGAGACACCAGATAAAAATGGGCGCTACTGGGCTTTACGCCGGGACGAGATGGTGGGCCTGAAAAGTCCGGGTTATGAAACTGAAATTTCCATCGTGGATGTTGATTTCAATCCGGCGCTGCCGGAAACCGACACCCTCAGCCTGGAGCTGACCTGCACCAATCGTGACTTGCCAGCCATGCTAAGTTATGGCTTGGCTGGCGGCGATCTATTTCTGGAAGGTGGAGCGTTGGTAAAGCAGATCAACTTCTTGCGCAAGCCCACCTCGTCTTACCGTTTCGAGCGCGGCCGGGGCGCTCACTGGCGTTTGATTTCGCATTTGTCACTTAACCATCTGTCATTGAGTGAAAAAGGAATTGAAGCGTTTCAGGAAAGTCTGCGCTTGTATGACCTACCCCGATCTGCTATCAATGAAAAAATCCTAAGCGGCGTTCTGGCTATCAGCCACCAATCTACATCGCGCTGGATGACAGGAAAGCCATTCGCGTGTTTAGCACGGGGTATTGAAATCACGCTGACAATCAATGAAGATAACTTTGTGGGCAGTGGCCTGCATGCCTTTTCAAAAATCCTAGAGCAGTTTTTCGCGTTGTACGTCAGTATCAACAGCTTTACTCAGGTTCGTCTGGTGTCGGGCAAATCCGGGGAGGTGCTGCTCACATGTCAGCCATGCAGCGGCGAATCCAGCTTAGCGTAGAAGAGCGTCTGCTCGCCGAGCCGTACCGGTTTGAATTTTTTCAGGCCGTAAGGATGCTTGAGCTCGCCTTGAAAGCGCAAGGTGTTGACGTGAATCAGGCCCTGGCTGTAAACATACGTTTTGAAAACTCAGTTTCGCTCAGTTTTCCGCCAAGTGAAATTGAGAGTTTGCGGCTGCATGGACGCGGTATGAAAGTCGCACCTATAGACACAGCGCCACTGGTTACACCGGAGTACAAACAAGAAGCTAAAAAAGAGCCGCAGCGGTATTTTCTGACGCCCTCTTTTATGGGATTTACTGGTCCAAATGGAACGTTGCCGCTACACTATTCTGAGCGCTTGATTGCGCACCAGTTGCACAAACGCGATCATGCGCCCGCAGCGTTTCTGGATACGTACTCCAACCGTGCCGTGGCGCTTTTTTACAGCGCGTGGAAAAAATACCGACTGGAACTGGTGCACGAGTCAAAAGGCAAAAATGGTTTCTTACCCCTGTTAATGGCGCTTGGTGGGTTGGGAAGTGCTTCGTTGCGCGATCGTTTGAGCCAAAAAAATACCGCCATTGCGGACGAGTCTTTAGCCTTTTATGCAGGTGCGCTGCAGCATCGGCCAATGTCAGCGGCTTACTTGCAATCACTATTGAGCGATTATTTTCAGGTCGATGTCCAGGTCAAACAATTTGTTGGCAGGTGGTACGCGCTTCCCAAAGAGCACAGTAGTTGCCTTGGGCTGGCCAATGCACAGCTGGGTGTGTCGGCGCTCGCTGGACAAAGGGTTTGGCAGCGAGACCTGCGTGTCGGACTGAAGATTGGGCCGCTAAACAAAAAAGACTTTGCACGGTTTTTGCCCCGGGAGGTTGCTGCCCGCGCGCTGGAGCAAATGCTGAAGATGTTGGTGGGTTTAACCCTAGAGTTTGAGGTGCAACTGATATTGCGTGCGGACGATGTAGGTAGCTGTGATTTAAGCGACCACCGTAGCAGCGGCCGACTGGGTTGGGACACTTTTCTAACCACTGCCAAGCAAACCCGAAACCGTTCAGATGCTAGGTACACCTTGAACGCACTGGCTTAGCAAGTTCGCATGGCTTGTAATTGACTCCGAAACCTGTAAAAAGAGAACTCTTAAAATGACCATCGGCCTGAAAACACTGATTAGCAAATTGAATGACACGTCCCGCACAGCCACAGAGCGGGCGGCTAATTTGTGCATGAGCCAAGGCCACTACGAGGTGGATATTGAGCACCTGTTTTTTGCCCTGCTTGAGCAACCCAAATGCGACTTTTCAATCATCAGCCGCAAGTTTGGCATCAGCACCAGCTCACTGCAGTCTGATCTGCAGTCAGAGTTGTCGCGCTTTAAAAACGGCAACAGCCGCACACCTGTTTTTTCACCCCACCTGCCCAAGCTTTTTGAAAACGCGTGGCTGATTGCCTCGCTGGACAAACAGACCACACGCATTCGCAGCGGCCATTTGCTGTTGGCTATGTTGACTGAGTCTGACTTGTCGCAACTGGCGTTCAGGGGCTCAAAACTTTTCAGCAAGTTCAAGCTGGACGAGCTTAAGCATGACCTTGCTCGCTTAACTGAAGGATCTCAAGAAGCTGCTGAGGCGGTAGGGTTTGCCAATGCAGACTCATCCGACGGTGGCGATTTGGAAAGCGGTAATGCTGATGTTGTCGGCAGCGGGGCGTTGTCTAAAAACCCGGCGCTGGACCAGTTCACCACCAACCTGACGCAGCGCGCCCTTGATGGCAAGGTCGACCCGGTGATTGGCCGTGACACCGAAATCCGCCAGGCGATTGACATCCTGATGCGCCGCCGGCAAAACAACCCGATTTTGACGGGCGAAGCAGGCGTGGGCAAAACCGCTGTGGTCGAAGGCCTGGCTTTGCGCATTGCCAAAAAAGATGTGCCTGAAGTTTTGCAGGGCGTGCAAATTCACACCCTCGACATGGGCCTGCTGCAAGCCGGCGCCAGCGTGAAAGGCGAGTTTGAAAATCGGCTGAAAAACGTCATTAATGAAGTCAAGAAAAGCCCGCACCCGATTATTTTGTTTATTGACGAAGCGCACACCATGATTGGTGCGGGTGGCCAGGCCGGGCAAAACGACGCAGCTAATTTGCTCAAACCTGCATTGGCACGTGGCGAGCTGCGCACGATTGCCGCCACCACTTGGGGTGAATACAAAAAATATTTTGAGAAAGATGCAGCGCTAGCTCGCCGGTTTCAGGTCATCAAGGTTGAAGAGCCGAGTGAAGAAGCGGCCTGCGCCATGCTACGCGGCATGGCACCACTGATGGAGGCGCACTTCAACATTCGCTTGTTTGACGAAGCCATTACTGAAGCGGTGCGTTTGTCTCACCGCTACATTACCGGCCGCCAGCTGCCAGACAAAGCCATCAGCGTGCTGGACACCGCTTGCGCCAAAGTGGCGCTGGGTCAGAACGCGACGCCAGCAGCAATTGAAAACATGGTTAAAAAGCAGGAGAGCCTGGCCGCTGAAATGGCCGCGCTGGAACGTGAAGAAGCCACGGGCTTCAGTCACACGGCCAGGCTGAAAACACTGCGCACTGCAAACGACGAATTCACGGCTGACATTCAGGTAGCCAACCAGCGCTGGGCGCTTGAAAAAGCACTGGCTGAAAAAATCCGGCAAGCCCGCAAAGCGCTGGAGTTGCCTGCGGGTGGTGTCGATTTTGAAGCCGAAGCAAAAATGCCAGCCAAGGCCCAAACGAAGGCAGAAGCCAAGGCACCTGCAAAAGCCCGTGCTACCAAACCAGAGCCCATCAAAAACAGCGATGAACTGCAAAAGCTCTTAAAGGAGCTGGAGTTGCTGCAAGGCGAATCGCCGCTGGTTCCGGTGCAGGTGGATGGCTCGGTGGTGGCAGAAATCGTAGCGTCCTGGACGGGCATTCCTTTGGGCAAGATGGTCAAGGACGAAATCAAAACCGTCATGAACCTCAAGCCCGCACTTGAAGAGCGCGTGCTCGGGCAAAGCCATGCCATTGAAGCGGTTGCCCAGCGCGTGCGCACGTCGCGTGCCAACCTGGACGACCCCAACAAACCCAAGGGCGTGTTCTTGTTTGTGGGCCCGTCGGGCATTGGCAAAACCGAAACCGCGCTGGCGTTGGCCGATGTGCTCTACGGCGGTGAGAAAAAGCTGATCACCATCAACATGAGCGAGTACCAGGAAGCGCATTCTGTATCGGGCCTTAAAGGCTCGCCGCCCGGCTATGTAGGCTACGGCGAGGGCGGCGTGTTGACTGAAGCCGTGCGCCGCAATGCCTACAGCGTGGTGCTGCTCGATGAAGTTGAAAAAGCTCACCCGGACGTGCATGAGATGTTTTTTCAGGTATTCGACAAGGGGTCGATGGAGGACGGGGAGGGACGGTTTATCGATTTCAAGAATACATTGATTATTCTGACGACGAATGCCGGTACCGAGTTGA
>JANYED010000316.1 GCA_025363315.1 Polaromonas sp.
GACGATTTCTTCGCACGGGGCAGCTACGCCGGGAGAGTAAGCCAGGGCCAGATCGCGCTGGTTGGTGAGCTGCTTGGTGGCGGCAATGGCCAGCTTGCCGGGAGTGGGGAACTCGTGGTATTCGAGTGCTGCTTTGCGGAGTTCGGCGCGTTTGTCAGCGGCATTGATAAGAGTATCGGGCATGGCTTGAGTCTCCGGCTGTCACGGCTGGCCAGCCGTCAGATTTTGTAAGGTGAGGAATTGTAGGTGGTTTGCTTAAAGCGTACCGCCATGACAGCGCAGATCATTTCAGGCGTGAAAAACTGTTGAGCTGAAATAAATTGACCTTTAGCCCTTTTAAATCGGGCGCGAGCAGCTATCAATTTTGACATTCCGGCAAGATTCAGCCGTGTACACCCCAATGCAGGTTAAAGGCTCGAAGCGTGTCAATCGCCGAATTAGCATTTGACGCCTCTTGCCATTGTGGCGTGAAAGTTGCACAGTAGGCTCGCCTGGTGTGCCGCCGTGGCCGAGCCAGTTTTAATGTTAAGGATAGAGCCATGACCCGCAAGCCCCTTCTGTCTTCATTATCCGCCGTCGCGCTGCTGGCTTTGGCCGCATGCGGTGGCGGCGATGCCGTACCCCCCGTCATAGGCGGCGACAGCCTAACCCCCGTCGTTGTTAAAACGGCATCCTGCGTACAGCCCAGCGGTACCGGTACGGTGGTCGTTGGTTCAGGCCTGCCGGGCGACCCGGCCATTCCCGAGCCAGCCTCAGGCTACAAACTAGGTAAAAGGGTCCTGACAGCTGCGTCATATATGGTGGTGACGGCCAACCCGCTGGCCACACAGGCCGGCTGCGACGTGCTGGCCGCTGGCGGCACCGCCGTTGACGCTGCTGTCGCGGTGCAAGCGGTGTTGGGTCTCGTGGAGCCGCAGTCGTCTGGCCTCGGCGGCGGTGCTTTCATGCTGCACTACAACGCAGCGACCAAAGCGGTGCAAAGCTACGACGGCCGTGAGACAGCGCCCGCTGCGGCGACCGAAGATTACCTGCGCTTTATCAGCAACACCAATCAAACCAACCCGCTGCCCAACTTGGGCACGGACCCGACCGGTCAATTTTTAAGCACCAAAGCCAGCGGCCGCTCGATTGGCACGCCCGGTGCGCTGCGCATGCTGGAACCGGCATATCAGGACAACGGCAAAATCGCGTGGAGCACCCTGATGCAGCCCGGCATCAAGCTGGCGACCAATGGCTTCCCGATCAGCGGGCGCATGGCAGCGGCGATTGCAGGCGCACGTACCGACCTGCTGCGCGACCCAGATGCCGCCGCGTATTTCCTGAACCCAGACTACTCAGCCAAGGCGCTGGGCAGCGTGATTAAAAATCCGGACTATGCCGCCACGCTGGCCAGCATTGCTCAGGGCGGTGCCAATGCTTTTTACACGGGGCCTATCGCCCAGTCGATTGTGGACAAAATCAAAGTCGCCAGCGGCGGCGTGACGTCAACCGTTGCCATCACTCCAGGTTTGACGGAAATGAGCGATTTGGCGAATTACAAGGCCGTCCGGCGTACGCCGGTGTGCGGCAACTACCGCACCACCGTGGTGTGCGGCACGGGCCCCCCGTCTTCTGGCGGTATTGCGGTGGCGCAAACGCTTGGCATGTTGGACAACTTCAACTTGGCAGCCGTGACGCCAACGGCTGTCAACAGCGAAGGTGGCAAGCCAGCGGTGCAGGCTGTCCACTTGGTCAGCGAAGCCCAACGCCTGGCCTATGCTGACCGCAATAAATATGTGGCCGATACCGACTTTGTACCGCTGCCCGGCCTGGGCGTTTCATCGATGCTGGACCGCAGTTATTTAAAGTCACGTGCTGATTTGATTTCGACCACGAAAAGCATGGGTGTAGCCACCGCTGGCGTGTTTGCCACGGCGCAGACCCAGGGCAGCAGCGCTGCTGAGGGCAAAGGGACCACCCACATGTCGATTGTGGATGCACAAGGAAATGTAGTGGTGATGACCACCACGATTGAAAGCGGCATGGGCTCGTTTCACTTCACGCGCGGATTTTTGCTCAACAACCAGCTGACTGACTTTTCATTTGTGCCCAGCGATGGCGTTGGTCCTATTGCCAACCGCATTCAGCCACTCAAGCGTCCACGCAGTTCCATGGCACCGACCCTTGTGTTCAACCGTTCGGCTGACGGCTCGCGCGGCGACTTTTTAATGGCCACCGGCTCACCCGGCGGTGCGTCCATTATTCAGTTCGTGGTGAAGACCGTGGTCAGTGTCATCGACTGGAAGTTTGACGCACAGCAGGCCAGCTCGATGGTCAACTTTGGTGCTGCCAACAGTCCTACAACAGGTGTTGGCGGCGAGCACCCCGCGATTGACCCGACCACCCCAACTGGCGGGCTGGCCGGCGGCAATGATCCGCTGATCGTTGGACTCAGGGCTTTGGGTCATACGGTATCGGTCGCCGCGCAATCGAGCGGTGTATCGACTGTGATTAAAGTGCCAGGCGCTACCGCTGGCTCGTCCGTGTTGACTGGCGGTGCGGACCCCCGGCGCGAAGGTCTCGCGCTGGGTGATGCGATAGTGCCTTAACAACCGCGTTGCGCAAAGGGCAGGCGGGCAATCGTCCCGCAGGCCTTTTCTTTACGACCGTCTATGGGCCGTCGCACTGCTGATTACAACCCCGCAGCTGGGGGGTAGCCACTAAGTCATTGGCCGGTAGGTGTCCGTCAGGACTGCAACCCACATGCTGGCCTCGTGGCGATGGATTGTGGCTGGTTTGACTTTGGCCACCTTTGCGCGGCGCGGAACTAAACCGTGAACGGCAATGAACTGGTTTTCACGCGCAGTGGCACACGCGTTGATGTGTACTTCACGCGCTCAGCGCCCGTGATGTGGGCAGCGATGGTTTTTGCCTGCCGTCCGATGGGCTCAATGTAGCGGCTGACCTGACCGTTGATGGCAATGCAGTCGCCCAACGCGTGGATCCCTGCAATGCTGGTGGCCAGTGTTTCGCCATGCACGTCAATGCCGTTGTTCCACGCCAGGCCAGCGCTTAGCGCCAGTTGGGGCGGCGTTTGCAAACCTGCAGCCACAACAATGTGGTCAACCGTCAGCGCCTGACTGTTCTCAAAGATGATTTCCTTTTCACCTGTTGGCGTTTTTGCATTGACCTGACTGACCAGCACGCCACCCATGAACGCCAGCGGGAGCAGCGTCCACGCCGCCAGCAGTTGAGCAGATTGCCCTTCCTGCAACGTCGCAGCAAGCGGCCGCGCTGCCACGTCAATCAGCGTGACTGTGTGACCCGCCAGTGCCAGGTCATTGGCAAGCTCGCAGCCAATCAGTCCCGCACCAACTACCGCGATGCGCCCAAGTGTGCTGCCTAGCGCGTGACGAAATTGCGTGTACGCCTGCAAGTGGTTGATGCGCCAGCACAGCGCTTGTGGAAACTGCGGCAACGACCTGCATTGGGCGCCGTGGGCGAGCACCAGATGCTGGTAGCGCAACGTGCCGCGACTTGTCCGCAGTTGGCGACTTGCAGGCGTGATACGTACCGCCTGCGTGTTGGCCAGCAGCGTCACTTTGAGCCGCTGCGCCGCATCTGGGCCCATCTCGCGGGGCAGCTTGTCAACGGCAATATTGCGTGCCATCGCGACAGAAAGCAAGGGCTTGTCGTACACATCGCCGTTGCATGAGGTGACCAGCGTGATGGGCATGCTGGCATCTTGCGTGCGCAGTGCTTGCGCCATTTGCCAGCCAGCTCGGCCAGCGCCGACGATGACCGTGCCCGCACCGCGGCGTGCGGGCTGTGCCCTGCTTGCAGAGGACATACGCGCTTGCTGTACGGGTTCGGCAACATACGGCTCAAAGTCAGCTTTGGTCACACCACACAGCGGGCAGGCCCAGTCATCAGGAATATCTGCAAATCGAGTTCCCGCAGCCAGTCCGCTGTCTTCGTCGCCTTTGCTTTCGTCATAGAGCAAACCGCAGGCCCTGCAGATAAAAATTTCCCAAGGCAGCCCGGACGCATCAGTCTTAACTACCGACGCACTCATGCAGGTTGCTCTTCAGCCGACAGGCGCGCGATCTCTTTGCGCAGGTGCTTGACGGCAGGCGTAACGATGGC
>JANYED010000328.1 GCA_025363315.1 Polaromonas sp.
TCGGCACGCAAGTTAACGCCATGGTGCGCGGCAAGCCCGTGCTGATGGAAGTCTGCGCCATGCCTTTCGTGCCAACCCATTACTTTCGCGGATAAATCTTTTTAACCTGGAGAACCCCCATGACCATCAAATACACCGAAGACCACGAATGGCTGAAAATTGATGGCGACATCGCCACGGTCGGCATCACGGTGCATGCGCAAGACGCACTTGGCGATGTGGTGTTTGTGGACCTGCCCGAAGTGGGCGCGCTGTTTGCACAAAAAGAAACCGCTGGCGTGGTCGAGTCGGTCAAAGCCGCTGCAGATGTCTATATGCCGGTGGGCGGCGAAGTGACTGAGGTAAACGAAACCCTGCGCGCCGACCCGTCACTGGCCAATACTGACCCGCTGGGCGCAGGCTGGTTTTTCAAGGTCAAGCTGTCAGACGCGTCACAACTCGATGCGCTGATGGACGAGACCAGCTACTCGGCATTTTCCGCAAACGCTTGAACCTATTTTTCGAGGCCTGATTTCAGGAATAAACCATGTTGATGCGATCCGCCAAGCCTTTAGTCGAACTTGAAAACACGACCGAGTTCATCGCTCGCCATATCGGCATCGACGACGCTGCTGAAGCCCACATGCTCAGTGTGCTGGGCGCGGCATCGCGCCGGGCGTTGATGGAGGCGATCATCCCCGCGTCGATTGCCCGCTCAAGTGTGATGGAGATTCCTGCCCCTGTAACGGAGGCTGAAGCGCTGCGTCAGCTCAAGGCTATTGCATCTAAAAACAAAGTCCTCAAAAGCTTTTTGGGTCAGGGCTACCACGGCACGCACACACCGGGCGTCATCCTGCGCAACATCTTGGAAAACCCGGCCTGGTACACCGCCTACACCCCTTATCAGGCTGAGATTTCGCAAGGCCGGATGGAAGCACTGATCAACTTCCAAACCATGATTTGCGACTTGACCGGCATGCCAATTGCCAACGCGTCAATGCTCGATGAAGCCACCGCCGCAGCTGAAGCCATGACGCTGGCCAAGCGCAGCGTTAAAAGCAAATCAAATACGTTTGTGGTGGCGGGCGACTGCCATCCGCAAACGATTGAAGTGATCCAGACCCGCGCCAAGCCGCTGGGCATTACCGTGCTTCTGGCTAACTCTGCGCCTGAATGGCACACCGCTTTGCAAGGCGACTACTTTGCCGTGCTTTCACAGTACCCCGCTACCAGTGGCCGTATTGATGATTTGCGCGCCGACGTAGCCACCGTGCACGCCAAGCAAGCCGCCTTTATTGCTGCGGCAGACCCGCTGGCGCTCACGCTGCTCACGCCGCCCGGCCAATGGGGTGCAGACATCGTCGTTGGCACCACGCAGCGTTTTGGCATGCCGATGGGTGCAGGCGGCCCGCATGCCGCGTACTTGGCCTGCCGTGATGAGTTCAAACGCTCGATGCCTGGCCGTCTGGTGGGCGTGTCGGTTGATGTGCACGGGAACCCGACGTACCGCCTGGCGCTGCAAACCCGCGAGCAGCACATTCGCCGTGAAAAAGCCACGTCCAATATTTGCACCGCGCAGGTTTTGCCTGCGGTGGTGGCCAGCATGTACGCGGTGTACCACGGCCCGCAGGGCTTGAAGCGCATCGCGCAGCGCGTGGCCAGCTACACCGCCATTTTGGCGCGCGGGCTAAGCGCGACGGGATTTAAAGTGCGCGGCGACAGTGCATTCGACACCATCAGCCTGCAAACCAATGCTGCTACTGATTCAATAGCTGCTCGCGCCCGCGAAATGGGCGTCAACCTGCGAATTTATTTCAAAAATCACCTGTGCATCACACTGGATGAGACCACCACCCGCGCTGACATTGAACTGCTCTGGTCCATCTTTGCCAAGCCTGGCCAGGCGCTACCCCAAGTCGCTGATTTTGAAAAAGGCATCGAGCCACTCATCCCCGTCGAGCTGCGCCGCACCAGTGACTTCTTGACGCATCCGGTCTTCAATACACACCATTCAGAAACGTCGATGCTGCGCTACATCCGCAGCTTGAGCGACAAGGATTTGGCGCTTGACCGCAGCATGATTCCGCTCGGCAGTTGCACAATGAAGTTGAATGCAACCAGCGAGATGATTCCTATCACCTGGCCAGAGTTTGCCAATATCCACCCATTCGCTCCCGCCGACCAGCAGCAAGGCTACGCCGAACTGGATGAGCAGTTGCGCTCTTGGCTGTGCCAAGCCACTGGCTACGCAGGCATCAGCTTGCAGCCTAATGCAGGCAGCCAAGGGGAATACGCAGGCATGCTGGTCATCAAGGCGTTTCACGATGCGAAGGGCCAGGGCCACCGCAATATTTGCCTGATACCCGCATCGGCCCACGGCACCAACCCGGCCAGCGCGCAAATGGCGGGCTTGACGGTGGTGGTGACGGGTTGCGACGCCAAAGGCAACGTTGACATGGCCGACCTGAAAGCAAAGTGTGAACAGCACAGCGCCAACCTGGCGGCGGTGATGATCACCTACCCATCAACCCACGGCGTGTTTGAATCCAACGTCAAGGAGCTGTGTGCGCTGGTGCACAGCCACGGCGGACGTGTGTACGTGGACGGTGCCAACATGAACGCGCTGGTTGGCACCGCAGCGCCAGGCGAGTTTGGTGGTGACGTGAGCCACCTCAATTTGCACAAAACTTTTTGCATTCCCCACGGCGGCGGCGGGCCGGGTGTAGGGCCCGTGTGCGTGGTGGCTGATTTGGTGCCGTATTTGCCAAGCCATGCAACAGGTGGCTTGGCCGTCAATGGTGTGGGTGCCATTTCTGCCGCCCCGCTGGGTAACGCAGCGGTATTGCCCATCAGTTGGATGTACTGCCGCATGATGGGCCCGGAAGGCTTGAAACAAGCGACGGAAATCTCCATCCTCAGCGCCAACTACATCAGCGCCCGCCTGAAAGACGACTTCCCCACCCTGTACGCCAGCGAGGCTGGCTACGTGGCGCATGAATGCATTTTGGACTTGCGCCCCTTAAAGGAAACCTGCGGCGTAAGCGCAGAAGACGTGGCCAAGCGATTGATGGACTACGGCTTTCATGCACCGACGCTGAGCTTTCCAGTCGCGGGCACGCTGATGGTTGAGCCAACAGAAAGCGAAGACTTGCGCGAGATCGATCGCTTCATCAACGCGATGATCTCTATCCGCCAAGAAATTGCACACATCGAAAGCGGCGCATGGCCGCAAGACAACAATCCGCTCAAGCACGCGCCGCACACATCAGCCAGTGTCATTGCCGCCGAATGGAACAGGCCGTATTCACGCGAAGTAGCCGCCTTCCCCGTAGCAGCATTAAAAACATCCAAATACTGGCCGACCACCGGACGGGTTGACAACGTGTACGGCGACCGCAACCTGATGTGCAGCTGTGTGCCGGTGAGTGATTATGCTTGAAGGTGCGTTGAATGCTATAAATTTAGAAGCTGCTAGCGCCCGTTTTGACTGGGCTACAGCCTGATTTAATAGTTATTAATGCGCCCTATGAAGCGTATGTCTGTTGTTTTGATCTGCATCGGTGTACTGCTATCAGCCGCGCTGTGGTGGCTGTGGACACCCGATAAAGACCGCGCTGTGCTGGAGCCTGAATACCTGAACGCACCCAGCGACATGATCGACGTCGCAGGTACGCGTTTGCATGTACGGGACAGCGGTGGCAAAACCGCACCGGCCGTGATCTTTCTGCATGGTTTTGGCGCCAGTTTGCACACCTGGGAGCCATGGGCGGCAGACTTGGCCAAAGACCTGCGCGTGATCCGCATCGACCTGCCCGGCTCTGGCCTGAGCCTGCCTGACCCTACCGGCGACTATTCAGACAAACGCAGCCTGCAAATCATCAACGCCCTGATGGACCAGCTGGGCCTTGCCCGCGCCAGCCTGATCGGCCACTCGATTGGCGGGCGCATCGCGTGGACGTTTGCGGGTACCCACCCATCGCGAATAGACAAACTGGTCCTGGTGTCGCCCGACGGCTTTGCCAGCCCCGGTTTTGAATACGGCAAAACACCCGAAGTGCCCCCCATGGTCAAGCTGATGCGCTTCGCCCTGCCCAAAGGGCTGCTCACCATGAGCTTAAAACCAGCGTTTGCAAATCCTGAAACGATGACCGACGCGCTCGCCACCCGCTACCACGACATGATGCTGGCCCCGGGCAGCCGCGATGCCCTGCTGGCCCGCATGGCGCAAACCGTGCTGACTGACCCGCTGCCTATCCTCAAACAGATCACCGCGCCCACGTTGCTGGTGTGGGGCGAACAAGACGCGATGATTCCGTTTGCCAATTCAAACGACTACCTGAAGGCCATCAAGGGTGCAAAGCTGGTGTCGTTCAAAGGCGTAGGCCACCTTCCGCACGAAGAAGCCCCAGCGGAATCGGTAGGTGCGGTGCGGGACTTTTTGAAGATGCCCGCAATAGCAAAACCATAGGTCAGCAAAGCTGAAGTCTGCGACGTTTGCTATTTATTCAGGAGCTGCTCGCACACGTATTCATTGGCCTAGAGCATAATTTGGCACCCTAAACGCCTCAAAAACACGTAAAACTGGCGAAAACGCTAAGGTTAGACTGTGACCTGCATAACCAGCACCCTAATTCACCTCTAAAACCCATCACCACGCTTATGCCTCTCAGCTGGAACGAAATCAAATCACGTGCCTTGTCATTCAGCCGGACCTGGGCTGACGCTGCGCACGAAGACAGCCAAGGCAAACCGTTCTGGATTGATTTTTTTGAGATTTTTGGCATTACCAACAAACGGGTAGCGACGTTTGAGCATGCGGTTAAAAAGCTCAAAGGGCTGGACGGAGACAGTGCCAAGATCGATGGTTTCGTCGATCTGTTTTGGCCCGGCATGCTGCTGGTAGAGCAAAAGTCACGCGGCAAAGACCTGGACAAAGCGCTTACCCAAGCGCTGGCGTACTTTCCCGGCATAGCCGAGCGTGACCTGCCGCAAATTGTGATCGTGTGCGACTTTGCGCGCTTTCGTGTTCACAAGCTGGCTACCGGTGAAACCACTGAATTTCAACTCAAAGACCTGCACAAACACATCAAGCTGTTTGGCTTTGTAGCGGGTTATCGGGCGCAGGTTATCAAGCCGCAAGACCCGGTAAACATCAAGGCAGCTGAGCGTATGGGGCGGCTGCATGACGCGCTCAAAGCGTCAAACTACACAGGCCACCCGCTTGAAGTGCTGCTGGTACGCATCCTGTTTTGCCTGTTCGCTGACGACACGGGTATTTTTCAGCCGGCGCAGGCGTTTCGCACATTCATTGAAGAGCGCACCGCGGCAGACGGCTCTGACGTTGGCCCGCAGTTGGCCAAACTGTTTCAGACGCTCAATACCGATGAGGCAAAGCGCAGCAAAGCGCTGGACGAACAGGTGGCCGCCTTCCCCTACGTGAATGGCAAGTTGTTTGAAGAAGCTTTGCCCATTGCCGACTTTGACGCCACCATGCGCGATGCCTTGCTGGACGCCTGCGCGCTGGACTGGTCAGCCATCAGCCCGGCCATTTTCGGCAGCCTGTTTCAGTCCATCATGGACGACAAGGCACGCCGTAACCTGGGCGCGCACTACACCAGTGAAGAAAACATCCTCAAACTCATCAAGCCACTGTTTTTAGATGACCTATGGGCAGAGTTTGCCAAGGTTAAAAGCAATCGCAACAAGCTGTTTGAGTTTCATAAAAAACTGCGGTTGCTCACGTTTTTTGACCCCGCTTGCGGTTGCGGCAACTTTCTGGTCATCAGCTACCGCGAGCTGCGGCTGCTGGAGCTGGAGGTGCTGCGTGCGTCAAACACCTCAAGCCAGATGGGCGTTGACATTCACGGTTTGATCGGCATCAATGTAGACCAGTTTTACGGCATTGAGATTGAAGAGTTCCCCGCCCAAATTGCGCAAGTTGCGCTGTGGCTGATGGACCACCAGATAAACCTGCGGGTCAGTGAAGAATTCGGTTTGTATTTCGCACGGATACCGTTGCGCACCACGCCCCACATATTGAATAGCAATGCATTGCAGCTGGACTGGAATGATGTGTTGCCTGCCGAGCGATGCAGCTTTGTTTTGGGGAATCCGCCGTTTGTGGGTGCAAAGTTCATGGATGACGCGCAACGCCTGGACACCAGAGCGGTCTTTGCAGGCATTGACAACGCAGGCTTGCTTGATTTTGTGGCTGCATGGTATGTCAAAGCCGCCCGCTACATGTTGGTGCCCGGGGCCGGAATCGAACTGGCACGTTGCGCTTTCGTTTCTACCAACAGCATAAGCCAAGGGGAACAAGTTGGCGTGCTGTGGGGCTGGCTATTGGCTCAAGGCATACATATCAACTTTGCACACCGCACATTTAGCTGGACAAATGAGGCTGCGGGCAAAGCCGCTGTGCATTGCGTGATTGTTGGGTTCGGGCTTGAAGATCGTCCCGGCAAAGTCATTTATGAGTATGCGGATATCAAGGGCTTGCCGCATGCCACACCGGCAAACAACATCAACCCCTATCTGGTGGACGCACCCAACATCGTCCTGCCCCGGCGCTCCAACCCGATTTGCGACGTGCCTGAAATTGGCATCGGCAACAAACCGATTGACGATGGCAATTACCTCTTTACTGCTGATGAAAAGCGCGAGTTCATAGCGCTGGAACCCGCCAGTAAAAAGTGGTTTCGCCGCTGGCTGGGTGCAGACGAATTCCTCAATGGCTATGAACGGTGGTGTTTATGGCTGGGTGAATGCCCACCCGATGAGTTACGCGCCATGCCGCACGCCATGAGACGTGTGCAGGCCGTCAAAGCCTTCAGACTAGCCAGCAAAAGCGTGGGAACCCGAAAGATAGCCAGCACACCGACACGCTTTCATGTTGAGAACATACCCCGCCGCCCGTTCTTGATCTTGCCGGAGGTTTCATCGGAGCGACGCGCATTCATACCTTTTGGCTTTTGCCCACCACAAACGCTGTGCAGCAATTTGGTTAAGCTGGCACCTAAAGCCACCCTGTATCACTTTGGTGTGCTAACCAGCACGATGCACAACGCTTGGGTGCGTACAACCTGTGGCCGCCTGGAAAGCCGCTACCGCTACTCCAAAGATATTGTCTACAACAACTTCCCATGGCCCGAGATACAGCCAGAAAAGCCTACAGCCCAACAAACACGGGCGCAAGCAGCTATTGAAACCGCAGCACAAGGGGTGCTGGATGCAAGAGCCGAGTTTCCCGACTCGTCCTTGGCTGACCTGTACGACCCGCTCTCCATGCCGCCTGCGTTGACCCGTGCGCACCAAAAGCTGGATGCAGCGGTAGACAAAGCTTATGAACTTAGCGGCGGCAAGAAAGCCTACAAGAACGATGCCGAGCGGGTTGCGTATCTTTTTGAGCTATACCAGCGTTACACCAGCCTGCTGCCTATGGACAAAGCCAAGCCCAAGCGCCGTAGTCCTTCGTTGACAGGCAAATAAGTAGTTTTTTATTTGCTATTTAATTCGTAGCTACTTACGCCCGAATCTATTGGGCTAGAGCATGATTAGGTACCCTAAAAAGGTCAAAAACAGGCCTTGAGGCATCAGTTTTAGAGTCTCTGAACCGTTAAATCCGCAAAAAACCCGTTTTAGATCATCAATTACCCATCTGGCCCAATAGATTCGGGCGCAAGCAGCTATTAAAAATGTAGCAATTTACAGCGGATCACTCAAGCCGCCTGATGCTTGCCAGCCGCCCAGCCGCGCTGCCCCAGGGCGGTTTGCGCGACGGCTTGGGGCGTTGCCTCCAGCGGGGTGGCCATGGTGTCGTTCCAGCGGTTTAAAAATGCAAACATGGCGATCACTCCGAGGATTTCGGTGATCTCGGTGTCGCTCCAGTGCTGCTGCAGTTCGGCAAACTGTGCATCAGTGACCGCATTGGGCTGGGCGGCTGCTGCGAGTGCAAAGTCAAGCGCAAGCCGCTCCTTGACGCTGTACAACGGGCTGGTGGCGTAAGACCATACGTCGGCCAGTTTGGCATCGGTCGTGCCAAAGTTCTTCGCGCCCTGCAGCGTATGGGCCTGGCAGTACACGCAGCCCGACACCTGACTAGCCACATGGCCTATCAGGCGTCTGAAGCCCAGGTCGACTTCCCCAGCAGGGTCCATCACGGCAGCATTAAGCTGGGCCAGCGCCTCTACCAGTTTTGGCTTGCGCTGCATGGTCAGCACGCTGTTGGGGGTAAAGCCTAGCGTGCCCAAGAAAAAGTCAAAGTGCGGTTTGAGTTCCGGCTTAGCCTCAGGCGGCAGTGGCGTCAGGCGGGGCATGGCGGCCAGTCTCAGGACCCGGTCTTGCTTTTGATCAGCGCGTATACAAACAGGAGCACCACCG
>JANYED010000337.1 GCA_025363315.1 Polaromonas sp.
CTGATGTTGGCAAATGCCAGCGCCGGGTTGGCCACTGCGTCCAGCTTGTTGATGGCAAAAACAATGGCAGGCACACGCAGCAGATTGACCAGCAGGCTGTGGCGACGGGTTTGGGGCAACAGCTCAGGCAAGGCCGCTTGCCAGTCAAGCTTGGTGGCGTCTACCAGCACCACAGCGGCGTCAGAACTGGACGCGGCGGTGACCATGTTGCGGGTGTACTGCTCATGGCCGGGCGCGTCAGCAATGATGAACTTGCGCGCAGCGGTGTTGAAGTAGCGATACGCCACATCAATCGTGATGCCTTGTTCGCGCTCGGCCTGCAGGCCGTCAGTCAGCAGCGCCAGGTCAGTTTGCCCACCGCGCTGCACGCCCGCCAATTGGTCTTGCAGCACGGTTTTGCTGTCAACCAAAAGCCTGCCAATCAGCGTGCTTTTGCCATCGTCTACGCTGCCGCAGGTGACAAAGCGCAGTGCGGCCCTTGTGTCTTGTTGATTGTCTTGCTCGTCAGCGATTTGATTGATAACAGCGCTCATCAGAAATAGCCTTCTTTTTTACGTTTTTCCATCGACGCATCAGACGTTTTGTCGTCCATCCTTGTCGCGCCGCGCTCGCTTACGTCGGCGGCCAACGTCTCCAGCACCACATCAGCTGCATTCAGGGCTGGGCTGTCCACTGGGCAAGTGCAGGTGATATCGCCGACGGTGCGAAAGCGCACGGTTTTTTCAACGGCAATTTCACCGTCCTTGAGCGGTGTCAGTTCAGTCACGGGGACCAAGAGGCCCTTGCGCTCGACCACTTTGCGCTGGTGCGCGTAGTACAGCGATGGCAGTTCAATGTTTTCACGGTCAATGTATTGCCACACGTCGAGCTCAGTCCAGTTGCTGATCGGGAACACGCGAAAGTGCTCGCCGGGCTGGATGCGGGTGTTGAACAGCGTCCACAGCTCAGGCCGCTGTGCCTTCGGTTGCCACTGGCCAAAGGCGTCGCGGTGCGAAAAAATACGCTCTTTGGCGCGTGCTTTTTCTTCATCGCGCCTTGCGCCACCAATGAGTGCGTCAAAACGAAATTCGTCAATCGCCTCCAGCAGCGTGACCGACTGATGCACATTGCGTGACTCGCCGGGGTGAGCCAGGCGCACGGTGCCGCGCGCCATCGAATCTTCAACCTTGCGCACGATCAAGTTGGCACCGAGCTGCTTGGCACGGTAGTCGCGGAAGTCTGTGACCTCATGGAAGTTGTGGCCGGTGTCAATCATCAGCAGCGGGTAAGGAATATTGCCTGCACCAAAGGCTTTTTCAGCACACTTCAAAATCACCAGCGAGTCTTTGCCGCCTGAAAACAGCAGCGTGGGGCGCTCAAAACTGGCGGCAACTTCACGCAGGATGAAGATGGCTTCTTCCTCAAGTGCGTCCAGGTGGGCGTTGCTTAAAACAGGTTTTTCAAGCGTGTGGTCGGCTCTGGCGTTCATGTAGTGCTTTTTGTATGTGCAGAAAATTAGTGGGCAAATTAATGCGAAAGATGCAAGCCGCATTCGCGGTTGTCCTCACCCTTGGTCGGGTCCACGTAGTCAAAGTTGTTAGGCAAGCCGTGAATCTCACAATACTCGTACAAATCTTTCGACGACCAGTGCAGCAGGGGCGCGACTTTGATGAGGCCGTCGGGGTTGACGCTAACCGGGTCCATCTGGGCGCGCACAGCGGTGTCTGTGGCGCGTAGAGCCGTGAACCAGACCTTGGGCGCTGTCTCGCGCAGGGCGCGGGTAAAGGGCTCGAGTTTGACCTCGGCAGTAAAGACCGCGTGGCGCGGGTCATCAAGCGCCGGGGTATCACCTTCAACCGCTTTACGGTGCGCACGCGAGCGGCGCGGCAGGTAGATGTGCAGGTCTAGCTTCAGCAGCTTAGTCACTTCGTCGGCGAAGCGGTAGGTGGCGTCGGTATTGTAGCCGTTGTCCATCCAGACCACCGGAACTGCTGCGTTGGCGCGCGTCACCATGTGCAAAATCACGGCCTCAAAAGGGCGAAAGTTGGTGGTGATGATGGCTGACTGCTTCAAGCCGACAGCCCAGTCCACCAGGCCTTGCGCGTTGCGGCCAAGCTCTGCGTTGATGTGTGCGAGATCCATGCCTACGTCACGTTTATCCATTACTTCGGTCATTTCAAGCCTCCACAAAATGCGGGCTGACATGCACGGCATCGCCCTGATACGCACCCACATCAAAGCCGGGGTAGGCGGTCAGCACACGCTCGGCGACGTCTAGCGGTTGGTCGTCACGCAGCACGGCGGTGGTAAAGCCGCTGCGCTGCATTTGGGCCAGCTGGTCAATCAACACGTCGCCTGTAGCAACAATCTCGCCTTTAAAACCCAACCTGCGGCTGAGCAAAAACGCCTGGCTGAAAGCGCGGCCGTCGGTGAATTTGGGGAAGTCAAGCTCAATGCTTTCAACGCCAGCCAATGAAACATCACGTGGATCGTCAGAATTGGCAATTTTCAGGGTATTTTGAGCATCATTTTGGCCTGTAGCCCAATCAATACGGGCGCGAGCAGCTATTAATTTCATAGCAATCATACCGTCTCTTCCTGTTGTGCCGGGTGACGCGCACCGTTGGCGGCCAGCTTGAAAGGCTCAGCGCCCAGGCGGCGCAGGGCGGCGATGAAAGTCTCTGACTCGCGTGTAAGACGCTGGTCGCGGTACACGCCCAGCACAGCCTCAATCACATCGGGCACCTCAGCGGCTGAAAACGATGGGCCAACCACTTTGCCCAGCGCAGGCGTGCCAGACAAGCTAGAGCCATCCGAGCCACCCAGCGTGATCTGATACCACTCCTTGCCGTCTTTATCGACGCCCAAAATGCCGATGTGCCCGCTGTGGTGGTGGCCGCAAGAGTTGATGCAGCCGCTGATGTGCAGGTCAATTTCGCCCAGGTCGTGCAGTTCGTCCAGGTCCTGGTAGCGGCGCGTGATGGCCTCGGCCAGTGGCAGGCTGCGGGCATTGGCCAGGCTGCAAAAATCGCCGCCGGGGCAGGCAATCATGTCGGTCAGCAGGCGAATGTTGGGGCGGGCAAAACCGGCTTTGCGCGCAGCCTTCCACAGCTCGGGCAACTGGTCGCAGCGTACCCACGGCAGCACCAGGTTCTGGTCGTGCGTCACGCGCACTTCACCAGCGCTGAATTGGTCGGCCAAGTCGGCAGCCAAGTCCAGTTGATCAGCCGTGGCGTCGCCGGGGGCCTGGCCCAGGCGCTTGAATGACAGGGTAACAATGCGCAAGTCCGGGTTTTTTTGCGGCGCCACGTTTTGCTGCAACCAACGGCCAAACTCCACATCGTCTTCAGCTGCGGCTCGCAAAATGTTGGCTATTTTTGTTTCGGCGTCGCTGCGATTGCAGGTCAAATCGGGCGCTACAAATGAAGCTGATACGCGGTCCAGCTCGGCTTGGGTGATGGTGTGCGGTGCGCCATCAATTTCAACAATGTCCTTGTACTCGGCCTCAACCTGATCAAAAAAGGATTGGCCTTCAGCCTTGACCAGAATCTTGATTCGCGCCTTGTAGATGTTGTCGCGGCGGCCAAAGCGGTTGTAGGCGCGGACGATGGCTTCCAGGTAATTCAAAATCTGATGCCACGGCAAAAACTCACGAATCACGCTCGCCACGATCGGGGTGCGGCCCATGCCACCGCCGACCAGCACTTTAAAGCCCAATTCACCCAAGTCGTTTTTAGCCATGTGCAAGCCCACGTCATGCCAAGCGGTGGCGGCGCGGTCTTCCAGCGCGCCGGTAATGGCAATCTTGAACTTGCGCGGCAAAAACGCGAACTCAGGGTGCAGCGTGCTCCACTGGCGCATGATTTCGGCAAACGGGCGCGGGTCGGCCAGCTCGTCAGCCGCAATGCCCGCGCGCTCGTCGCTGGTGATGTTGCGGATGCAGTTGCCGCTGGTTTGAATGCCGTGCATGTTGACGCTGGCCAGCAGGTCCATCACGTCGGCTGACTTGTCCAAGGGAATCCAGTTGTACTGCACGTTTTGGCGGGTGGTGAAGTGGCCGTAGCCCTTGGTCAAGTTGGTTTTGACTGAGTTACCCAAAAACTTGCCTTGCAGGGGAATGTCCCCCAGCATGTCTTGCGCCGTCTGCGCATCATTGAACAGTGCGGCATTCGGCTGGTCATACTCACGCGCAATTTTGGCCAGCACACGCAGTTGCGCGGTGTTCAACTCACCATAGGGCACGGCCACCCGCAGCATGGGCGCATAGCGCTGCACATACCAGCCGTTTTGCAGGCGCAGCGGGCGAAACTCTTCTTCAGGCAACTGCCCAGCCTGCCAGCGGGTGAGCTGGTCGCGGTACTGGTTGGCCCTGGCACGTACAAATTGGCGGTCGAAATCGGTGTATTGGTACATGGTGATTTTGGTGTTTTTTATATAGCCATCAGTTTGAATCCGGCGTAGGCCAGCAGCACAGACAACAGTGAGCGAATGATCCGGTCTGACGTTTTTTTCATCAGCAAGGTTCCCAGCCAGATGCCGGGGAGCGAGCCTGCAAGCAGTTTAGCAAGCAGCATCCAGTCGACAGAGCCCATCCATGCATGACCCATGCCTGCTACCAGCGTCAAAGGCACGGCGTGGGCAATGTCAGCGGCCACAATGCGCGGCAGCGGCAGGGTAGGGTACAGCAGCATCAGCACAATCACGCCGATGGCTCCGGCGCCAACTGATGTGATGGTGACCAGCGTGCCAATCACTGCGCCAAACAAAATGGGTAATGCCCAGTGGCGGGCTTTGGTGGCTTCGGCCAGATGCTCTGGCGCAATGTGGCGCGGAGACGATTTGCCGCGAACCGCTTTGTACAGGGTGGCTGCCGCCGTCAGCAAAAGCGCCACGCCAAGTGTGGTTGTCATCACACTTTGGGTTGCAGGGTTGGCCGGGCCAAGTGTTTTCAGCATTTGCAGCGTGACCAGCGTGGCGGGCACACTGCCCAACGCCACTTGGCCCACAACACGCCAGTCGATCAGCCGGTGGCGTGCCAGGCTTACCGTGCCGCCCATTTTGGTGAAGGCCGCAAAAAGCAAGTCGGTACCGATGGCCAAGTGCGGCTTGATGCCAAATGCAAAGATCAAAATCGGTGTCATCAGCGAGCCGCCGCCGACGCCCGTCAAACCAACGATGAGACCCACAATAAAACCGGCAAATACGAAAGCGAATTGGGGGATCAAATCTTGCATAGCCTGTGAATGTAGGGCGTCTGCTTATATAAACAAACGACTGTTTTGTTATTCGCTTATGTGAATAAGCATATTCACTGCCGATGAATGTGGTGAAAACCTATGTTGCAGCTTTCAGTACCGAGCGCAAAGCGCATGGTCCAAGGCGGTTTTAGCCAAAGACGCCTGAGTTGGCTTCAGCCGAATGCCAGCGCTATTCGGTAGGTCACAAACGACGCGATATAGGCCAGACCAAACAGGTAGCCGGCCATGATGAGCGGCATTTTCCAGCCGCCCGTTTCGCGTTTAACGGTGGCCAGTGTTGACATGCATTGCGGGGCAAACACGTACCAGGCCAGCAGCGACAGCGCGGTCGCCAGGCTCCAATTTTGAGCAATCAGTGGGCTTAGGGCTTGCGCGGTGTCGGCCCCGGTCGCAGACAGTGCATACACCGTCCCCAGCGAACTGACGGCGACTTCACGGGCGGCCAGGCCGGGGACCAGAGCAATGCTGATTTGCCAGTTGAAGCCGATTGGCTCAAACACCACTGCCAACGCTTTGCCCAATGTGCCGGCAAAGCTGTATTCAATCGCAGGTCGGGTTGCCCCCTGCGGCGCGCCGGGAAAGCTGGCCAAAAACCACAGCGCAACCGTTAGCACCAAAATAACGCCGCCCACACGCTTCATGAAAATAGCGACCCGCTGCCACAGGCCAATCGCAACGTTGCGAATATTGGGCAGGTGATAGTTGGGCAGCTCCATCATCAGCGTGCGGCTTTGGCCATGTGCCGTCAGTCGTTTGAGCACCCAGGCCACCGCCAGCGACCCTGCAATGCCGGCCACGTACAGCGCAAACAGCACCAGCCCTTGCTGATCAAACCAGCCGACGTTGCGCCTGGGGATAAAAGCGCCAATCAGCAGTGCGTAAACCGGCAAACGGGCCGAACACGTCATCAGCGGCGCAATCATGATGGTGACGAGTCGATCGCGCGGGTTAGCAATGCTGCGCGTCGCCATAATGCCCGGAATCGCGCAGGCAAAGCTCGACAACAACGGGATAAAAGACCGGCCCGACAAACCGACGCTGCCCATGATGCGGTCGAGCAAAAACGCGGCGCGCGGCAGGTAACCCGACTCTTCCAGCACCAGTATAAAAAAGAACAGGATGATGATTTGCGGCAAAAACACCACCACGCCGCCCGCGCCTGCGATCACGCCATCAACGATCAGGCTTTTGATCCAGCCGTCGGGCAAAACGTTGCCCACAGCCGCACCCAGCCAGGCGCTGGCGGCCTTGATGGCGTCCATGGGCGCGACTGACCAGCTGAACACCGCCTGAAAAATCAAAAACAAAATCACTGCCAGCAGCCCGGGGCCAAAAACCGGGTGCAGCACCACCCGGTCGATCCTGTCACTGACCAGATGTGGCACCAGGTCATTCAGGCCCAGTCGGTGCAGGATTTGCTGCACGGTGTCGTGGTCGCCCTGTGTTGCTGGCGCGTGTTCGGCAACTGGCGCGTCAAGCGTCACGCCCTTTGTGCCCGGCAAAGGCGTACGTCGCCACAAGCTGGTGTCATCCAGTAGTGTGCGCAACTCCAGGTCACCACCGCCTTTGATACCGACTGTGCTGACCACAGGCAAGCCCAGTTCCCGCGCCAAAGCAGCGGTGTCAACGTTCAAGCCGCGTGCGCGCCCGAGGTCTTGCATGTTGATGGCCACCACGCAAGGCAGGCCCAGGCGTTTGACGGACAACACCAGCCGCAAGCTGCGCCGCAAGTTGGTCGCATCGACCACACACACCACCAGGTCGGGCCGCTTTTCGCCAGCGGCACGGCCGTAGAGCACATCGTGGGTCACGCGTTCGTCAGGCGAGCGGGGCGCCAGGCTGTAAGTGCCAGGCAAGTCGAGCACGCGCAGCGCCTTGCCAGCGGGGGTGGTCAACTTGCCTTCTTTGCGTTCAACAGTCACGCCAGCGTAGTTGGCAACTTTCTGGCGGCTGCCCGTCAGCAGGTTGAACAGCGCGGTTTTGCCGCAGTTCGGGTTGCCGACAAGGGCCAACAACGGGCCGCCCCGGTGAAAGTGAATAACCGATTCTTTGAGGCCAGAAGTCATGCTGGATGTTGCGCCAGCGTTTGCGCCTCGGGCACCACTTGGACACAAGCCGCTTCAAGCGCCCTGAGTGCAAAGGTTGACAACCCGACACGCACCACCAGGGGGTCTCCGCCGGGTTGCCCGCGCGCCATGACGGCCACATGCTCGCCGGGGAAAAAGCCAATATCCTGCAATTGGCTCGCCCATTCAGGGTTGTCTGCGGGGGCGGCAACACCACTGACGATAAAACGGTCGCCAATTGCCGCATGCGCCAGATTGAAGGAAGAGTGGGTCACGGTGAGCTGTCGCTTGATTATTTACATTTAAAAGCATCCGCATTTTAAACGATAACCATTCTCATATGCAGCACGTTGCCGCATCACCTTGTCAGAGCTTCAGTCTTGTGCCACCTGCAAAACCAGTTTGCCAAAGTTTTCGCCATTGAAAAGCTTCAGCAGCGCCGTCGGAAAGTTCTCAATGCCCTGCACCACGTCCTCCCTGCTTTTCATTTTTCCAGATTTGAGGTAACCCGCCATCTCAGCCACACCGAGGTGGTAGCGGTCGGCGTAGTCAAACACCACAATGCCTTCCATGCGGGCACGGTTGACCAGCAGCGACAGGTAGTTCGCTGGCCCTTTGACCGGTGTGGTGTTGTTGTACTGGCTGATGGCACCGCAAATGATGATGCGGGCCTTGCGATTGATTTTGGCCAGCACCATATCAAGTATTTCGCCGCCTACGTTGTCAAAGTAAATGTCAACGCCGTTTGGGCAGTGTTCTTTCAGGCCTGCTCTGACGCCTTTGCTTTGCACGTCTGTATTTTTGTAATCGATGCATGCGTCAAACCCGAGTTCTTTCACCACCCAGTCGCACTTGGCCTGGCCGCCCGCAATGCCGACCACGCGGCAGCCTTTGATTTTGGCGATCTGGCCGACGGTTTGACCCACTGCGCCTGCAGCACCGGACACAACAACAGTTTCGCCCGCTTTGGGCATGCCCACTTCCATCAGGCCGAAAAAACCGGTCATGCCGGGCATGCCCAGCACGTTGGTCCAGGTTGTCAAGCCCAGGCTTGCATCAACCTTAAAAATACCGCTGCGCTTGATGTTTTCGGCACTGATCAGGCAGTATTCCTGCACATCCAGCCCGGCGTTCACGTAGTCGCCCACAGCAAAGCCCGGGTTGTTTGACGCAATCACTTTGCCCACACCACCAGCGCGCATCACCGCGTCAATTTCAACCGGGGCGATGTAGCTTTTGCCCTCGTTCATCCAGCCGCGCATGGCGGGGTCCAGCGACAAATACAGCGTTTTAACCAGCACGCCACCGGGGCCAGGTTCAGCCACGGGCTCCTCAGTGTGGCGCCAGTTGGCGGCGGTGGGCAGGCCAGATGGGCGGCTTGCCAGGCGGATCTGGTGGTTTGTAAGGGCAGTGAGGGTGCTCATGGGTGTCTCCGTAGGGGTAATTTTTAGCAAAGGTCGTCAGCCGCAAATGGTAGCGGCGCAGGTCGGTCGCCATAGTCGCACAGGCGATTGTGAACCTGCACTAAGCAAACGCCGCTCAAAATCCGATGTTTCGGTTTATGCTTTCACTATGATGTCACCCCTAAAACTCCACTCATACTTTCGCTCATCGGCTTCCTTTCGCGTTCGTATTGCGCTTGAACTCAAAGGCCTGGACTATGAGTACGCAGCCATACACATCGCTCGGGGGGATCACAGGAAACCGCCATATGCAGATTTGTCGGCTGACACGCTCGTGCCGTTGCTGGAAGTGGATGGGCAAAAGCTGTCGCAGTCAATGGCCATCATTGAATACCTTGATGACTTGCACCCCACGCCTGCGCTGCTGCCCGCTGACGCCCTGGGCCGCGCCAAAGTGCGTGCGCTGGCCCAGTCTGTTGCCTGCGACATTCATCCGCTGAACAACCTGCGGATTTTGAAATATCTTGTCAAGGAGCTCAAAGCAGACGAAGACGCCAAAAACACCTGGTACCGCCACTGGTGCCGTGAAGGCCTTGTTTCGTTTGAAAAGCAACTGGGCCAGTTGCCTGCATCGACCTATTGCTACGGTGATACGCCGACGCTTGCCGACTGCTGCCTGGTGCCGCAAATCTTCAACTCCCAGCGCTTTGACGTGAATTTTGACGACTTGACCCGCACCATGGCCGCGTTTGATGCCTGCATGCAGCTGCCCGCGTTTCAAAAAGCGCAGCCCAGCAGCTGCCCGGATTTTGAGGCTTGACGTCCACTGACTGGCTGCAACCCGTCTGGCCCGCGCCAACGGGTGTAAAGGCCGTGTTTACCACGCGGTCTGGCGGCATTTCAAACGCCCCGTGGGACAGCATGAATCTTGGCGACCATGTGGGCGATCTACCTGAGCATGTGGCCGCCAACCGCGCCGGGCTACAAAAAATCATTGCCGGCCGCCCGGTGTTTTTAAAACAGGTTCACGGGTTCGGCGTTGAACCATTGAGCAGCACAACGCCACACGGCAGGGTGGCCGATGCCTGCGTCAGCACGCAGCGCGGCGTGGCTTGCACGATCATGGTGGCCGACTGCTTGCCGGTGCTGCTGACCAATACCGACGGCACCGCAGTGGCTGCTGCGCATGCCGGCTGGCGCGGGCTTGCTGGAATGGATGGAAAAGGGGTGCTGGAAGCTGTTTTTACTGCTTTTCAGGTGTCAAATATGCCTTTAGGCCAATCAATACGGGCGCGGGAAGCTCCTGAATTAATAGCGTGGCTGGGCCCTTGCATTGGCCCTGCGGCATTTGAAGTGGGCGCTGAAGTCAAGGCGGCGTTTGAAGCCAGCCAACCCGATGCGCCACAATTTTTCACCGCAACACACAACGGCAAATTTTTGGCAGACCTGGCAGGCTTGGCGAGGGCGCGGTTGCGTGCGCTCGGCATCACGCAGATGTATGGCAACGACAGCAGTGGCGCATGGTGTACAGCAGACAATCCGTCAAATTTCTTTTCGCATCGGCGGGATACTGGAGTCACTGGCCGCATGGCTGCCTGCATCTGGCTCAGCTGATTGCGGGGCTGACGATGTGGATGATGTGGATGATGCGGATGCGCGATTGGCTGATTGGGCGGCTGATTGGGCAATTGCCAGCTCGTCGGCTTCGCGCTTTTTAATCGCCCGTTTGCGTGCCGGCGTGGCCATCAGATAAGCCACCAGCGCCGCTGGGCCGACCCCGTAAAGGAAAAACGTGACGACGGCGCCCAGCACCGTGCCATTGGTATTGGTGGCTTCGGCAACGCTCATCATGAGCACGACGTAAATCCAGGCGATAACGACCAGGTACATATTTCTCCGGCATCTAATGGGTTGGTCAGCCAATTGCAGGCTAAAACCACCGATACTTCTACGATACTTGAAGCTGGCAACACCAGTTAACGACGTTTTCAAAGTATTGGCGGGACAACATGAATTTTGACGCAAACTGGCAAAAAGCTGCCACCGAAATCCAAGAGGCCTTCAAAGGCATGCTTTCTGGACAATCCTCCCAGCTGCCTGACGCGCAGCAAGGCCAGATCCAGTTTGACACCGCCAAGCTTCAACGTATCCAGCAAAGTTACATTGAAGGAGCCACCGCGCTGTGGAACCAGTCGCTGCAAGCCGGCAGCTCGATTCCGCCCGCACATGACCGCCGCTTTGCAGCGCCTGCTTGGAACGACAACCCGGTGTCCAAATTCTCTGCCGCCGCCTATTTGCTGAACTCAAAAGCGTTGACCGCCATGGCTGACGCCGTGGTGGGCGACGACAAAACCAAAGCCCGCGTGCGCTTTGCCATCGAGCAATCGCTGGCCGCTACAGCGCCCAGCAACTTTATGCCGCTGAACGCGGACGCAATTAAAAAAGCCATTGACACCAGCGGCGAGAGCATCGGCCAGGGCATTAAAAACCTGCTGCACGACATGCAGCAAGGCCACGTGTCAATGACCGACGAGAGCCAGTTTGAAGTCGGCAAAAACGTCGCCACGACTGAAGGTGCCGTGGTGTTTGAAAACGAGTTTTTTCAGTTGCTGGAATACAAGCCCCTGACCAAAACCGTGCATGAAAAGCCGTTCTTGCTGGTGCCGCCGTGCATCAACAAGTTTTATATTCTTGACCTACAGCCTGAAAACTCGCTGATTCGTTATGCCGCCGCGCAGGGCCACCGCACCTTTGTGGTCAGCTGGCGCAACCCCGATGAATCGATGACGGGCAAAACCTGGGACGACTACATTGAGCACGCCGCTATCAAAGCGATAGCGACAGTACAAGAGATTACGGGCGCCAAGACTATCAATACGCTGGGCTTTTGCGTAGGTGGCACGATATTGGCGACGGCTTTGAGTGTGCTGGCTGCGCGCGGCAGCAAGCCAGCCGCCAGCATGACGCTGCTCACCTCGCTGCTTGACTTCACCGACACTGGCATCCTGGACATTTTTATTGACGAGCAGTCGGTGGCTTACCGCGAACAGGAAATGGGGCAGGGTGGTTTGCTCAAAGGGCAAGACCTGGCATCAACCTTCAGTTTTTTGCGGCCCAATGATCTGGTGTGGAACTACGTTGTGGGCAATTACCTGAAGGGTGAAACACCACCGCCGTTTGATTTGCTTTACTGGAACAGCGATTCGACCAATTTGCCTGGCCCGTTTTACGCCTGGTATTTGCGCAATACGTATTTTGAAAACAACATGGTCAAGCCAGGCAAGCTGACGGTGTGTGGTCAAAAAATTGACCTGAAGTGGCTCGACATGCCTACTTATCTGTACGGCTCGCGTGAAGATCACATCGTGCCGATTGGCGGGGCGTACGCGTCGACGCAACACTTGCCGGGTAAAAAGCGTTTTGTGATGGGTGCATCAGGTCACATTGCAGGCGTCATCAACCCGCCCGCCAAAAACAAACGCAGCTTCTGGACCAACGACAAGCTGCCCGCCAACAAATTTCCCATCGCGCAAAGCGACTGGCTCAAGACTGCGACCGAACACCCGGGCAGCTGGTGGACGGACTGGTCGAGCTGGCTCAAGGGCCAGGCAGGCAAGCAGATTGCTGCGCCTAAAACCTACGGCAGCCGCAGTCACAAAGCCATCGAGCCAGCACCAGGCCGTTACGTCAAGGCAAAGGCCTGAATCCCTTATTACTTTCTCACTCTGATTTCATAAAAAGGAAAGACATCATGGAAGACATCGTTATCGTTTCAGCAGCCCGCACCGCCGTTGGTAAATTTGGCGGCACGCTGGCTAAAACACCGGCGACCGAGCTGGGCGCGGCCGTTGTTAAAGCCGTTCTTGAGCGCTCGAAGTTAAGCGCCGATCTGATTGGTGAAGTCATCATGGGTCAGGTGTTGGCCGCTGGTGTCGGCCAAAACCCGGCACGCCAAACAGTGATCAAAGCGGGCTTGCCGCAAGGCGTCCCGGGCCTGACGATCAACGCTGTGTGTGGCTCGGGCCTCAAAGCCGTCATGCTGGCGGCGCAGGGGGTTGCCACAGGCGACAGCGAGATCATCATTGCAGGCGGCCAGGAGTCTATGAGCCTGTCGCCCCACGTGCTCAATGGTTCGCGGGATGGTCAGCGCATGGGCGACTGGAAGATGGTCGACAGCATGATTGTGGACGGCCTGTGGGACGTGTACAACCAATACCACATGGGTATCACTGCGGAAAACGTAGCCAAGAAATACGGCATCACCCGTGACATGCAAGACGCGCTGGCCTTGGCCAGTCAGACCAAGGCGGCCGCCGCGCAAGATGCAGGCAAGTTCAAAGATGAAATCGTGCCATTTTCAATCGTGCAAAAAAAGGGCGACCCGATTATTTTTGCTGCTGACGAATTCATCAACCGCAAAACCACTGCCGAGGTGCTGGCAGGCTTGCGCCCCGCGTTCGACAAGGCAGGCGGCGTAACCGCAGGCAACGCATCAGGCCTGAACGACGGCGCTGCCGCCGTGATGGTGATGACGGCCAAAAAAGCCGCCGCGCTGGGCTTGACGCCGCTGGCGCGTATTGCCAGCTACGCCACCACCGGCCTGGACCCAGCCACCATGGGCATGGGCCCCGTGCCAGCATCGACCAAAGCGCTGGCACGCGCAGGCTGGAAGGCCACCGAGCTGGACGTACTGGAAATCAACGAAGCCTTTGCCGCACAAGCCTGCGCCGTCAATAACGAGATGGGCTGGGACATCAGCAAAGTCAACGTCAACGGCGGCGCGATTGCGATTGGCCACCCGATTGGCGCATCAGGTTGCCGCATTTTGGTCACGCTGCTGCACGAGATGGTGCGCAGCGGCGGTAAAAAAGGCATTGCCAGCCTGTGTATTGGCGGCGGCATGGGGGTTGCCCTATGCGTGGAACGCTGATTTTGCTGTAAATTAGAGGTAATTAATGCTTCAAGCTCAATAAATACGGGCGCGAGCAGCTATTAATTGTGTAGCATTCATCGTTGAAATTCAGGAGACAGACATGAGTAAAAAAGTAGCCTACGTCACCGGCGGCATGGGCGGCATCGGGACCGCCATTTGTCAGCGCCTGGCCAAAGACGGCTTTACGGTCGTTGCAGGCTGCGGCCCGACACGCGACCACGCCAAGTGGATTGACGAGCAAAAAGCCCACGGTTACACGTTTTATGCCTCGGTTGGCAACGTCGGTGACTGGGACTCCACCGTCGCCGCTTTCGCCAAAGTCAAGGCCGAGCATGGCCCGGTCAGCGTGCTGGTCAACAACGCCGGCATCACGCGCGACGGCCAGTTCCGCAAAATGAGCAAGGCAGACTGGGACGCCGTGATTTCCACCAACCTGAACAGCATGTTCAATGTGACCAAGCAGGTGATTGAAGACATGATCACTGCGGGCTTTGGCCGCATCGTCAACATCAGCTCGGTCAATGGTCAAAAGGGCCAGTTCGGTCAGGTCAATTACTCCACGGCCAAAGCTGGTTTGCACGGCTTCACCATGGCGCTGGCGCAAGAAGTCGCCGCCAAAGGTGTGACAGTCAACACCGTCAGCCCCGGCTATATCGGTACCGACATGGTTAAAGCCATTCGCCCAGATGTGCTGGAAAAAATTGTTGCCGGTGTACCCGCCAAACGCTTGGGCCAGCCCGAAGAAATTGCATCCATCATTGCGTGGATCTCGTCTGACGAAGGAGGTTATGCAACTGGTGCAGACTTCTCGCTCAACGGTGGTTTGCACATGGGGTAAAGGCTTGTCTGCCCGAGCAAAAACCCGCTCTGTGTGGGTTTTTTTACATTGAATTCATTTCTTTCTCGCGCCTTTCAATTTCAAACCACGCATATCCCCGATTGTTTGCGATAAGGCCCTTTCAAGTCATCAAGGTTGCCAAACATGCTTACTGCTACCGAACTTAAAACCATTGCTGGTCAAGTCAAAGTCGCCCAGGACCTTGGCCTGTCACTCGCCCCAATCTCGTCCCAGCACGCAGGCTTTGATACAACTGCAGCTTATGCCGTGGCCGACCTGATTCACGCCATGCGCCTGGCTGACGGCGCACGCGCGGTGGGGCGCAAGATCGGCTTTACCAACCCCGCCATGTGGCCGCAATATGGTGTGGCAGACCCGGTGTGGGCTTATGTTTACGACAGCACTGTGAGCTATTTGCCGGCCACGTCAAAACAGCCTGCCATTTGCAGTCTGGGCGGCTTTGTCAACCCAAAAATTGAGCCTGAAATTGTCTTTCATTTCAAATCAGCGCCGCCTCCCGGTGCTGACGTTTTGGCCGTGCTGGCGTGCGTTGACTGGGTGGCACACGGGTTTGAAATGGTGCAGTCGCACTACCCCGGCTGGAAGTTCAAGGCGCCCGACGCGATTGCCGACTGGGGCATGCACGGCAGGTTGCTGGTGGGCCAACCGCAGGCGGTTGATACGCTGGGCTCTAGTCTGCAGGAAACCTTGACAACCTTTACGCTGGCATTGTCATGTGATGGCCAACTGCAAGAGACAGGCAAGGGCGCTAATGTGCTGGGCAATCCGCTGGCAGCTGTGGTGCATTGGATCGAAGTGCTCGCCAGCCAGACGCCGCACCAGCCACTGCAGGCCAACGAACTGGTGACCACTGGCACGGTGACCAGCGCCTACAGCGTGCAGCCTGGCCAAACCTGGCAGACTGTCCTCGAAGGCATTGACCTGCCCGGTTTGTCAGTCAGTTTCGCCGCGTAACTTGCGGCACCAGACCTTAATGGTTGCCCCGCTGATGTCAGTGGGGTGCCTTGGTCATCAGCCACCGGCACGCTGCGGCTTGCAGCGCTGCCAGCGGCTGCAGCGCATCAATCCGCAGCACGCCGGGCTCGCCCGACGGGTCTTCAAGGGTGTTGAACTGGCTGTCAACCAGACTGACTGAGAAAAAATGCGACGTGCCGCGCCCGGCTACCCGGCCCATGGCATCCTCCCGGCTGATGTCCAGGTACACAAACTGAAGCCCAGGCGACGCTTGCCGAAGTTGCTCACGGTAGCTGCGCTTCAAGGCAGAACACGTCAGCACCAGCCCGTTTGGATGTTGTTGCAGTTCCAGCCCCAGCGCGGCCAGCCAGCCCGCGCGGTCGGCATCAGCCAGCGCAATGCCGCGCTGCATCTTGCCGCGGCTTTCGGCGCTGTGGTGGTCGTCGCCTTCGATCATCGGCAAGCCCAGCTGCTGCGCCACTGCCAAGCCAAGACTCGATTTGCCGCAACCGGCCACACCCATGATGACGACTGAATTCATGCTTGCATTCGTTGGCGGATGATTGCCTTGCAGCCGAAACCGGTAACTAATTTATAAAACAGTCTGTAGCCCAATAAATACGGGAGCGAGCAGCTCCCGTATTTATAGCAAAGTCAAACGGGTCAGCTGCCTCGCGTCACAGGCATTTCAACCTCACCCGGCAGCAACAAATGCTTAGCCAGTTCCAGCTTGGCAATCGATGCGCGATGAACTTCGTCTGGGCCGTCGGCTAGGCGCAGGGTGCGCTGGTGGGCGTAGGCGTAGGCCAGCGGGAAGTCGTCAGACACACCACCGCCGCCATGGGCCTGGATGGCCCAGTCGATGATCTGGCAGGCCATGTTGGGGGCGACGACCTTGATCATCGCGATTTCGGCTTTGGCGACCTTGTTGCCAACCGTGTCCATCATGTACGCTGCTTTTAGTGTCAGCAGGCGTGCTTGTTCAATCATGCAGCGGGACTCGGCAATGCGCTCGTGCCATACGGAGTGGCTGGCAATCGGCTTGCCAAAGGCCACCCGGCTGGTCAGGCGTTTGCACATCAGCTCCAGCGCGCGCTCGGCGCAGCCAATGGTACGCATGCAGTGGTGAATGCGTCCGGGGCCAAGGCGGCCCTGGGCAATTTCAAAGCCACGGCCTTCGCCCAGCAGCAGGTTGTCAACGGGCACGCGAACGTTTTTCAGGCGCACTTCCATGTGGCCGTGCGGCGCGTCGTC
>JANYED010000342.1 GCA_025363315.1 Polaromonas sp.
GGTATGCAAAGGGTCTTGGCCCCAGACCTGTTAAGCCTAGCTATGCTAAGCCGATGTGGACTGGTGAGCCGTTACACGACAAGACGATTTGGGTACTCCAAGAGCAAGGGCTAGGCGACTCTTTACAGCTTTTACGCTATATCCCGCTTCTAATCGAGAGAGGGGCGAGAGTTTTATTAAGTGTGCAGCAGCCCATAAGATCACTTTGCATTGAATTAGGTGATGGGTGTACGTTGCTATCGGGAGGGCAGGTAGTGCCACCCTTCGATTATTACTGCCCGATGTTTAGTTTGCCTTTGGGCTTTAAAACGCGTGTTGATAATGTTCCCGCAAAAATACCCTATCTACGGCCGCAACCAATCGCAAAGGATGTTTGGGATGAAACTTTGGGTCGGAGCCGGCTGCCGCGGATAGGTTTGGTGTGGTCTGGCAATATAGAACATAAAAACGATGAAAATCGTTCTATGTCGCTTTCGACGCTACTGACTGGTTTGGCTAATCGGTATCATTTTGTTTGTTTGCAAAAAGATGTTCGAATTTCAGATCAAGAAGTATTAGAGCGAAGTGAGGTTTTTGATCCGCGTAAAGAGCTAAACACATTTGCAGACACCGCTGCGCTAATCTCCTGCATAGATCTTGTGATCAGTGTGGACACTAGTGTTGCGCATCTGACGGGAGCGTTAGGAATACCACTATGGTTGATGCTGCCATATTGTCCAGATTGGCGTTGGATGATGCACAGGGCAGACACGCCTTGGTACCCCACAGCACGACTGTTTCGTCAGGATGAAAATTGCAACTGGAATAAAGTCGTTGCTAATATTAATCTCGCTCTAGAGGTCGAATACCCTGTAGCTTTGAGGTAACCCGAGTCTCAGTTTATTAACAAATAAGAACGAGAAGTATTAAGGGCGCACAAAACAAAATTGAACGTGTAAACGTAGTTAGCAGTACAAACGAAAAAGGCGCCACAAGGCGCCCTTTTCTGTTTCTTCAAAGAACTCACGTACGGCAAGATGCTGGAACGTATTTATCTTTAATAGTGCCTTTGCTAACAGCCGTGTTGGCGTTAATACTACCGGTAGAAGCACATACCCAACTGATTGAGCCCGCTGTAGGAACGTTTGAACCTGAGCTGGTGCCGCTGAGGGTTACGCCAGATGCTGTACTGCCGTCCAATGGGTTCAGAATCAACGTTGCTCCGCTATCTATAGCGCTATTGTATGTAATCGTGATTTTGCCCGTATCTGAGGCGACACTCACGGATTCGACGTTCTTAGTCTTTGAGGGGGGCACTAAGCCAGAATTGAAGGCCGCGCCGTTTGCTGCGTTTTCCGCAACTGCGGTCTTTGATGCACCCGCCATCGTCAAGCCTTCAGTTACCTTTGCGCGAACGGTATAGTCTTGGTAAGCAGGCAGTGCAACTGCCGCTAAGATACCAATAATTGCGACCACGATCATCAACTCAATTAGGGTAAAACCCTTTTGCAAACTGCGTTTCATAAAAAACTCCAAAGTTAGTAAATAAAAAACCCCTACGCGAACAAACAGCATTTAGCGTGCCAAGCTGTGCATGCCTCTCGTTTGTGACTTTGTTTGCAATGCTGGGTTAGGCAACTGACAGTTTTGCCCAATGCAATTCGAAATAGCGACAAAAGTGTCACTGAGTGAGCATATTTTGCGACCGATACGCACGTTGAAAATGGGCAACCCGATCTTCAAGCCCTTGCGCTAACAGCGTTGGTTTAATAGCCTGCTCTACGCCCGCCTGAACCCTTTTGCAAATACCGGCATCTTCATCAAACACTTTTCGGGTAAACGCATGCCCATCAGCGTGTATGTGTTCCATCATCTTGCTGCCTGCTGCAGTTGCGTTTGAAAAGTCTACGCCCACCGTGCGTGATTGCACGGTAGTCACATCAACCGCTGTTGGCTCAAACTGCTGAATGTGAAAGCTGTACCCCATAAACGAGGTAACAGTCAGGTTGGGGAAGATGAAGTGGTGTGTGTAGTGCTCAAACCGCCACGGCCACTGACCAATTTTGTTGGCCATGCGGTCAAAGCGTTTGACCCAGTCCGCATCAGCAGCGTGTTCTAAATAGCTGTGCAACGGGTCTTGTAAAAAAAACTGGGGGGCTTCTGCCTCGCGGCCCATGCCGTCAGCTTGCATCAAGGTGGTTGAATGCACATTGGGCACGTGATAACCCTCCAACGAGTTTTCAATCACCACCTTCCAGTTGGCAGCTACGTCTTTGCGAAATTCGTCTTGCACGCTGGCCATGCCTTGGCTGGCGCGTTTCAAAAAATCGTATTGGTTGCCTAAGTAACTTTGTAGGCCCGGGCCGTCGCTAGACTTGCGCACAAAAATAAATTGCCCAACTGCCTCGCAAGCAAACTCAGCCAGCCGATGCGCCGTGGGGTTGGCCACCACCTGCGGAAAAGCCTGCTTTTGCGGAATACCCACAGGCACGCCTTCACGGTCATACACCCAGCCGTGGTAAGGGCAACGTACAACACCCGTATGCTTGCCCGGCTCGCACAACTGCGCATGGCGATGTGAGCAAACATTCAAATACGCACGCGGTTTGCCTTGGCTGTCGCACTGCAACAGCAAGTTAGTGTTGCCAACTCGCACGCCTTGGTGGCTAAGGCCTGATAGTTCAAACTTTAGGCCAACAAAAATCCAAGAGGATTTGAATAAGCCGTCAATCTCTGTGTGGTGATGCAGCGGGTTGGTGTACAGCGAAGGTGAAAGCATGTTGTTGTTAATGCTTGTTCAATGACAACCTAACTTGCAACCCGTGTGGTCCCGGCCTGTCGCAGTCGAGGGTCATGCTGCCAATCGGTAACTTTTGTAAAAGCTCAAGCAATTGAGTGGGTTGGCGTCCAACCCGAATCCAAGCATGTAGCGACACGCTGCGATTCAAAAACCTTTCGACAAGCTGAAGCGGCCGCGCTGCGTCGACACGCAGAAAGCACGTCTCGCTGCTGGTCAAATTTGGCAACTCAAAGTTCGGCAAAGCATGCTCGGTGTAGTTGTATTCGGCACTTAGCTCAAACCAAGACGATGCTAAGTGAGTGCCCAGAGGCAAGAGCATGTTACGAAGAAGTTGCGCTCCCTGCGCGCTGTCGCTCGGTGCCTCGGCAGAAAAAGCAAAGCGCCACGCTTGCGCACCCACAACAAGGGCCACCTGTTCTAAAAAACTAGTCCGTTGAGCCGAGATTTCCCAAGCCAGACCGCCCTGTAGCTCGTCCACAATTGCGGACACTGAACGCCCCCCGGTCTGCTGCACAGGGTGCTCAACTCTAAATGCGTATGCCGACCGCAAAGGCGTCAGGAGGCCGGTTTCCAAAAACTGCAAATAAGCTCTAAAAACACCGTTAGATGCTGCATCAGGCCACTGGCCGGAATATGTACGAAGCTTTTCAAGCGATGTTGCGTCAAAGGCGTCAGGCAAAGATAAAACACCCAAGTCAACCTGAGCGTTATGGTCTCTTGCAGCTTGTGCGCCGCTGCGCAGCAGCTCACCCTCGTCCAGCCACTTAATGCCTAAGTCTCGGCTGTTACGGAACCACAAAGCCCGAGAAAGCTCGTCCTTCACCATCATCACCGCTTTTACTTTTTGAGTTTTCGCTAAGGCCAAAAACGCGTCGTTTTGAATGATGGGGATGCCGTCAACCTCTGGCGCTAAAACAGCGAGATGCACAATCGCCTTCACCTCGAACGGGCATGCGCTGCTGGCCAACAGCCTTTTTAAAGGTACGCCAAGGGGTTCGTGATAGTTCCAGCCCACAAAATAAACAGGCGTTCTTTGATGAGGTGTGGTCACAGCGGTCTTTCAAATAGGTAAGTCAGCGTGTCGCCTTGGTGCTGTTGGCGCAACGTACCTGCAACCGGGCTGTAGTAGTTTCCGGCAATTACTTTGCCCTCTGCGTTCACAATCGTGCAGTCAGCGCCTAGGTATTCGATGAGGCTCAAGCCACACTGCTTACCCAAAACTTTTATTTCTTCGTCAATGTAGTGTTTGTAATGCCACTGATATGGGTTTAAAGCTAAATCAATGACGCGGCGGTTAGGCGCTGAGATGATGAGCCGTCCACCCGGTTTGATGGCTTGTGCAAGCAGCTTAAAAAACTGGTCCCCGTTTTCTACGTGCTCTATTGACTCCATGGAAACGATGAAGTCAAAGTGCGCGGCGGGCAACGAAAACGGAAAAAATTTGTGGCTAAAAAGTAAATTGAAATCTACAAATTGCGAAGAAGCTTGGGCGATAGATTCAGCGGACCCATCGATCCCCAGCAAAAAGCAAGGTGTGCGCTGCGCAATAACATGCGCTCCGTAGCCTGAACCGCAAAAAATATCGGCACCGATCAACGTTTTTTCTGTGCGGGTTGCAAGCGGTGCAATGGCATCACATGCATATGAGTAGCGTGCCCAGTGGTCAGGCGGAATATCGTCTAACGCGATGTTTGACACCCGCTCGCCGCTTGTCAGTGAAAAATCTTTGTCCTGAAATCCCATACTTTTCCTTGCCTTGTTTGTTGAGCTGGGTCAAAAGCTCCGCGTTATTTAAAGCTAAAACGCCTAGCCGGATTGCCCAAGACGGTGATCCCAGCGGGTATGCGGCCTATGACGACGCTGCCAGGCCCTACGACTGCGCCGTCACCAATGACCGCTCTGCTGGTGATGACACAGTTTGGATGAATCGTGACAAAGTGTCCAATGCGCGCGCCGCCTGCAATGGTGCAGTGGCTGTTGATCTGGCACCAGTTGCCGATGTGTGCATCATGGCCCACCACGGTGTACTCCTGAATACAGGTGAACTCACCAATCGTGCAATCGACTGAAATGCCCACTTGCGGCGCAATGATGCAACCGCGTTTGAGCTGTGTATGGCGGCTGATGTTGGCGCGTGGGTGAACCACGGTGGCAAAGTCAACGTTGTGTACGTCGCGCAAAGCTGCCGTGTACTTAAAGCGTTGCTGCGGGTCACCCAATGCCGCCATGAATACATCGCCCGCCCGCGGCTGATAACTAAGCGGGTCACCCACTATGCCAACACTGCGCGGTGTGGCGTCTAGCGCGTTGGCGCGGCTGTCTAAAAAGCCCTTGACGTTAAAAAGGGGGTTGTCGTCTTGTACGTAGCCCAACATCTCGCGGCCAAAACCGCCAGCACCCACTATCAGTAAATTGCGCCGCGTATCTTGCATGGGCTGCCTAGGTGATCGTCAGGCCACCGTCCATGACGATGGTGGTGCCAGTGATCCAGCGGCTGGCGTTTGACAGCAAAAACACAGCCGCATTGGCTACGTCGTCTGGTTTGCCAAAGCCTAGGGGGTAGTGTTTGCGTTCTTCGTCCATGGAGCCGAGTAAAGCTGCGGTGGCGTCTAGCAAGGGCGTCTCAACCAAGGCAGGCGACAGGCAGTTGGCGCGTATGCGGCGCTTAACCACTTCCATCGCCAGACAGCGCATCATGGCAATCAGTGCGGCTTTGGTGCCTGAATAAGCGGCCACACCTGGCACGCCAATGTGCGCAGCAATCGACGCAACAAAAACGATGGAGCTGTCAGGCGCTATCAAATTGCGCTTAAGCAGCGCCTGCGTCAGCAACATGGGCGCTTCCACATTGATGGCTTGCACTTCGCGCAAATGCTGTTCAGTGATCATGCGCACTGGGCTTAGCCTGGAGATGCCCGCGCATTGCACCAGCCCGTTGATCGGCGCGCCTAATGCCGCAACCAACGCGTCTCGGTCTGCAGGCTGGGTTAGGTCGGCGCGTAGGGTGCGATGCGGCTTTGACGAAATGGCGTTTAACTCAAGCTGCGTTTGCTGCAGGCGCTCTTCGTCACGGCCAACACCGATGACTTCTGCGCCCATGTTGGCGCAGCACAAGGCAATCGCTTTGCCCAACCCCGAGCTTGCACCGGTAATAAGAATTCGCCGATCTGTCAGATCGAATGGGTTGATAAAGCCCACGAGCTACGACTCCAGCAGTGCAGGAAACTTGGCGTTGGCAATGTCGATGATGCACGCCCCCCAAGACAGGCCGATGCCAAAACCGCACAGCAATACTTTCTTGGCTTCAGCCGCCAGCGCTTCGCGCAAACACACGGTCATGGTGACCGGCAATGATGCGCCGCTGGTGTTGCCAAAGTCATGCAAAGTGGACGGAACCTTTTCAACTGCCAAACCCAGTTTTTTGCGGATGGTTTCGTTGATCATTTTGTTGGCTTGATGAAAAACAAAATAATCAACGGACTCTTTGGCGATACCCACATATTCAAGCAGGCGGTTGACGGTAGGCGGCACCCTTTGCGTTGAAAAGCTCAGCACAGCTGGGCCGTCAAGAATCAGCTCGTCTGGCCAGGTAACGCCGCCATCGGCATTACGCGTGGGCATGGTGTGCTGCGGGCCGTACGGCTCGCGGTGTCCACCCACCGGCTTCATGATGGCCTTGTAGCCGCCGCCGTCGCTGTTCAGGTCAAAGTGCATGGGCGGGGCTTGCGGGTCAAACTCAAGCGCGGTAGCAGTTGCTGCATCTGAAAATAGGGGGTCCATCAAGCTGGCGGATTTGTCACCTACCAACAGCAGTGCTTTTTTGATGGCTCCCGCAGCGATCATGCTGCCCAGCAAATGAATGCCAAACGGATAGCCCGAGCAACCCAAGTTGACATCAAACGCAATGGTGGCGTGAGACAACTTCATTCGGTCTTGCAAAATAATGGCGGTAGACGGAATCAGGTAGTCCGGCGACTGCGTCACCACAATTAAAGCGTCAACTTCTTCACGCTGCCATTGAAGTTCTTCTAGTAGTTTTTCAGTCGCCTCAACGGCTAGGTCTGAAAAGCATTGCCACGGCGGGCAAAGCCTGCGGTTGGTGATGCCAATATTGCGCACCAAGCGCATCCGCTCTTGGCGCATTTCGGGCGGGCAGTCGTCAAGGTTTGACACCGTTCTTTTGGGCACGCAGGTCACCATGCCAGCAAACCGCACGCTGTGAAGGGTTGACAGCCCCATGGTGCTAGCCCAACAGTTTGTAAAGGTCAGCCAGTGTTGCGCTGTTTTTAAGATCGTCCGCAACGATCACTTTGCCATAGTCCACATCAAACATCACGATGACGCCAAGGGCTGCTAGCGAGTCCCATTCAGGCAGGCTGAGCAGCTCGGTCTCGGGTTTGACATCGACGGGGGTTTGAAAATCAACCGCAATCAGGAAGTTCTCGATAAATTGTTCAATGGTCGGCATGTAAAGCTTTTTTATTGTTGAAGTTGAGTAGCGCGACGTTAGTCTGCAAAAACCGTGCCGTTGCAGTTTAAGCGGCGCGTGGCCCATAACCGTGAAAAACTGCCCGGTTTAGCTAGCCAAACCAGCTGCAAACGCGAAAAGAGAAATGTTATGTGACTTAAATGTCATGTATGACTTGAACAATCCGTGCTTGGTCTTGTGGGCTCAACCCGGGGTAAATCGGCAAGCAAAGAACGCTATGGGCCGCTGCGGTGGCAACGGGCAGGTGCTGTGGGTCTGCTGAAGACATAGACCGATACATCGGAAAGCTGGAAATCAGCGGATAAAAATAGCGCCTGGTGTTGATGCTTTTAGCCTTAAACGCCGCGTGAAGCGTATCGCGGCTGGTCGGAAAATCTGTACCTACCAAAATAGGAAAGTAAGAATAATTTGGCGTTGCGTTTATCGGCTTTGCCAAACAAGTAATGCCGACTGTGCCCTGCAAGGCGGTGCGATAAAAAGCGTCAACTTTTTGTCTTGCAGCCAGCGCGTCGCCCACGTATTTGAGCTGCAGTAGCCCCAAAGCAGCATTGACCTCACTCATCTTGCCGTTAATGCCAGCCGCCACCACGGTGGTTTCGTCCACAAAGCCAAAGTTTTTTAAGTGGTCAATATGCTGTTTGGTTTTTGCATCAGGGCAAACAATCGCACCGCCTTCAAACGTGTTGAACACTTTGGTTGCATGGAAGCTAAGTACTGCCAGGTCGCCGTGGCGTAGCACGCTTGTACCGCGGTGTTTGACGCCGAAGGCATGCGCGGCGTCGTAAATTACCTTGAGGTTTGACTCGCTGGCAATTTGGGCAATGGCGTCTACCGCGCACGGGTTACCGTAGCAATGCACTGCCATGATGGCGGTTGTCCGTGGTGTTATGGCGGCCTTGATTTTTGCCGGGTCAATGTTCAAGGTGTCCGGCTCAATATCTACAAACACAGGCGAAATGCCGTTCCACATTTGCGAATGTGACGTTGCCACAAATGAATAGGGCGTGGTGATGACTTCGCCTTTGATGCCAAGTGCTTGCAGCGCAATCACCAAACCCACGGTGGCGTTAGCGCAAAGAGCGAGGTGGTCAACACCCAGATAGTCGCAAAGCGAGTGCTCAAGCTGCTGGTGAAACGGCCCGCCGTTGGTCAGTATTTTGTTGGCCCAAATTTGTTCTAAATAAGGCTGAAACTCCGCCAGCGGAGGCAAGAAGGGTTGTGTTACGTAAATGGGTGCGATCATCAGAGGTGCTCTTACGTCAAATTCAAGACATGGCGTTAAGTGTCGGCGCGGAGTGTGTCATCAGCGCTAGTACCAATGGCCGCCTTGCAGACATCAGCCCAGCAGGATGCAAACGCCCCCTCCAGCGCTGACGTTATAACTGTTGCCAAAGTTTCAAGTACTTGGGTGAAGTCTGACCGGAGGGCAGCTCGCACGGTACTCAGGTCTTGCAGGTGGCTTGAAAAGTAAACCGCTTTATCAACATACTCATCACCTGTGGCGGCGCAGAAGGCGCCGAGTCCAAGTCCAGTCATGATTGACGCGCCTACCTTCGAAATAGCCAACTCGCCCTGCAAGGCAACGATGGGCACCCCCATCCACAGCGAATGAAATGTCGTGGTGCCGCCGTTGTAGGGAAAGGTGTCTAGCGCCAAATCAACGCGGTGATGCAGTTGCAAGTAATCTGCCAACGAGACTTTAGGATTAAAAAGCAGGCGATCCTTGCTTACGCCGTGCTCCTTAAAACTCACAACAAGCCTTTCAATAAGCGCCGGTGTTGAGTTGCCAATCAGAAGTTGCGATGAAGGCGCTTTAATCAATATTCGAGCCCATAGCGCAACGGCTTCGTCAGTTATTTTGGATGGATTATTAAGACATGCGAAGGTAAATTTTTCAGCGCCTAGCGCTGGGAGCGGATTGACTTCTGGACCGCCTGGCAGAGGGCTGAAGGTTCCGCTCGAGGGCAGCCGAAGCAGCTTTTCTGAGTGAAAGGCTTCTGTCTTTCCGGTCGGGTCTAACGACTCTTCTGTTATGCGGAAATCTATTGCCGTCAACCCTGTGGTGGCTTGGTAGCCCAGCCAGGTCATTTGAATCGGTGCAGGCTTGCGTGCAAAAGTGAGCAGGCGGTTGTAACCGGTATGCCCGGACAAATCAACGAGGATATCAATCTCGTCTTTACGCACTTTTGCAGCCAGCTCGTCGTCTGTCATTGCATGACAATCAACAAAATGGTCGGCAAGCGCCTGGATACGTGCCGTGTCTGCGTCATGAGACGGGTGGGCGTGGTAGCAAAACACTTCAAACCTTGATTTGTCGTGTTTAGCCAGAATGGGGGCGATGAAAAAAATCAGCGAGTGATTGCGAAAGTCGCCTGAAACGTAGCCAACTCGAATGCGGCGATCCGTAATCAGGCTGTTTTTGTAGTTGCCCCACTGGCTTTTGACGGGCGTTTCAAACTGATCAGCAAAAGCAGCGTGGGCACTGAACTTTTCTTTGTTGCTTAACGTAGCGCTGTACTGCAGACCCATCAAATAGTTGCTGTAAATAGAGTGTTGGTTGGGCTCCAATTCGATAGCTTGCTTGGTTAGCTCCATTGAAAGTGCCAGATCGCCGGTTTGGCGCAACGCAGAGCCGTAGCTGGACAGCATGTACGGCGAGGCAGGGTTGAGCCTGCGCGATTGCTTGTAAGCCTCAACAGCAGCGGCGAAGTCAGCACTTTCCGTGTACAAATTTCCAAGGTAAAAGTACATGTCGGCATTTTGCGGAAAGTGTTTAATTCCCTGTTGAATAAGCCGCTGTGCTTGACTGAGCTTTCCGGCCTCAAATAGCAGCAGGCAAAAGTCGCAATACAGACTTTCAATTTCCGGCGAAGCAGTGTGACTTGCGTGCCATGCTCGCTCAGAGCCTGCTTTGTCCCCAAGCGCGTTACAAGCGGTGCCCAACATGTAATAGGCATCGGCGCTTTGCGTATCGAGCTCAATCGCCTTGGAGAGAATCAATTTGGCTTTGTTGAATTCGTTCTGATTCAACAGCGCGAAGCCATAAGAAACGTAGACGTCAGCATTGCTTGACCCCGCTTGAGCGAGTTGTTCATACAAGCGAGCCGCTTCAGTGAAATTGTTGCTTCGCACAGCGGCATTTGCCTGCGCCAGTAACTTGTTGTCAGCGTCATCAGGCTTGCTGGCCGGGACTAGGCCTGGCGCTGGCTGTTCAGAAGCTGCAAACAATGACCGCAGAAACGCCTTCATTTCTACTTACATTTCAGCAAAAGCCAAGTGGTGGTCTGGTTGCAAAACTCCTGGCCGTAGCCATTGTCAAGCAGACCATACTTAAAGCTGCTGCCAAGCTGCGCTTTGGTGTACACGTTCAGTGAATGGGATTTTTGAAAGTTGGCCAGCCGCTTTTCAACCAAAACGAGTGTGGCTTCGTGTCTTTTTTCAGCGTTTTTTAGCAGCCGCTCTTGCTGCTTGTCTTTGGCCTCAATTGGCGTTCTGTGGCTGATAAGCTCCGCCATCTCCAAGCCGAATTTTTTTGCCTCTGTAGCATCAAGCCATTTTAAAAACATAATTTAATAAAATATAAGGGTAGTTGCAGTTGCTTCGCATGCTGTGCGCTAAGTGTAGTGAACTATCTGGTTGAATTTAAAGCTCGCATCGAATCTGCCCCTACTTGAATAAACACCCACCACGGCCCTACACCATGACCTTTTCCCAACGCATGCGCGCCGCCGGAGTCGCATTTGGCATTCACGTTATCTCCAGCTGCTTGGTCGCTCTTTTGGCTTCTGCGTTGGTCTTTCTAATTTGGTTTCCGTATCCGTACCGTGATCTTTCGGGCGGCAAAGAGCTATTTTTGTTGATCATGGGGGTGGACATCGTCTGCGGCCCACTTTTAACGCTCGTCTTGTACAACCCCAAAAAGCCAAAGGCCGAGCTGTTGCGCGACATGGCGCTGGTGGTGACGATTCAGCTTGCGGCACTCGGCTACGGGCTTTACACCGTTTGGCAGGCGCGGCCGCTTTACCTGGTGCTTGAGGTTGACCGCTTCAAAGTCATCACTCGGCCGGTTATTGATGAGGCTGCGCTTGCTCAATTGCCTTCCAACCTGCAAACCCGGTGGTGGTCGGGCCCGCTGGCAGTGGGTATTCGTGAACCCAAAAACGCTCAAGAACGTGAAAAGGTGATGTTTGAGTCGGTGCAGGGCGGGCGCGACTACGCCGAGCGACCAGAGTTTTACTTGCCGTATGAAGGTGACGTGGCGAAAAAGTCGTTGCGCAAGGCCAAGCCACTGGCGGCGTTTTTGCAAAGATACCCCGCACAGAAAGACGCAGTGCTTGAACTGATGAAAAGTGGCAGCACGACCGGCGCACCGCTTGAGTTGTTTTACCTGCCCGTTTCGGCGCGAAAAGACTGGATCGCGGTCATTGACCGCCAAGGCTTGATCAAAGGGTTTTTACCAGGCGACGGCTATTGATTGCTCGTACCGTCAAGCCGCTTGGTTCGGCGGTTTTGCTGTTGTTGGCCGCGCTGCCTTGGCTCAACCCGTTCGCGCCTGGCCCGTCTCCTGCCATCGGGCCATGGCTGGTTGCGATGGCTTGCGCCTGCGGCATATTGCTAATTTATACGTTGCCTTCTCGCGCGCCCGGTGAACGCTTGCGTGCGCGCTGTTTCTGTTCAGTCGGCGTGTTCGGCGCTTCTTTGCTCACCGCCGGGCTTATCAGCAGCGTTTTGGCACTGCTCCAATACTTTAATGTTGAAGCCGTATTTGCCCCGTGGATCAACGCCACCGAGCCCGGCCAAGCATTTGCCAACTTGCGCCAGCGCAACCAGTTTGCGTCGCTAACCAATATGGCGCTGGCAGTGCTGGTGGTCTGGGCAATCCGGTTGGGCGACGGCAAAATGACGGGGTGGCCAAGGGCACTGGCGCTGGCTACGGCGGTGCTGCTGACGCTTGGCAATGCGGCATCGGCGTCCCGCACGGGTGCAGTTCAAATTGTGTTGCTATGTGCGCTGTTTGGTGTGTGGGGCGGTTGGGATGTGCAGTTGGTGCGGCGGGTGTTGGTGGTTGTAGTGGCCACCTATCTGACCGGGGCAGTTGCCTTGCCTTACACGGCTGGTTATGTCGTTGGCTTGGACTGGGCGGCACACGGCTTGTTTGCGCGGTTGCAGATAGGCGACGAACCTTGCGCCAGCCGCATCACACTTTGGTCCAACGTGCTGCATTTAATCGCCCAAAAACCGTGGCTAGGTTGGGGCTGGGGTGAGCTGGACTATGCAC
>JANYED010000358.1 GCA_025363315.1 Polaromonas sp.
CAGCACAGCCAAGCATTAGCCTAAAGAGCAATTTGCAAAATTTTATTATTTTCAACCCAGGACAGAGCCACCATGACCTTTCGCAAATCACTGTTGCTTGCTGCCACTTTGGCTTGCACACTGGGTACCACGCTGACGGCATATGCCGACATCAATGTGGGAGTAACGGTATCGGCCACCGGGCCGGCTGCTTCGCTGGGCATTCCTGAAAAAAACACCATCGCCATGATGCCTAAAAGCATTGGCGGGCAAACCATCAATTACATCGTGCTTGACGATGCGTCGGACACCACAGCAGCGGTGGCCAACACCCGCAAGCTGATTGCCGACAGCAAGGTTGACATGGTGATCGGCTCAACCGTTACGCCCAATTCACTGGCCATGATTGATGTGGTGTCGGAAGCACAAACACCGATGATCTCCATGGCGGCTTCGGCACGCATCGTTGAGCCAATGGATGCCAAGCGCAAGTGGGTGTTCAAAACACCGCAAAACGACATTATGATGTCGCTTGCAATTGCTGAGCACATGTCGAAAATCGGCATCAAAACAGTTGGGTTTATTGGCTTTTCTGACGCGTACGGCGAAGGCTGGTCGCAAGAGTTCGCCAAGGCCGCAGCTCTCAAGGGTCTGACGGTGGTGGCCAGTGAGCGCTTTGCCCGCAGCGACACATCGGTAACTGGTCAAACTCTTAAGTTAATAGCAGCCAAGCCCGACGCTGTGCTGGTTGCAGGCTCCGGTACACCGGCTGCGTTGCCGCAAAAAGCGCTCAAGGAGCGGGGCTACGCCGGCAAGATGTACCAGACGCACGGCGTGGCCAATGCTGACTTTTTGCGTGTGGGCGGCAAGGATGTTGAAGGCACCTTTTTGCCAGCTGGCCCGGTGCTGGTGGCTGACCAGTTGCCGGCGTCAAACCCGGTGCGCAAGGCAGCACTGGTGTATGTCAATGCCTATGAGGCGATTCATGGCAAGGGTACCGTGTCAACTTTCGGCGCGCATGCCTGGGACGCGGGTTTGCTGATGTCAGCTGCTATTCCCAAAGCACTCAAAAAAGCCAAACCTGGCACGCCAGAATTTCGTGCAGCGCTGCGGGATGCGCTTGAAAGCCTGCAGGAAATATCAGGTGCGCACGGCATTTTTTCAATGTCGCCCAACGACCATCTGGGCCTGGACCAGCGCGCCCGTGTGATGGTGAAAATCGAAAACGGGGCCTGGAAATACCAGCCTTGACATCAAGCTTTGAACGCAGCGCAACAGACGCTTTTAGCCGTATCTTGCACTCTTGATGCGTCCGTGTAGCGTCCATCACAGCTGGCGTTTCGTGGTGTTGTGTGTCCACTGCCTGTAAAAATCCCGCTGCAAAGAAAGACATCCTGTGGACGCTCAAATCGCCCTGTTGCTGGCGCAAGATGGACTGGTCAACGGAGCCATTTATGCCCTGATGGCGATTGCACTGGTGCTGGTTTTTTCAGTGACGCGGGTGATTTTTATTCCGCAGGGCGAGTTTGTCGCTTTCGGCGCGTTGTCGATGGCGATGCTGCATGCGGGGCGAACACCCGCGACGCTCTGGTTGCTTTTGGCCCTGGCTGCCATCACCCTGGTTGTTGAAGCCTGGCGCTGGAAAAAAGGCGCAGCCGTTGACTGGGGATCTGCGCTTGTGTGGTGCGTGGTGCTGCCCACCCTGGCTGCTGGGCTGGTGCTGCTTGTCAAGCCCACATCGCTGGCGCCTCAGGCATTGACAACAGTGCTGCTGATTACGCCGCTGGGCCCGCTGTTGTACCGGTTGGCGTTTCGCCCACTGGCCGATGCCACTGTGTTGACGCTGCTGATTGTGTCGGTAGCGCTGCATGGCGTGCTGGTTGGGCTGGGGCTGCTGTTTTTTGGTGCCGAAGGTTCGCGCACACCGCCTTTTCTAGACACACGCCTGAAGCTGGGCGACTTGCAGATCAGCGGGCAGTCGCTGGTGGTGGTTGGTGTGACGGCCGTGCTGGTGGTGCTGATGTTCTGGTTTTTTGGCCGCTCGATGGTCGGCAAGGCGCTGCGCGCCACCGCCATGAACCGGGTTGGCGCACGGCTGATGGGCATCCCCACCGAGTTGTCAGGCGATGTGAGTTTTGCGCTGGCGGCGTTGATCGGTGCGGTGTCTGGCCTGTTGATTGCGCCACTGACCACGGTGTATTACGACACCGGGTTTTTGATCGGGCTGAAAGGTTTTGTAGCGGCGATCATCGGCGGGCTGGCCAGCTACCCGCTGGCACTTGTTGGCGCGTTGCTGGTTGGGCAGCTGGAGGCTTATTCGTCATTTTGGGCCAGTGCCTTCAAGGAGGTGCTGGTGTTCACGCTGATTATTCCGGTGCTATGGTGGCGCTCGCTGTCGAGCAAACATGTTGAGGACGAATCGTGAGCGCACCGCTGCAGCCACCGCTTGTTCAGCAAGCCACAACACCAGGGCGCGGCTGGGTCACGCGGCGGCAACTGACCCTTGCCGCTGTCGCGTTGCTGGCGCTGTGCTGGGGGTTTTTGCCAGAGTTTACGGTGGTGCTGCTCTGCTACATCGGCCTGTATGCGCTGGTTGCTGCTGGGCTGGTCATGCTGACCGGCGTGGGCGGCATGACATCGTTTGGGCAAGCGGCTTTTGTCGGCGTGGGCGCGTATGCAACGGCGTGGGTGTGTACGTCGCCGACAGCTGCCGCGGCATTGAGCGGCGTGGTCGGCGCTGGTGCATTGCCGTGGCTGGGCCTGGCGCTTGGGCTGGTGCTGACGTTTGCCCTGGCCTGGGGTCTGGGCGCCATGACTGTCAAGCTGTCGGGCCACTACCTGCCGCTGTGCACCATCGCGTGGGGCTTGAGCCTGTACTACCTGTTTGGCAACATGGCGTTTTTAGGCGGGCAAACCGGCATCAGCGGCTTGCCGCCCTTGGTGGTGGCCGGCTTCTCGCTGGCGTCACCGCGCGCGTTGGGCGTGCTGATCTGGACGCTGCTGCTGCTGGCGCTGTGGCTGCTGCACAACCTGCTGGACTCGCGCGAAGGCCGGGCTATTCGCTCGCTCAAGGGCGGCCGCGTGATGGCCGAGTCGATGGGCATTGACACCGCGCGTTACCGGCTCAAACTGTTTGTGCTTAGTGCGTTGCTGGCGGCGCTTTCAGGCTGGCTGTATGCGCACCTGCAGCGCTTCGTCAACCCAACGCCATTTAATATCAACATTGGTATCGAATATCTGTTCATGGCGGTTATTGGCGGCTCGGGGCATTTGTGGGGCGCTGTGCTGGGCGCCACTGCTATCACCTTGCTGAAAGAAAAACTGCAGGACATATTGCCCAGCTTGTTGGGCACGGCAGGCAACTTTGAAGTGATTGTGTTTGGCCTGTTGATGCTGCTAGTGCTGCAGCGCTTTGCCGGCGGGCTGTGGCCCACGCTGGCGCGGTTGAGCCAAGGATTTTTCAAGCCCGCTGAGTTGCATCGCGCTGCATCTGCCGGGGCGCTGCCTGGGCACGCAACGCTGGCGACACGTGCGGCGGTAATGCCGGGCCAGCGCCTGCTGGAGGCCAACAAGGTGACCAAGCGGTTTGGCGGGCTGGTGGCCAACAGCGATGTCAGCATGTACTTGAATGCCGGTGAAATACACGCCCTGATTGGCCCGAACGGCGCTGGCAAGAGCACTTTTTTCAATCTGATTTCGGGTGTCGATGACCTGAGCGAAGGCGAAGTGCGCCTGATGGGCAACGTCATGCACAAGCAACCGTCGCGGGTATTTGCAGAAAAAGGCGTGAGCCGGACTTTTCAGCATGTCAGGCTGCTGGGCGAGCGCAGTGTGGTCGAAAATGTGGCCCTGGGCGCACATGGTCGCGCCAAAAGCGGCTGGCTGGCGGCCATGCTCCGCCTTGACCGTGTGGAAGAAGCCGCCTTGCTTGCGCAAGCCAGGCATCAAATTGCCCGCTGCGGCCTGGCCGACCTGGCAGACGCACCGGCTGGCTCGCTGGCACTGGGCCAGCAACGCCTGGTTGAAATTGCCCGGGCGCTGGCGGGCCACCCTGCAGCGTTATTGCTGGACGAACCCGCAGCCGGTTTGAGGCTGCTCGAAAAGCGGGCACTGGCCGAGCTTTTGAAACAGCTGCGTGCCGAAGGGCTGGGTATTTTGGTGGTAGAGCACGACATGGCGTTTGTGATGAACCTGGCCGACCGGGTCACTGTGCTGGAGTTTGGCTGCGTGATTGCCGCGGGCACGCCTGGCGAAGTGCAAACCAATTCGCGTGTGGTGGCTGCGTATCTGGGCGGTGCCGATGCAGAGCCGGAAATTGGGCCGAAGGGTGAGACAGAAATCAAGCCATGACCGCCCTGCTGCAACTGGAAAACTTTTGCGTTGGCTACGGCCAGGTTGAGGCGTTGCACGGCGTTAACCTGACACTGAATGCGGGCGAGATTGTCACGGTCATTGGCCCCAACGGCGCTGGCAAAACAACTTTGCTGAGCGCAGCCATGGGCTTGTTGCCATCGAGCGGTGCGTTGACGCTGGCGGGTGAGCGCATCGCCAAGCCCAGCGTTGAAGCGCTGGTGGCGCGCGGCGTGTCGCTGGTGCCTGAAAAGCGGGAGCTGTTTGGCGACATGTCAGTAGATGACAATTTGCTGCTGGGCGGCTTTTACCGCTGGAGAAAAGGTGAGCGCGACTTCAAAGCCCGGATAGACAGCGTGTTTGAAATTTTCCCTCGACTTCGCGAGCGCCGCAGCCAGATGGCTTCAACCTTGTCTGGCGGCGAGCGGCAGATGCTGGCCATCGGCCGGGCACTGATGGCCAAGCCTCGTTTGCTGATGCTGGACGAGCCATCATTGGGCCTGGCACCGCTGATTGTGCGGGAGGTGTTGAAGGTCATCTCGTCGCTGCGCAACCAGGGCATTTCAGTCTTGCTGGTCGAGCAAAATGCTCGCGCCGCGCTGCAGGTGGCAGACCGGGGTTATGTTCTGGAAATGGGCCGTGTAGTGCTGACAGGGCCTGCCACAGATTTGCTGGGTGATCAACGCATCGTTGATGCTTATCTCGGGCTGGGTGCGGCAGAGACTGCAGACAGCGCACTGGTTGCCGCTGACGGATCACCGCAAGATTCAACGCCTGCTTGAAGCCAGGCGCAGCACCGCTGGGTAGCTGGGCTGCACTTCCATTCGCGCTGTCACGCCCTTGCTGGCCAGCAGGCGGTGGGATTCGGGCAAATTCCAGCAGGGGATTTGCGTGAACAGGTGGTGCTCGCCGTGGTAGTTGACCCAGTACGGCGCAACCAGTGCGCGTTCTATCAGGTTGGCGTGCGTGGTGCGGGCGTGGCGCAGCGGGTCGGCGTTGTTTTCAGCCACCAGCGCGTGCTCGGCAATGTTGCGCAGCCGGCTAACCAGCGGCAGCCACGTGGCCATCGGCAGCAGCCACATCGCTAGCCAGGCCCACCACAGGCCAGCTGCAGTGAACACGGCAAAACCAACGCCATTGGTGATCAAGAAAACGCGCTGGGCTTTGGCTTCGTGCACCACCAAAGGCCAGACAGATGCACCTGCCGGGCGCGCCTGGATGCGTGCTGCCAATGTGCCAAAGCGCTGCTTGATAAACGTCTGCCCGCTCAGGTCGCGCCAGGTTTTGCGCCTTAAAGAAGCTGGCGTGATCGGAAACGGCGCCGACAGCACCAGGTCCGGATCACCGGTTTGCTGCACAAACCGGTGATGCTGCAAATGGTAGGGCCGGTACACATCCAGCTCTGAGCCGCCAAACCATCTGGCAGCAAAATCGTTGAAGCGCCGGTTTGGGTGCAGCAAGCCGTGGGCAGCGTCGTGCATCAAAATAAACAGGCCCAGCTGCCGGGTGCCAACCACCATGATCATGAGCGGTAGGCTCAAGGGCCACACTACACCAGCTGCAATGGCCAGGCCAATCACCATCCAGCAGTGCACCAGCAGCGCAACGCCGCGCCAGGAAGAACGGCGGATCAAGTCGCGCCATTGAGCTGTCGAAAAAAACGATTCGGGTTGAACGCGGGGTGCCGGAGTCATGACTGACTGTAGACATTTGCTTCAAACAATTCAAGCCCCGAGGGCCACGGCATGTGAATAATCCCATTTAAAGAACCGCATGCAGGCTCGCATGTGAGACTTTGCACGGCACATCAAAAAGCCCGGCAGTCTGCACTGGCCGGGCTTTTATAAAAATCAGAATGCCGGGTGATCCAGCGTCAAGAAAAAGCCATCACTTCATGCCGTACTTGGTTTTGGCTGTGTTCTGGCAGCCGTCTTTGGCGGCGCCAGTTAGTGCATCACAGCGCTCGTTGGCAGCTTTGTACAAGGCCTGCCGTTCATCAGCCATGGCGTCTTTTTTCACGTCAGCCACCTGGTTGGTTGCTGTGCTGCTGCTGGTGGTAGACACCTTTGACATCTTGGCTTCGTTTTTGGCCTGGGTGTGTGCCACCTTGGCATCCTTGATGCATACGTCCTTGGCATTGCCTGACAAATCGTCACATTTTTCCTTGGCGACATCGTAGGCAGCGTCGCCGTTGACCACGGTTGCTTTTTGTGTGTGTCGGGCGCTGGGCTCGTATTGAGCCTCCAGCTCCGCTCTAGCGACTTTGTCAGAGTATTGAGGATCAGACTTTAATTCTTCTCCCCATCCGCAAAATCCCCCTTGCGTGGGTGGTCAGCTCTCTGGCGGGGATTGCAGGCACTTGGGATTTAACCGATGGCACAGGCGGCGGGGCAAGTTTTAGAAACTTGCAGGGCGCCGCTGTGGACAGCTCGGGCAATGTTTATGTGGCGGATGCCGGCAACTCCATCATCCGCAAGATCACCCCTTCGGGTGTGGTCGCAACAATGATTGGCAATGCTGCGTCACAGGACGTCTCGCTAGGTTTTGCCCTGCCTGCCGGCCTGACCTTTCCCCTTGGCGTTGTCATTGGCCCAAGCCCGGCTGGTAGCAATGCAAGTGGCACGGCAGTGTTCATTACAACCATTAACGGCGTTGTTTAGAGGTACGTTCCGTGATCGGCTGCCTACTCAGCTGATTCAAAACCATTCCGCCACAAATAGATACTTGATTGCCCAGCTTGTGTACCCCGCTCCCTTCGTTCGGCGCCGTGCTGATTGGAGGCTTGGGGCTGTACTGCCTTTTAACTCTCAACCCCTTTTTGACTTAACGATAACGTATGTGTTAACTCAGGCTAACTCCAACCCCAAAGAGTGGCACGAGCACCATTCGGCTGTTGTGACTAACATCAATGGTCATTCCACTTAGTACTTGCCCACCCGCTAAGGCCACAGCCAATTACCCACAGCAGCCATGTTTCCGACACGGCGTAGGGGTAAAGCATGAGAGCAACTCCAATCCATAAAAGACCTAGCTGCCTTGAAGACCTGCCGCGCCGGTAAATGACGTACCCCGCAATGCCGAACAGGATAGCCCCGACGATGTACAAGGCACTGGGCAGCACAAGGCCCATTGATTCAAGTGCCTTCAGTTCCTCCATTCAATTTCCGAGCTTGTGTGATTTGCTGCACAAAAATTGCTAATGTTGAAGCTGACGGTAACGTTCGTCATGCTAACGCGACCTTTTGCTTGACATATTTAATCAAACCTTTGCATGCGTCTTCGACTAGATCGAGAACATGGTCAAACTCGTGTGACCCACCGTTGTAAGGGTCTGGCACCACTGGGCTGTCGTGCTGAATACAAAACTCAGTGAGCCGTCGTACCTTAACCTGATATTTTGGTGGACAGACGTCCTTCACCGGCGCTAGATTATTCCAGTCCACTACCAAAATCAAGTCGTAACGCTCAAAGTCCTCATCCTCAATCTGTCGCGCTCGGAGATCAGACAGGTCATAGCCGCGTTTGGCCGCATGCACCTGTGATCGTTCATCTGGTGGACTATCTGGGTGGTAGTTGTGCGTACCAGCCGAGTCGACTGTTACCTGTGATGCCAACCCTTGTTCGATAACCTTTTGCCGAAATTTCCCTTGCGTGGTCGGACTTCGACAAGCGTTGCCCATACAAACAAACAGAACTGAATATTTGGAAGTCATCAAAGTTCCACACTGGCGGCTGGCCTATCAACCAATGCCACAAGAGCCTGTGCTGAAATCGGTCTCATAAACGCCATGCTGTGCTCGGGCCGTGCCTCCAGCCAGTCTTGGTACCGCTCAGGCGGCAGTACAACCACCATCCGCTTCTCATCAGTCGGTTTATGAAACTGCTGCATTAGTTCATGAACGTCAGCATTGATCGTCAGCATGGTGTAGCTGTGCAGCAGTTCGCCCTTGGATGACTTCCACGCAGCCCAAAGTCCAGCGATTCCCATCGGTTCGCCATCGGCCTTGGCAATACGTGTTGCGATAGCCTTTCCACTGCGCCAGTCTGGCTCATAAATGGCGTCGGCGGGAATGATGCAGTGTTGCGTCCGTTTCCAGGCATCACGGTAGCTGGGCTTTTCCGCAACGGTCTCGCTGCGGGCGTTGTAGGTCTGACGTGCGATCTTGGTATCAGTCGCCCAATGCGGCACCAGTCCAAACATGCCGCTGACGGCCTCAGTCATTGGCACAGCTTCGTCCCCTACATCCGCTTGAGGGTGACGTCGGATGAAGCTGCCCATGTACCCCGGCCAAAGATCGAATTTTCCTGCTTCAGCGGGTGGCTCTACCCCAAAGGCACGTAGGTACCGTTCTCGCTCCTTCAACGCTTGGTAGTGGCTGAACATGGGTAAGTCGTAGTCTGGACTGGCACTGGATGGGGATTTGAATATTCTGGATAAATGCACAGTACTGTTTCCATCTACGCGCCAGTGCCAGTTTCAGAGGCACCGCACTGGGGAATGCTGCTCGCGAATACGGTCCGTGCGGGGTTTCCGTCTCCTGCCGAAGACCTGGGAGCCCAGCGCATCGACCTCACTGCGCTCTTGGTCACCCATACCCAGGCTTGTTGATTTCCATCCAAATTTGACCCCCGGGGGTTTAGCGTAAAACTTAGACTGGTTTATGTTGCAAATCCCAAGCTTTCTCGATATTCGACGGGACTGAGCGAGTCCAAAGATATCTTGATCCGTTTTTCGTTGTACCAGAGGATGTACTCGTGCACCGCTCGGATGAACACCTCGATGGTGGTCGACTTCCAATCCCGCGGGTAGAACATCTCATTCTTCAGGCGCCCAAAGAAACCTTCGCAGGCTGCGTTATCCGGTGAGCACCCCTTGCGCGACATCGACCGCGTCAGGTTCGCACTGTGCATCCGATCAAGCCAGCCCGGCCAGCGGTAATGGGCACCACGGTCAGAGTGAATGATCGGCTTGCTGTCGCACGATTGCACCGTGTCAATGGCCGAGCATCGTGTTCACCAACTCGGAGTCCGGTCGGGTACCAAGCGTCCAGCTCACCACCATGCCGTCAAAGCAGTCGATCACAGGCGAGAGGTAAACCTTTCCCGCCGGGATCTGGAACTCCGTAATGTCGGTGAGCCACTTCTCATTCGGTG
>JANYED010000122.1 GCA_025363315.1 Polaromonas sp.
CCTTTTTCACGCGCAGCCCGGTGATCAGTGCCGCCATCATGACCGGCGACATTTCGCCACCCATGATGAGCCGCATCAGGTGCAACATTTCGTCGTGAAAGATCTCGCGGTGCTCAATGGTGCGCTGCAGCGCTTCGCTGGTGGTGATTTTGTGTGATGAATGGGTGGTTGATGGCATAGAGTGTTCCAGAAATCGGCAAAATGGCTGCTTTAGGTATTAAATAAGGCTCTAGCCCAATAGATTCGGGTGCGAGCAGCCCCTAACTTAATAGCATTATTTACCCCGACTGGGCCAGGAATGTGCGAAGCATTGCATGTCCATGCTCGGTCAGTATCGATTCAGGGTGAAACTGCACGCCTTCAATCGGCAGCGTTTTATGCCGCACGCCCATGACCTCGCCATCGTCCGTCCAAGCCGTGACTTCCAGCACGTCGGGGCAAGACGATTTTTCAATCGCCAGCGAATGGTAACGATTGACGGTGAACTGGCTGGGCAAGCCGGCAAACACGCCTTGCTGGGTGGTTGTGATGACGCTGGTCTTGCCGTGCATCAGTTCTTGTGCGCGGACGATGTTGCCGCCAAACGCAGCACCAATGGACTGGTGACCCAGGCACACGCCGAGGATGGGCAGCTTGCCAGCAAAGTGCTGGATGGCTGCAACAGATATGCCCGCTTCAAGCGGCGAGCACGGGCCGGGCGAAATCACCAGCCGGTCGGGCTGATTAGCCGCGATTTGCTCGATCGTGATTTCGTCATTGCGAAACACCTCAACCTCTGCCCCCAGCTCACCAAAGTACTGGACGATGTTGTAGGTAAAGCTGTCGTAGTTGTCGATCATGAGCAGTTTGATTTTTTGGCTCATGGTGTTCACTCCAGCCCTTCTTCAACCAGCTCTGCAGCCCTCAACAGCGCCCGCGCCTTGGCCTCGGTTTCCCTCCACTCCAGCTCGGGCACTGAATCAGCCACTACGCCTGCTGCTGCCTGCACGTACAGCATCTGGTCCTTGATGATCCCGGTGCGGATGGTGATGGCCACGTCCATGTCGCCTGAATAGCTGAGGTAACCGCACGCGCCGCCGTACAGTCCGCGCTTGGTCGGCTCCAGCTGGTCAATCACTTTCATCGCGTGCACCTTCGGTGCGCCGCTCAGCGTGCCCGCCGGGAAAGTGGCCTTGAGCACGTCCATGCCGCTCATGCCGTCCAGCAGCGCACCTTCTACGTTGCTGACGATGTGCATCACGTGGCTGTAGCGCTCTACTGCGAATGCTTCAGTGACTTTTACCGTGCCGGTTTTGGCGATGCGGCCAATGTCGTTGCGCGCCAGGTCAATCAGCATGACGTGCTCGGCCCGCTCTTTGGGGTCGTTAACGAGTTCTTGTTCTGCGGCTTTGTCGGCGTCGGGCGACGAGGCGCGTGGGCGTGTGCCTGCGAGTGGCCGAATCGTCACTTTCTGCCCGCCCCCCTCAGCGGCGGACACCTGTTCTTGCCGCACCAAAATTTCAGGCGACGCCCCCACCACATGAAAGTCGCCAAAGTGGTAGTAGTACATGTACGGCGATGGGTTTAAAGACCGAAGCGCGCGGTACAAACTTAGTGGTGATTCGGTATAGCGCTTTTTAATCCGCTGGCCGACCTGCACCTGCATGAAGTCGCCAGCTTCAATCATGCGTTTTGCTTTTTCAACGGCGGCAATGTAGTCTGCCTTGGCAAAGTCGCGCTCAGCCGGGTAGCTTTGGCTTGGCTTGACGATGGGCGCGCTGACAGAATACTTCAGCTGCTCTTTGAGTTCTCGCAAACGTTTTTTGGCATTGGTGTACGCCTCTGGCTGCTTCGGGTCGGCGTAAACAATCATGTAGAGCTTGCCCGAGAGGTTGTCAATCACCGCCAGCTCTTCGCATTGCAGCAGCAAAATATCGGGGCAGCCCAAGGTATCGGGCGGGCAGGTAGCCTCTAACTTTTTCTCGATATAGCGCACCGCGTCGTAACCAAAATAACCCGCCAGGCCGCCGCAAAAGCGCGGCAAGCCTGGGCGCAAGGCCACTTTGAAGCGTTTTTGATAGTCGCTGATGAAATCCAATGGATTTTGTTTTGATGTTTCAACGACTTTGCCGTCGGTCACCACTTCAGTGATTGCATCTGCCCCAAAGCCCGATGCACGCACCAGCGTGCGGGCGGGCAGGCCAATGAAGCTGTAGCGCCCAAAACGCTCGCCACCCACCACGGATTCAAGCAGGAAGCTGTACTTGCCTTGGTCTTTGGCAAAAGCCAATTTCAAGTACAAAGACAGCGGTGTTTCTAAGTCGGCAAATGCCTCAACCATCAGCGGAATGCGGTTGTAGCCTTGGCCCGCCAGGCTTTTGAATTCAAGTTCTGTA